>CAZONU010000110.1:0-13360 GCA_964581145.1 uncultured Planctomycetia bacterium
AGCTTGCTCTGGCCGCGGTCCCAGTAGATGCCGATGTCGTAGACCATGGCACCGTCGCGGGTCGGCGGCTGGCGGTAGTGGTAGTAGAGGATGTCCCCGTGCTCGGGGAACACTGTTGAATTCTCGTAGGGCAGCTCCTCGCCGGGCGGGGGCACGAAGCACCACATCTCCGGGCCGGTCTCCCCGCCGTGATGCAGGTCCTGGGTCACCGGCTCGGCCAGCCCCGCCCAGAAGTTCTCGCAGGTGATCGGCGCAGCCTTCTCCAGGAGGTCGGCGACCACGGCCGCGCCGCTTTTCTCAAAGACAATCTCGAATTGCTTGACCATCTGCGGCTCCTTTACTCCGGGCGTCCTAGCCCAAGTTGTGGTAAGCGAACTTCCGCGGCCCGGCGTGCGACAGCTTCTCCGGGAAGCGGTCGCGCAGCCCCTCCATGACCGCAAACATGCGGTGCTCGTCGAAGCGCGGCGACTTCCTGCCGTTGAGAATCCTGATGACCTCGACCGGCTCCACCGGGCCGTGGGCCTTGACCGCGGCCAGCACCCGCCTCTCGATGTCCGAGTACTCCAGCGGCCGGACCTCCCCGCTCTCGGCCAGCTTTACGGCCTTCCTGAGCAGCCTGGCCTTGCGGCGCACCTCGGCGAGGCCTTTCATGTTGTTGGTGTAGACCAGGCGGGGGATGACGTCCTCGGCCGTCGGGCACAGCCCCGCTTTCCAGTTGACCCTGCCCTTGTAGAGGTGGCAGTTGTAGGGACAGCCCTTGTTCCCGTAGGCGTTGGGATTGCGGAAGAAGTCGTACATGTAGGCGGGCCGCTGGGTGAATCCGAACCCGAAGTCCCCTCCCGCCGCCTGCCGCAGCGCGGCCTGGAAGACCCCGAAGTTGATGCCCTTCCTCTCCCCGCGGAAGATGCAGGCCCACATGTAGGGACTGACCAGGCTGCCGGGCAGCGCCTTGCGGGCCGCCAGCCAGGAGCAGTCCGCGACCGCCGCGTCCAGCAGTTTCTTGCCTTTCCGGTAGGTCTTGAGGTAGCCGGGTACCTTCTTGAGCTGCTCGACGCCCACCGCGGCCTGGAACTCGGTCATGCGGTAGTTGGAGGAGAGCACCTCGGGGCTCTCCCCGAAGATGATGCGCTTGCCCAGCTCCGCGGCCAGGCGGTCGTCGCTGGTGATGGCCATGCCGCCCTCGCCGGTGGGCAGCTGCTTGCCCATGTTGAAGGAGAAGGTCCCGATGTGCCCCCAGTTGCCGAGATACCGGCCCTTGTACTTGGCCAGCATCGCGTGGGCGCAGTCCTCCAGCAGGTAGATGCCGTGCCGGTCGGCGATGCGCCGCAGCTTGTCGACCTCCGCCGGAAAGCCCCACAGGTGGGTGACCCAGATGGCCTTTGTGCGCCCCGTGATCTTCTTCTCGACGGACCGGGGGTCCATCAGGAAGTTGTCGGGGCGCACGTCGGCCCAGACCGGCACCACGTTGTTGTGCAGGCAGGCGATGCCGTGGAACTGGACCACCGGGTCGCAGATGATCTCGTCGCCGGCCCCGGCGCCGATGGCCCCGGGGATGGCGTGCATCAGCAGCATGGCCGCGCCCCCGGAGATCGCGTGCCTGGCGCGCAGCGCCTTCGCGAAGTCCTCCCGGAACTCGTCCATGAAGCCGCCGCGGTGGTCGCAGAAGCAGCCCCCGGCGATGACCTCCGCCAAGTTGCGAATCTCGGCTTTCCCGTACTTCGGCATCTCGGTTCCTCCTCGCTCCCGGACGGTCAGTCGCTGCCGGCAAGGCGCCGCCCCTCGGTGCCTGCGAACCGTCCATGCACATTTCTTAGGACGTTGATAATCTATACCCCGGAAATGAGCGGCGTCAACGGCGGTTTAATTTTGAATATATGGACTTTTATTAGAGGCCGTCCCGGCTATAATCCCGTTCATGAAAGCCGCCGCCGGGCCCGCACCGTCCCTGCCCGAGATTCTCGCGGTCCGCGAGGACCGCAGCCGTCACCCCCGTCGAAGCGGGGGGCGGCCCGCCCCCAGCGACGTGCTCTCCGTCTATCTGGACGGCGGGCCCCGTTACCGGCTGGGGGCGCGGACCTACGAGTTCGCTCCGCCGGTCGGCATTCTGCTCCCCGAGGGCATCCTGGACGAGGACCTGCAGGAGGGCCGGGTGGACGGCATCTTCGCCGTGTTCCGCGGGCGCGGTCTGGTCCGGCCGGGCCAGGACCCGCCGGGAAGCGGGGTGCGGCTCTCGCCGGGCGGCGGCGGGAACACCGCCCCCTGCCTCAAGGAGCTTTCCGGCGACGACGCCCGCCGGCTGGCCGGGACTATCGCGGAGTTAGGTGCGGTGGGCGGCGGCGGGCCCCTGCCCCGGCTCAAAAGGACCTCCCTGCTCTTCCGGGCTCTCTGCGAGTACTGCGCGGCGCCCGCGCGGGGCGGCCCGGAGGGAGTTCACCGGGCCGCGGCCCAGCTCCGCGGGCTGATCGACGAGCTGGCCTTCGAGAACATCCCCATGGCCCGGATCTACGACCGGCTGGACGTCTCCCCCGCGCACCTGGCCACGCTCTTCACGGCGGCCTACGGCCTGGCTCCGGTGGCCTACCGCCGCCAGCTCCGCCTGCGCCGGGCGCGGGAACTCCTGGTATCTTCCCAGATGAACGTGAGCGAGGCGGCCTACGCGGTGGGTTTCACCGACCCCCTGTACTTCTCGCGCGTATTCCACCGGGCCTACAACGCGACCCCTTCGGAGCTGATCCGCAACTTCAGCGGCCGGCGCAAGTAGGCGCTCGTCCCCTAATCATAAGATGAGACACACAATCCGGCGGTCGGTGTATAGGATAACGGCAGTCATTGCATCGCTGGCGCGAACCGGGATAATCCGGGTCCGGTACGGCGCTGCTTGTACGCACCGGCTGCCGAGAGGAGGCAAGGGTCATGCGGAGTCTACTGGCTGCACTGTGCGCGCTGGTTCTGGGGACCGCCCTGGGCGGCGAGGCCGCGCCCGCTTTCAAGAAGAAGCCCGCCGCGAGCAGGGCCGGCGGCAAGGTCAGGATCGGTTTCGCGCTGGACCGCGAAACCGACGTGGCCGTCTTCGTTCACGACGCCAAGGGCAAGATCGTCCGCCACCTGGCCGCGGGAGTCCTGGGCAAGAGCGCACCCAAGCCCTTCAAGGCCGACTCGCTCTCGCAAAGCATCGAGTGGGACGGCAAGGACGACGCCGGCAAGGCGGCCAAGGGCGGCCCCTTCAAGGTCCGCGTGGCCGCGGGCCTGAAGGCCAGCTACGCGGGAACGTCCTTCGGCTCGGAGGCCAAGCCCAACGATCTCACCAACGTGATCGGGCTGGCGACCGCTCCCGGGGGCCGCGTCTACGTCATGAGCCATCGCTACCGGCGCGCCTGGTGGGTGCATACCGCGGTGCACGTCTATCGCCGCAGCGGCGAGTACGAGAAGACCATCAAGCCCTTCGCGCCGAGCATTCCGGTCAAGAGAGTCGAAAAGCTCACCGCGCTGCGCACCGCCGACGGCCGGCCCATCCCCGTGGTCTACCGCGTGCTGTCCATCAGCTACTACCCCAGCGAGGACACCCCCCAGCAGATGGCCGTCACCCCCGACGGCAACCTGCACTTCGCGGTGATCCGCGCGGCCTATCGCAAGGGCCCGGGGAAGTGGCTGGCCAGCATCGGCCCCGACGGCGGCTTGGCCTACGAGACCTACACCGGCGGGCAGCTGCCGTCGGACACCTCCGCCGGCGACATCTGCCTGGTTTCGGCGGCGGACGGCAAGGCTATTTTCGCCACCGGCCTCGAGCGCGGCCCGGGGAAGCGCTCCGCCACCCGGCCCAACACCCCCATCGTCTGGAAGATCGACCTGCCCGCGCGCAAGGAGGCCAAGCCCTTCTTCGGGGACAAGAAGGAGGTCGGGGCGGGCGAGACGGGCCTCAACGACCCCCACGGCCTGGCCGCCGACGGCAAGGGCCGCCTCTACGTGGCCGACCGCGGTAACAACCGGGTGGTGATCCTCGGCGAGAAGGACGCCAAGTTCGCGGGCTCCTTCCCGGTCCCCGCGCCGCTGTGGGTCGGCGCGCACAGGAAGAGCGGCGCCGTTTACGTGGCCAGCCCCGGCCACGTGATCAAGTTCACCCTGGACAAGGAGGGCAAAGCCACCGAAAAGTCGCGGGTGGCGCTGCCCGCCCTGAACAAGCGCTACGCCTCGCGGGCCAAGTGGTCCTTCGCGCTGGACGCCGAGGCCGAGCCCGCGGTCCTGTGGGTGGGGGTCAGCGCGGGCGGCGCCGCGCTGCACCGCTGCCAGGAGAAGAAGGACGGGACTCTCGGAGATTTAGAGAAGCCCGGCTACCGCCCGGCGCGGAGCTACTGGAACATCGCTGTGGGCTTCGACCGCAAAACGGTGGCCTGCAAGGCGGGGCACTACGGCCTGCGAATTCTCGACGAGGACACCGGCAAGACCCGCGACCTGCGCCTGACCGGCTCGGCAGGGCAAACCTACCGGCTGGGCCCCAAGGGCCAGATCTACGGGATCGACCACTGGAAGTGGGGCGTGCGCCGCTGGGACAAGGACGGCAAGTCTCTGCCCTATCCCGCAACCAAGGACCACCCGGAGGCCGGAGGCAAGGGCCGCCTGGCCAACAGGCCCTCGGGCACCACCAGTTGGGAGCGCGACTTCGACGTGGACCGCGCCGGGAACGTCTACGTCAAGCACCGCGGCAAGTTCTACCACGGGCGGATGCGCGTGGACAAGTACGACGCGGACGGCAAGTTCCTGGGCACGGTCGTCTGGGTGGTCACCGACGGGGCGCTGGGGCCGCGGGTCGACCCCGCCGGCGATATCTACATAGCCGACTCCATCCGCCCGGTGGGCAAGCACTGCCCGGACTTCTTCAAGGACAAGCTGCCCAAGGTCAGGATCGACAAGCGCGGCAGCCCCCTGCAGCAGTACCGCTGGATGTACGGGAGCATCATCAAGTTCGCCCCCCAGGGCGGGTCCATCTGGTTCCCGATCATCAACAAGAACGACGCCTACGCCTTCGACGGCGAGGCCAAGCTGCCCGGGGGACAGAAGAAGGTCAAGGTGGACACCTCCCAGGGCGACCGCGTGGCGGTCAAGGCCGGGGAGCTCCAGGGCGCGCTGTGGTACCGCTACGGCTGCGCCTACATCCTGGACATGCACCCCGGCCACAACCGCCGCTGCCACTGCGTCTCCACCGAGTTCGAGGTCGACGACTTCGGGCGGACCTTCTACACCGACCAGGGCCGCTTCCGCGTGGTGGTGCTGGACACCGGCGGCAACGAGATAACCGCCTTCGGCGGGTACGGGAACCAGGACTACTGCGGCCCGGACAGCTACGTCGTGGACCCGGACGGCAAGTTCCTGCGGCCGCGCAGCAAGGACGACCCCCAGGACCTGGTCAGCCCCTTCACGAAGCCGGAGATCGCCTTCAACTGGTTCGTGGGCCTGGGGGTCTCCGACCGCTACGCCTACGTGGCCGACGGCGGCAACCGCCGGGTGGTGCGCGTGCGCCTGGACTACGCCGCCGAGGAAACGACGGCCGTCAAGTAAGAACGGCAGCTCGCCCGACATGCAAATCCCCCGGCCGCGGGGCCGGGGGATTGTTTATGTAATCGCCGGCGTTGAACAACGCCGGAGGGCTACTTGAAACCGATACGCCCTCGCGAAACTTCGGCCTCCTCGGAGTTGTTCTCGAACCAAGCGCGGCCTTCATCAGTAGCTTTGATTCGGAAGTCACCCTTATCATACAAAACGCTGTGATCCGCCTCGTTCGCCGGATCGAGATAGGTAAAGCCCTTATCCTCCATCCATTTTATTAACGATATGTACCCTCGCCGGAAGAACAGCACGATGGCAGCGTCGAGGTCTTCTTGGGGCACTCTCACAACATTAGCAAGGCCTGCAAGCGTTTGGCCCGTCCACTTGCACCGTCGGTCCTTCACCAAGAACTTCATAAGCTTGCGGTACGCATCATTGAGATTCACGGATTCTTCTCCTTCCACTGCGTTCATGCCCAAGACCTCTCCTCGGGCATCTCCGGTCCAATTTCTATGGAAGGTTTCCGATGCGACCTCCAATCTCAATGCGCCGCTGGCGCGAGACCTCTATTTCTTGTCCTTGTCCTCGTCGACCACGGTGAAGTCGGCGTCGACCACCTTGTCGCCCTTTTCAGCGCCGGGTGCCGGGCCGGGCTGCGGTTCCGGCTGGGGTTCCGGTCCGGGCTGCGGGCCGGGGCCGGCCCCCTGGGCGCCCTGCCCGGCGGCGGCCTGGTACATGGCCTCGGCCAGCTTGTGGCTGGCGTTGGTGAGCTCCTCGCAGGCCGCCTTGATCTTGGCGACGTCCTCGCCGTCCTTGACCTCCTTGACCTTCTTGAGGGCCGCTTCGATGGCGTTCTTTTCCGCGCTGCCGACCTTCTCGCCGTGCTCCTTGAGCGTTCTCTCGGTGGTGAAGACCAGCTGGTCGGCCATGTTGCGGGCGTCGGCCAGCTCCCGCTTCTTGGAGTCCTCCTCGGCGTGCTCCTCGGCGTCCTTGACCATGCCCTTGATCTCGTCGTCGCTGAGCCCCGAGGAACTCTTGATCACGATGGACTGCTCCTTGCCGGTGGCCCGGTCCTTGGCGCCGACGTTGAGGATGCCGTTGGCGTCTATGTCGAAAGTGACCTCGATCTGGGGCACGCCGCGCGGCGCGGCGGGAATGCCCGCGAGCTGAAAGCGGCCCAGGGTGCGGTTACCTGAGGCCATTTTGCGCTCGCCCTGGAGCACGTGGATGTCCACCGCCGGCTGGCTGTCGGCCGCGGTGCTGAACACCTCGGTCTTGCTGGTGGGGATGGTGGTGTTGCGCTCGATCAGCGGGGTCATCACCCCGCCGAGGGTTTCCACGCCCAGGGTCAGCGGGGTCACGTCCAGAAGGACCACCTCCTTGGCGTCGCCGGAGAGCACCGCGCCCTGGATGGCCGCGCCCACGCCCACTACCTCGTCGGGGTTGACGCCCTTGGAGGGGTCCTTGCCGAAGATCTCCTTGACGGCCGCCTGGACCGCGGGCATGCGGGTCATGCCCCCGACCAGCACCACCTCGTTGACGTCGCCGGGGGAGACGCCGGAGTCCTTGAGGGTCTGCCGGCAGGGCCCCACCGTCCGGCGGGTGAGGTGATCGGTGAGCTGCTCGAGCTTGGCGCGGGTGAGCTGCATGCGGATGTGCTTGGGGCCGGCCTTGTCGGCGGTGATGAAGGGCAGATTGATCTCCGTGGTGGTGGCGCTGGAGAGCTCGCACTTGGCCTTCTCGGCGGCCTCCTTGAGGCGCTGCAGGGCCATCAGGTCCTGGGAGAGGTCCATGCCGTGCTCTTTCTGGAACTCCTCGACCAGCCAGTCGATGACCGCCTTGTCGTAGTCGTCGCCGCCCAGGTGGGTGTCGCCGCTGGTGGCCAGGACCTCGAAGACCCCGTCGCCCACGTCCAGGAGGGAGATGTCGAAGGTCCCGCCGCCCAGGTCGAAGACCGCGATGCGCCCGCCCTTCTTATCCAGGCCGTAGGCCAGGCTGGCGGCGGTGGGCTCGTTGATGATGCGCTTGACGTCCAGCCCCGCGATCCTCCCGGCGTCCTTGGTTGCCTGGCGCTGCGAGTCGTTGAAGTAGGCCGGGACGGTGATGACTGCCTCCTTGACCTCCCCGCCCAGGTAGTCCTCCGCGCACTTCTTGAGGTACTGCAGCACCGCCGCGGAGATCTCCTGGGGGGTGTACTCCTTGCCGTGAGCGGTCACCTTGACCAGCTCCTGGCTGCCGCCGGTGACCTTGTAGGGGACTATCTTTTCCTCGGCCTCCACCTCGCTGTGGCGGCGGCCCATGAAGCGCTTGATGGAGTAGATGGTGTTCTCCGGATTGGTGACCGCCTGGCGCTTGGCCGCGCCGCCGACCAGCCGGCCCTCCTCGGTGAAGGCCACCACCGACGGCGTGGTGCGATTGCCCTCGCTGTTGGCGATGACCGTGGGGGCGTCGCCCTCCATGACCGCGACGCAGCTGTTGGTGGTGCCCAGGTCGATGCCGATTATCTTGCCCATGGTTGGCTCCTTCCGAACGGGCCCGCGAGCCCGCCAGTTACTCTCATCCAGGCGTTTCCAAGCAACGCATATGCCAGCGTTGGGCGATTTACGTCTGGATAAACAACCTAAACAAGTGCTTTACGGCACCAAATCTAGAGCAGGCACTCCACATTGGCACACGCTGGGAAAGGGTGTGCCATTATGGCCGCTTCCCCGCGCAGCGGCCGGGCGAAACCGTACCAACAAAAACCACGTACAGGTGTATTGGTTTATTAAACGAGAGGGCCAACAGACATGGCTAAACGTCGGAATTCAATAGCGGTTGAGGCCGACCTGGGGGCGCGTCTCCGGCTGCTGCGCGAGACGCGGGGACTGTCGCTGCGGGCGCTGGCCAAGCTCGCCGGGGTGAATCCCGGGACGCTGTCCCAGATCGAGAACGCCCGCACTTCGCCGTCAGTGAGCACGCTCAAGACCGTGCTGCTGGCCCTGGGCACCAGCCTGGGCGAGTTCTTCTCCATGCAGGAGGAGAGCGCCAACGGGACCCAGTTTATCTTCCGCGCCGCGAAGCTGGTGGACATCTCCCCGGGCCCGGGGCTGAAGTACCTGGGGCTGCCCGGCGCGAGGGCGGGCCGGGCGCTTCAGTGCCTGCACGAAACCTACGCGCCCGGCGCGGACACCGGCCCGGAGCCCTATCGCCACGCCGGCGAGGAAACCGGCTTCTGCCTGGCCGGCACCATCGAGATCACGGTGGACGGCCAGCGGGAGATCCTCGGCCCCGGGGACGCTTACTGCTACTCGTCGGACAAGCCGCACCGCTGGCGCAACGTGGGCAACGTGCCCGCCGAGGCGGTCTCGGCCTGCACGCCGCCGACCTTCTAGGGAGGCCGTCGCGATGAAGCGCTCAATAGCTTTCCTCGCAAGCATGTTGGTCCTGAACTCGGCCCTGGCCGCCGAGCCGGCCCCGGTCAAGTTCACCAAGAAGCTGGCTGCCAGGCGTGACGGGAAGACGGTCAAGATCGAGTTCGCGGTGGACCGCAACACCGACGTGGCCGTCTTCATCGCCAACGCCAGGGGCGAGACCGTCCGCCACCTGGTGGCCGGCGCCCTCGGCAAGAACCCGCCGAAGCCGCTGAAGGCCGGCTCGCTGGCGCAGTCGGTCACCTGGGACGGCAAGGATGACGACGGCAAGCTCGCCGCGGGAGGTCCCTTCAAGGTCCGCGTGGCCGCGGGCATGAAGGCCGGCTACGGCGGCACGGCTTTTTCCGAGAAGACCGGCCCCAACCATATCACCTGCGTCCTGGGCATGGCTGCCGGTCCGGACGGGCGGGTTTACGTGATGGACGCTCGCTCCGGGTGGCTGTACTGGCCGGCCTACGCGCTGCACGTTTTCCGGCGCGACGGGTCCTACGAGAAGACCATCAAGCCCTTCCCCTCGAACCTGCCGCCCGCGCGTCTGAAGGGCACCGCCGCCTTCAAGAACAGCCGCGGCTACCTCAATCCCATCATTCACCGCAGTCTGGGCATGACATTTTACCCCTACGAGGACGAGCCCGCCCGGCAGATGGCCGTGGCCGGCGGGAAGATATTCCTGTCCGTGGTCCCGTCGCAGGCGCCCCCGACCGGCAATCCGGCCAACAGAGGCTCGGCGGCGCACCTGGCGGCCATCGACAAGGACGGAGGAATCGCTTACGCCACCTACGCCGGTCCGGCACTGGGCAAGGGGCTGGTCTACCGCGGCCAGCACAGCGCAGGCGGCGCGCGCCTGGCGGCCAGCTCCGACGGCAGGCACGTATACATGGTCAACGTCGGCCACAAGTACTACCAGAAGGGGTACAAGTTCAAGCCGCACCACGTCGTCTACCGCGTCCCGCTGCCGGCCATGGGCCCGGCGGGCGTATTCTTCGGCGAGAAGGACAAGGCCGCGAGCGACGGCAAGCACCTCAACGGGCCCATGGGCCTGGCCGCGGACGGCAAGGGACATCTCCTGGTGGCCGACTTCGGCAACAACCGCGTGGTGGTGCTCAAGGAGGGCGACGCGAGCTTCGTCGGCTCTTTCAGCGTTGAAGCCCCCGAATGGGTCGGCGTGCACCCCAGGACCGGCGCGGTCTACGTGCACAGCAAGAACGAACTCATCAAGTTCTCCGGATGGAAGGGCGGCAAAGAAGTCTGCCGTCTGAACCTGGGGCGCTTCTCGTCGGTGTATGCCGGTTGGGGGACCGCGAAGCTGCCCTTCAGCTTCGCCCTGGATGCCTCGGCCGAACCGGCCGTGCTCTGGGTCGGCAGGGGCAGGGTCGTAACGAACGCGCCGCTGCTGCGCTGCGAAGACCGGGGGACAAAGTTCTCCGACCTGGAGCCGGCCAAGTGCTTCGCCACCCCCACGTACTGGCGCCCGGCCTCCGACCCGACCCACCGGCTGGTCTCCTGCCGCATTGACCCGATTGACAGAAGGAAACCCCGGACCCTGCACGTCATCGACGAGACCACCGGAAAGACCAGGAAAGTGAGAATACCGCGCGGCCGCGTCGGCAACGGCCAGGGCACCACCAGCCGGCTGGACCGCCACGGGAACGTCTACTCCAGCGCGGCCTCGGGCGGCATCTGGAAGTGCGACCCCAAGGGCAAGCTGATTCCCTTCCCGGCCACGGAGAAGGACCCCAAGCTCAAGGGACACATCCCCGGCGGGTCCACGGGGACCACGGCGTGGGAACGCGACATCTACGTGGACCGCAAGGGGGATATCTACGCGAAGGTGCGCGGGACATCCTACCACGGGCTGATGCACGTGGATGTCTTCGCTCCGGACGGCAGCAAGAAGCGCACCGTGCTGTGGGGCGTCACTGACGGCGGGTACGGCCCGCGGGTGGACGCTGCCGGCAACGTCTACATGATGGAGTGCGTCAAGCCGGTCGGCCAGCCCTTCCCCGAGGAGTTCAAGCCCCACGTCACCGACAGAACCGTCAAGCACTGGTACGACTGGATGTACGGCAGCATCGTGAAGTTCTCCCCCGCCGGCGGCAACATCTGGCTCAGCACCCGCCGGAAGAAGGACGCGCCCAGGGCCGCAGTGGTGAAGCTGCCGGACTCCTTCAAGAAGGAGAAGGTCTACGCGACGTTCCGAGGCGGCCAGAGCCTGATGCAGGGCGCGCTGTGGTACCGTCCCGGCGTGGCCCACGTGGGGGACATGGGCGTCCAGGGCGGCGGCAACCACTGCCACTGCACCGGCTGCGACTTCGACGTGGACGACTTCGGGCGCTCCTTCGCGCCGGACAACGGCCGCCAGCGCGTAGCGGTCATCGACACCAACGGCAATACCGTCCTGCACTTCGGGGCCTACGGCAACCAGGACTACTGCGGCCCAGAGAGCTACGTGCTCGACCCGGAGGGCAAGTTCCTCCGCCCGCGCAAGCCCGGCGACCCGAAAGACATGGTCAGTCCCTTCGCGAAGCCGGAGATCGCCTTCAACTTCATCATCGGCCTGGCGGTGACCGACCGTCATGCCTACGTCGCCGACTGCGCCAACCGGCGCGTGCTGCGCGTTAAGCTCGGCTACGCCGCCGAGGAGACCGTGGCGCTGCCCTAAATGCGCCTTCTTGACCTCCGCCGGCCCCCGGCTAGACTGGCGGGGGTCATGCAAGCCAAGACTGCCAAAAAGGTTTTCCTGGTCGCCCTGCACCTCGTCGTGCCGGGGCTGATCCTCGCCTGGCTGGTGCTGGCCGGCGAGAAGCTCGTCTCCGGAGTGGTCCCGGACTGGAAGGTCGTCAAAAACTCCCGCTGGCAGGAGCTGGAGGAGGGCCTGGCGCTCCGCGAGGTGAAGCTCAACTGGAAGCGGGGCAGCAAGAAATCCCACGCGCTGCTCAACGTGCGCCTGACCGCGGTGCGCTTCGACCCGCTGCGCTTCAGCATGAAGTCGGCCTTCAATCCCGTCAAGGGCGGCAGGTCCCTCGCCGAACTCGCGAAAGACGAGAAAGTGCCGGCCGTCGCCAACGGCGGCTACTTCGGGCACAAGAACGAACCCGTGACGCTGCTGATTTCCGGCGGCAAGCAGCTCCGCAAGCCCTTCGAGACGCTGCCCTGTTCCGGGGTCTTCACCCTGGACGGGAAGGGCCGGGCGGCGGTCCGGCCGCTCAAGGGCGTGGAGCCGCCCTACGCGGGGATCGACTTCGCCGTGCAGAACTCCCCGCTGCTGGTCCACCGGGGCAAGGCGGTTTTCCGCGACAAGAAGATCCTCCGCTTCCGGCGCACGGCGGTCGGCGTCGACGGGAAGGGGCGGGTCGTGCTCGTGGTCGCCGACACCGGCCTGGCCTACGAGGAACTGGCGGTGATTCTCAACACCCGCGAGAAGCTGGGCGGCTTCGGCCTGCGCGACGCCGTCAACCTCGACGGGGGAGCGAGCTCGGGAATGGCCCTGAATCACGAGAAGGCCAAGAGACACGTCAAAGCCGGGCGGGTCATCCCCTACGTGCTCCTGGTCCGCAAGCGCGCGAAGCCGCTGGTCCCCGAGAAGAAGAAGCCGGAGAAACCCGAGGGCAAGTTCGTGGACCCCACCGTACTGCACAAGCCGAAGAAATCCGATTGATCCAATTCTCGACTTAACTGCCCGCCCTTCCCTTGCGGACAAGCTGCCGATGAGCTAACCTCTCGCTGTCTTGAAGCCGCTTTGCGGAGGACGCGAGATGTCGAAGTCGATTCTGACCGCCTGTGCCGCGCTGGTTCTGGCCTCCTCGGCCGGGGCGCTGGAGATTCCCCTTACCGTCGTCGAGCGCGCCGGCCTGGACCGCGCCGCCAACCACGTCAACTCGGGCGTCCCCCTGCCCCTGGGCGCGTACAAGGACGTCAAGAAGTTCGAGTTGGTCACGGCCGACGGCAGGGGAATTTGGGGGGTCCAGTTCGTCGTCCGCGAGCGCTGGCTCAAGGACGACAGCATCCGGTTCATGACCGTGCACTTCAAGACCGACCTCAAGGCCGGCCAGACCAGGAAGTTCGTGGTGAGCGACATCCCTTCTCTCCGGCCGCCCATGCCGATGCCCCATGTGTTGGTCAGTGAGGCCGACGACGCAGTCACAGTCAAGACTCGCTTCGGAGCGAACTTAACATTCACAATCAAGAAGGGCGACTGGCACCTCTTCGACGCGCTGGAGTCCGGCGGGGCCAGGCTCAAGGCTCCCGGCAAGGTGGTCTTCAAGGCCGAGTACGGCAAGACGCCGGTCGGCGGGGGCATCGCCAGGCCGCCGACGGGCCTGGACGTCAAGGACGCCAAGCCGGTGGTCAAGTCAATCAAGGTCGAGGAAAAGGGCCCTTACCGCGTCGTGCTGCTGGTCAAGGGC
>CAZONU010000111.1:0-13269 GCA_964581145.1 uncultured Planctomycetia bacterium
AAGCAGTCCAGCGCGTTGCGCAGGTGAACCGGGTGCGGCGAGGCGATGGAGACCGCGGCGGGGCGGACCGTCCTGACCAGCTCGGCCACGCTGCTGAAGCCGGGCACCTCCCACTCGGCGCTGACCTTCCCGACCAGCTCGGGGTTGACGTCGACCACCCCGACCACCTGGGCCTCCCTGACCTTGGCCAGGAAACGCAGATGAGCCTGGCCCATGCCGCCCACTCCGACCACCGCGATGTGGACCTTGCGCTTAGCCATCTCTCGCCCCACTCCTTGCTGAAAAAGGGGAACTGGCACGGGGACCAGGACTCGAACCTGGATTGAGAGATCCAAAATCTCCCGGCCTACCGTTAGCCGATCCCCGTGCTCTCGGCCTTCCTCCGCTGAAGCTACGGATGGTCTCCGAAGCCTTGGCGAAGGAGGCCGGTGCTGGCGGCGATTTTAACCCGCTCCCCGCGCGGCGCAAGCCGCTTGTCCGCAAATCCGCGGCCTGGGAATTGGACCAGCTATCCGGGGGTCAGCCCCCCCCGGCGGAAGAAAGAAGCCAGGCGCAGCAGCCAGCCCGGGCGCAGATCCACGGCGTCGTGCGGGCAGACCTCCCCGCAGCAGAAGCAGCGGATGCATTTGGCGCGGTCGATCTCCGGCTTCCGGCCAGCGGCGGCGTCCATCTCGATGGCTCCCGGCGGGCAGATTTCCGCGCAGTTGGCGCAGAGCTTACAGGCTTCGGCGCGGATCTCCGGCCGGCTGGTCAGCGCGCCCTTGAAGAGCGGCGCCAGGAAGGGCGGCAGGCTGATGCCCAGAGAACCCTCGGGCACCGTAGCGCGCTCGAAATCGCGGACGGCGACGTCATCGATGCGCTCGCCGAGTATCTCGGCGTTATCAAGGTCGGTCTGGCCCGCGCCCAGGCGCGCGGCTTCCTCCATTACCGGCACGTGCTCCGGGCGGAAGCCCACGATGCGGCAAATGACCGCGTCGACGGCGGCCGGATCGTCCCCGGCGACGATTACGCCGAGCTCCCGCGGCCGGCCGTTGGACGGCCCGCGGCCGTCCATACCGATGATCCCGTCGACCACCGACAGCGCCGGCCGGAGCGCGTAGCATATCTCGACGAGGAGCCGGGCGAACAGCTTGCGGTTCTCCCCGGCGCGCAGGTGCCACTGGGCCTTGCGCGCGCCGAGGACCGCGCCGAAGAGGTTCTTGACCGCCAGGGTCAGGCCCATGTAGGAGTGGGTCTTGAGCTTGGGGAGGTTGACCAGCGCGCCGGCGTCCAGCGCCGCGGCGGCCAGCTGCAGGTCCTTGTGGCTGGCCGTGGGGTGCGCGCGACCCTCCGAGAAGTTCACGCGCTCGACCCACTCGGGCAGGACGTCGTTGTAGCCCGCGCGGCGCATGACCATCCTGGCGCCCCCCACCGCGGGGCTGTCGCCCACGGAGATGCTTTCCGCCCCCGCCTCGCGAAAGAGCTCGGCGACGGCGCGGACCACCTCGGGGTCGGTGGTGATCCGGCGCTCGCGGGCCAGGGGGGCCAGCAGATTGGGTTTCAGGAGCACGCCGCCCGTCTCGGGCAGGAAGCACGCGGCCCCGCCGACCAGCTCGACCGCGCGGGCGACGGCTTCCTTGACCTCGGCGCGGTCGTAGCTTGAGCAGCGGACGATGCTGACCCGCGCCGCTGTCACGCTTCGGCACCCGGTTTCTTCAGTTCGGCGGCCACCGCTTCGGCCGCACGGCGGCTGGCGCCCCGCACCTTCAGCTTCTCACGGAGAGCAACCAGGGCCCCGCGCATGCGCGCGCGGGCCGGCCCGTCCTCCAGGAGCGCCAGCGCGGAGTCGGCCACCCGCGCGGGAGTGACCTCCGACTGCCAGAGCTCCGGCACCGTCGGCCGCCCGGCGACCACGTTGGCCAGGGCGATGCAAGGTACGGTAACCAGCAGCCGGGCCACCGCGTAGTTGAACCAGCTGGTGCGGTAGCAGACCAGCATGGGGCAGCCCAAGAGGGCGGCCTCCAGCGTGGCCGTGCCCGAGACCACCACCGCCAGCTCGGCGGCGGCCGGACCTCGCGCGCCCGGCCGGCCAGCACGGGAACCTCAAACCCGGCGGCGGCCCTGGCGCGTTCCGCAACCTTGCCCGCGTCGGCCTCTTTTCTGACCGCGATAACCGGCCGGACCGCTCCGCGCGCCTCGCGCACCCGCGCGGCGGCGGCGGCGAAGACCTCCAGGTGGCGCTCCAGCTCCATCGGGCGGCTGCCGGGCAAGATGGCGAGAACCTCTTCTTCGTCCCCCAGGCCCAGCTCGGCGCGGAGGGCTTCGGCCTTCGCGGGGTAGTCGCCGGGCAGCTCGTCGGCCAGGGGATGGCCCACGAACTCGGAGTCCAGCCCCAGACCCCTGTAAAGCTTCTCTTCAAACGGGAAGAGCACCAGCATCTTGTCGACGAGCCGGGCTATCCGGCGCGCGCGCCGGGGGGCCCAGGCCCAGACCTGCGGGCTCACGTAGTAGATGACCCTGACACCCTTCTCCTTGAGGCGCGCGGCCAGACGCAGGTTGAAGCCGGGATAGTCGCAGAGCACCGCGGCGTCGGGCCTCTCGCGCTCGGCGGCGGCGACCAGCTTGCGCATCACCCCCCGGAACTCCGGGATTCTGCGGAGAACGTCGGCGAAGCCCATGACGTCCAGGCCGGAACTGTCCACCTCGATCCGGCAGCCGGCCTCGCGGAGCGCCCCCCCGCCCATGCCGAAGACCTCCAGGTCGGGGACCAGCTCGCGAAGCTCGGTGAGCAGCGCGGCGGCCCGCTGGTCGCCGGAACTCTCGCCCGCGCTGATAAGCAGCTTGGCCATGACCTACTGGACGATCATCCCGCTCAGGATCATCTCCGCGGCGCGCAGGGCGGCCAGGCCCTCGCGCCCGGAGACCGGCGGCTGGGTGCCTTCTCTGGCGGCCTGCAGGAAATCCTCCAGCTCGCGGCCGATGGGATTGACCTTGGGGACCTTCAGCTTCTTGAAGCTCACCAGCTTCTTGAGCACGAAGTCCAGGGGGCTGCCGCCGGCCTGGGCGGGGGTGAGCTTGGCCGGGTCGATCTCCCCGCGCGCCAGCGCGGCACTCTTGCGGTAGACGGCGCCCTTCTTGGCGAGCAAGTCCACCGAGAGATAGGCGTCGGACTGGAAGATGCGCAGCTTGCGCTCGGCCTTGAGCGCCACCCGGCTGGCGGTCACGTCGGCCACAGCGCCGCCCTCGAAGACCAGGCGCGCGTTGGCGATGTCCTCGCTGGGCGAGAACACCCGCGCGCCGCAGGCCTCGGCGCTCTGGAGCGGCCGGCCGACGAGATCCAGGATCAGGTCGATGTCGTGGATCATCACGTCCATGGTCACGCCCACGTCGGTGGAGCGGAAGGGGTAGGGGCTGACCCTCCGGCACTCGATGAATTTCACGTCGCCCACCTCGGGGCGGGCGGCGATTATCGCCGGGTTGTAGCGCTCGACGTGGCCCACGGCCAGGGCCAGCTTCTTCTCCTCGGCGAGGGCGACCAGCTCCTCGGCCTCGGCCACGGTCTTGGTTATGGGCTTCTCGACCAGGCAGTGAACGCCGGCCTCCAGCAACTCGCCGGCGATCTCGCGGTGGAGGGGGGTGGGCGCGGCGACCACTGCGGCATCAGGAGGGACCCCGGGCCCGGCAAGCATGGCCCGGTGGCCGGGGAACGTCCGGGCGTCCGAACCCTTGGCGGCGGCAGCGGCGGCCGCGCCGTCCGGGTCGACCATGGCGACCAGCTCGGCCTCGGGCATGCCCTTGAGGAGCTTGCCGTGAATCTTCCCGAGGTGTCCGGCCCCCACCAGGGCCACGCGCATGGCTGCGGCCATTCTCGAGGATACCTCCGCCGGCTACTCCCGCGCGGCCTCGCGGGCGCGGCCCAGCTCGCCGCGCTTGGTGCGCTCCAGGAACTCCAGCAGGTACTTGATCTCCTCGAACCTGTCGAGGCCCTCGGCTAGTATCTTCTGCTTGGCGGCCTCCTGGACCAGCGCCGAGTGGTACAGCCAGCGGCAGGCCTGGCGCAGGGCGGAGATGCTCTCGCGGGCCACCCCGGCGCGCTTCAGGCCGACGACGTTGGCGCCGCGGACCCGCGCGGGATTGCCGAAGGAAATCATGAAGGGCGGGGCGTCGCGAGTGATCTTGGACATGCCGCCGACGAAGGCCAGCCGCCCGACGGAGCCGAAGTGGTGCACGCCCACCATTCCGCTGAGGCTGGCGCCGCGCTCGATGAGCACGTGGCCGGCCAGCGTGGCCACGTTGGCCATGGTCACGTTGTCTTCCACCATGCAGTCGTGGGCCACGTGGCTGTAGGCCATCACCAGGCAGTCCGAGCCCACCCGGGTAATGCCCCCGCCGCCAGCGGTGCCCTTGTTAATGGTCACGTACTCGCGGATGG
Source organism: uncultured Planctomycetia bacterium (assembly GCA_964581145.1). Classification (GTDB taxonomy): domain Bacteria; phylum Planctomycetota; class SZUA-567; order JAKLDR01; family JAKLDR01; genus CAZONU01. Next base: position 4,412 of record CAZONU010000111.1, read on the forward strand.
TGGTGCGGTCGCCGACCACCACCTCGGTGTCCTCGCCGCCGTACTTGAGGTCCTGGGGGTCCGAACCCACCACCGCGCCGGTGTATATCCTGCACTCCGAGCCGATGGTCGTCCGCCCGGCGACGGTGACCCGCTCGCGGATCAGGCAGCCCGGGCCGATCTTGACCTCCGGGCCGATCACGGAATAGGCGCCGATGCTCACGCCCTCGCCGATCTCAGCGCCCTCGTGGACGGTGACCGTGGGATGGATGGCCACGGCGGACCTCCTAGCTCTTCTTCCCGCCAGAGACATTGTCCGGCGAGACTACCGCGAAGCGGATTATCGCTTCGGCCGCCACCTGGCCGTCGACGGTGGCCCTGCCGCGAATCTGGCCGAAGCTGCCGCGAAACCTGTCCAGCGTGACCTCCATGACCAGCTGGTCGCCGGGGAGCACCGCGCGGCGCAGCTTGGCCTTGTCCACGCTGGCCAGCACGGCGATCTTGTCGACACCCTCGTCCCCGAACGCGCTCTGCAGCAGGATTCCGCCGACCTGGGCCAGGGCCTCGATCTGCAGCACGCCGGGCATCACCGGGGCTTCGGGGAAGTGCCCCTGGAAGAACGGCTCGTTGACGCTGAGGTTCTTGATGCCCACCGCCCGCTTGCCGGGCTCGAATTCCACCACCCTGTCGACCAGCAGAAAGGGATAGCGGTGGGGCAGCAATTTGCGGATTTCGTTGACGTCCAGCACGCTTTGACCTCCGTTTCTGACCTCGCAGAGCGCCAGTATCTTGCCGAGGAGCCGGCGGTTGAGGCGGTGCCCCGAGCGGCTGGCCCGCAGCTCGGCGACCAGCTCGCCGCCGGCGAAGGCCAGGTCGCCGACCAGGTCCAGCATCTTGTGGCGGACCGGCTCGTCGGCGAATCGCAGCTGGTTGTCGCGCACCCCGGCGCCCTCGAGCACCAGGGTATTGGTGGCGTCAGCCCCCCGGCCCCAGCCCATGGCCAGGAACTTCTCGACCTGCGCGGCGGGACAGAAAGTGCGCGCCGGCGCCAGCTCGGCGGCGAAGGACTCCGGGGTGAGCTCCACCTCCAGGCTGCCCTGAGCCAGCGGCTCGCCGGGATAATCCAGCAGGTAGCTGAGCCGCAGGCCGGTGGCGGCCGGCAGGCTGGCCACCGAGGCGCTTCCCTCCGAGGCGGCCAGGACGGTTTGCGGGCGCAGCGCGGGGCGCTCCTCGTCGGTCTCCTCGATTCCCGCGGCCTGCAGGGCCTGGACGTAGGGGAGGGCGCTGCCGTCGCCCGCGGGGGGCTCGGCCCCCTCGACCTCCACCAGGGCGTCGTCCAGCCCCAGTCCCCAGACCGCCGCGGCCACGTGCTCCACGGTCCGGATCACGGTCCCGCCGCGGCGGAGCGTGGTGCGCCCGCCCTCGGAGGCGTCGGTGACCAGGTCCTCGCGGCCCAGCGCGGGCCGGTCCGGCAGGTCCGCGCGGCGGAAGCGCAGCCCGCTCCCGGCCGGCGCGGGCAGCACCCGCAGGCGCGAGGGCTCGCCGCTGTGGATGCCGCGGCCCTCGAGGGCCGGGGTCGGCGCGGCCAGCGCTCGGCGCTTCATGAAGCCGGTCTCAGCCTTTGACGGCGCCCTTGCCGCGCTCGTAGTCAATGTTGAGCTGCTTGACGATCGCCTCGGTGATGTCCAGGCGGGCGGCGGCGTAGAGCACGGTGCGCGCGGCGACGTTGCGGTAGAAGGTGCTCTTGGTCTTGGGAGTGCTCGAGCGCACCTGCTGCTTGAGCACCAGGTCCAGGCCGCTGTCCTTGGCGTACTTGGCCACCGCGGCGACCAAGTCGTTCCAGACCTCCATCATCGCCGCTACTTCTTCCTGGGTGCGCTTGGTGACGTACTCCTTCTCGGCCCGCTGGAGCTCGGCGATCATGAGCTGCAGCTTCTGCTTCTGCTTGAGGTAGGCGATGGACTCCCTGCGCGGGTTGGCGGCCAGGAGGCGCCGCTCCTCGGCGACGTACTTGATCTTCTGCTTGATGCGGGTGGCCATCGGCTCGAACTTCTTCTTGATCTGGTCGTAGCGATCGTTGCCCCTCTTGTACTCGCGGAGCACCTTGTCGACGTCGACCAGGGCGATCCGCAGGGCGCGCCGCTTGGCGCCGGCCTCGCCGGCCGCGGCCGCGGCGCCCAGGCAGAGCGCGGCAGCCAGCATAACGCCCGATATCCTCGTGTGCCTCGCCATTATTCGCGCCTCCTTTGCCTTCCCCCCAACCTCAGAACAGGAAGTTGAAGCTCAACTGGAAGACTTCCGTATCGTGCTCGTCCTTGGGATTGATGGCCCAGCTGAAGTACAGCTTGATAGGCATCTGGCCCATGGCCGGCGGGGTCTGGATGTGCAGGCCCACCCCCACCGAGCGCCGCTGGTCGCGCAGCTCGAATTCGCCCTCCTCCGCCCAGACGTTGCCGGCGTCGAAGTAGACCACCCCCCGCAGGGTGTCGCGGTAGAGGGGGAAAAGGTACTCGACGCTCTCGACCAGCAGGAAGTTGCCGCCGACCTCCTCGCCGGCCACCCGCGGGGAGAGCGTGCGGTAGTCGTAGCCGCGCACCGTGTTGATGCCGCCGCCGAAGAGGCGCTCGAAGTAGGGGACGCGGTCGGACAGGTCGTAGGGGTTGAGCCAGTTGGCCCGGGTGTAGAGGTGCAGGACATGAGGGTAGCCGGCGGTGCGGAACAGGGGCACGAAGGCGCGCCCCAGCAGCGAGGTCCTGCGGAAGTCCTCGTCCCCGCCCATGAAGCCCCCGAAGACCTCCCCGCTGGCCCGGAGCAGCAGGCCCCGGGTGGTCAGGCGCAGGCTGTCGCGGCTGTCGTAGCGCAGGGCGAGCTCCGCCGAGGACAGCAGGGTGTGGCCCTCGTCCTCGTCGTGTATCTCCGCGGGCAGGTCCTCGTCCAGGGCCTCGATGTAGATGTTCTGGAGCCGGTAGCGGATCTGGGCGCGCAGGCGGTGGGTGAACAGGCTCCTTCCCAGCCTGACGCTGAACCCCGAGCGGCGGTCCTCGTAGTCGAAGTCCCTGTCGGTGTGGAAGAGGCCCATTCCGAAGCTGTAGCGCTCGGGCGTGTCCCAGATCCAGGGGTTGGTGAAGTCCAGGCGGATGCTCTTGATGCTGTCGCTGATCGAGCCCTGCAGGCTGAGGCGCTGGGCCCCGCCGCGGAAGGCGCCCCCGCTGACCAGGTCGTCCCAGCTCCGGGGGAAGCGCTTCCAGTCGAAGTTCTGCTCGGTGATGCTGAAGGCCCCGCCCACCGAGCCGTCCTCAGGAGACACGTACCCGCCGAAGTTCATCATGCCGGTCTTGGTCTCTTCGACCTCCAGCTCGATGTCGGCGGTGTCGGGCTCGTCGCCGGGCACCGGGTAGGCGGCCACCTTGGAGAATATCCTCCGGCGGCTGATGCGTCTGCGCGACTCAGAGAGCTTGCGCGAGTCGTAGATGTCCCCGGGGAGCAGCTGCAGCTCCCGGCGGATCACCCGGTCGCGGGTGCGCAGGTTGCCCCTGATGCGGATATCGCCCACCCTGGCCTGGGGGCCCTCGGTGACGTTGAACTCCAGGTCGACGGCGCCCTCCTTGGCGCTGCGCAGCCGCTTGACGAGGACCCGCGCGAAGGGCCGGCCGGTCTCGCCCAGCAGGTGCTTCACGCGGCCCGTGGCGGCCCAGACCTTGTCCTGCGAGAAGGGCATTCCCGCGGGCGACCCCTTGGGCTCAACCGGGACCGCCTGCTTGCTCCACAGGAAGACCGGCACGAATCCCCACTGGAACCACACCCTCTTGTGCTTGACGCCCAGGGCTCTGTAAACCGCCGCGCGGGCCTTGCCCTCCGGCACCGACCTCAGTCCCTTGAAAATCACCGCCCCGTAGGTGTAGAGCCGCCCCTCGTGGACGTCGAAGGTCACGGTCGCCAGGCGGGTTCCCCGGCGGCCCAGCGGCGGGGAGAACTCCACGGGCAGCACCTTGACCCGCGCGTCGGAGTAGCCGTTGTTGTGGTACAGGGTCTCCAGGTTGATGGCGTCCAGGCGCAGAACGTCCTCGCTGAACTTGCTGCTGGCTCTCATGAAGCGGCCGGGGCGGGTACTGATTCCCTTGAGGAGCTTCTTGAAGGGCAGCCCCTTGCGCCCGCGGAAGACGACCTTGGCGATCTTGATCGGCGAGCCCTCGTTGACTTCGAAGATGGCAACCACGTGGCCCGGCCGGCCGGGGATGGGCTCGGCCCGGAAGGTCACTTCCGCCAGCGGGTAGCGCACGTCGGTGTAGTAGCCCTTGATACTCCGGGCCATGCGGTGCGCGGCGAAGGGGTCGTAGCGCTTGCCCCGGACCAGCAGGGTCTTCTCGGCCCGCGCCCGGCTCCTGAGGCTGCCGGAGCGGCCCCGCCGGTTGCCGCGGAACTCCACGCGGTCGATGACCGGGCGCTCCCGGCAGGTAACACGAATGTGCACGCCCTCGGCGGTCACCGTCGGGGGGTGCAGGATGATGCTGTGGGCGTCGAAGTGGCCCAGGTCGTGGATGCGCTTGAAGTCCTCCCGGTAGGTGGCCGGGTGGAAGTCCAGCCCCTTGCGGGTGGCCATGACCCTGGTGACCGTCTCCGGCGGGATGCTGATCAGGCCCTCGACCTTGACCTCCAGGATCTTCTTGCCCTGGGCCGGATCCCGCGGCGGGGGCGGCTCGCCGCCGCCGGCCGCCCGGCAGAGAAGCAGGAGCGCCAGGAGCGCGGTGACTACTCGCGCCCGGCCCATTCAGGGACCTCCTCCTCCTGATAGTTTTCGAAGCGGAAGAACTTGTCGAGGAACGTCAACTTGAATTCCCCGACGGGGCCGTTGCGGTTCTTGGTCACGATCATGGTGACGGGCTCCGTATGGTCCGGCGGGTCTTCATAGAGGCCGGGACGGTGGAGCATCAGCACCAAGTCGGCGTCCTGCTCGATGGCACCCGACTCGCGCAGGTCTGAGAGCATGGGCCTGTGCCCTTTCCTGTCCTCCAGGCCCCGGTTGAGCTGGCACATGGCCACGATGGGAATGTTAAGCTCGCGGGCCAGCGACTTCAGGCTCTGGCTGATATAACTCACTTCCTGCTGGCGGCTCTGGGCGGCGATTTCCTTGGGACCGTGAATGAGCTGCAGGTAGTCGAAAACGATTACTCCAACTTGATGCTTGGCAACTAATCTACGTGCCCGCGCGCGCAACATTCCAATAAGCGGCTCGCCGGGGCTGTCATCAATAAAGATGGGCATCTCCCGGAGCTTGCTCATCCCCTCGTTGACGAAATGCCCCCATTCCTCCTGGCTGAGCATCCCCCGGCGCAGCTTCTGTGAGTCCACCCGGGCATTGAGGCAGGCCAGGTTCTGGGCGATCTGCTCTTTGGTCATTTCCAGGCTGAACAGGCCCACAGGAATACCTTGGCCCACGCCTTGGCCCCCAGCCAGCCGGCTGAGGATGTTCAGGCCGAAGCTGGTCTTGCCGGTCGAAGGCCGGCCGGCGATGATGGTCAGCTCCCCGCGCTGCAGGCCGCTGGTCAGCTCGTCGAAGTCCCGGTAGTCGGTGGGGATGCCCCTGAATACGCCGCCCTTGCCATGGGATTCTTCCAATTGCTTGAAGACATCGTGTATTATCTCGCGGATGTCGAAGACCTGGCCGGCCCGCTCGGTGCTCAGCGCGAAGATGCGCTGCTCTGCGTCATCCAAGAGGTCGTGAGTGTTACGCCCAGCTTCGTATCCTGCCCTGACAATCTCGGTTGCTGTACTGATCAGTTTCCGGGCCAGCGACTTTTCTCGGACCACTTTTGCGTATTGCTCGACGTGGGCGGTGGTGGGCACCGAGCCGACCAGCTCGGCCAGGTAGCTGACCCCGCCGACCTCCTCGAGAAGCCCCCGGGTCCTGAGCTCCTCGCGAAGCAACGCTTGGTCTAGTTTCTGGTCCCGGTCGAAAATCTCGTAGGCCACCTGGAATATCTTCTGGTGCGAGCCCTTGTAGAAGTCCTCGGGCTTGAGGATCTCCAAGACACTATTGGCCGCCTCGCGGTCGAGCAGCATGGCCCCCAGCACGTGAGCTTCCATCTCCAGTGCCTGGGGCGGCAGTTTCTCGACGTTTTCCATTCGTCAGGGCCCTCGTGCGCGGTGCGCGCTCGCCTCAGGACCTCACTGCCCGTCGCCGGGCCCGCCGGGCCCGCCCGGCGATTCGGCTTCCCCGGCCGGTTTCTCAGCGGCTCCCTCGGCCGGCTTTTCAGCGGCCCCCTCGGCGGGCTCGACGGGGGGCAACTCGCCGTCCTCGGGCAGCACCCAGACCTTCACGGTGGCCTCGGCGTCCTCGGCCAGGTGGAAGCGCACGTCGTGGGTGCCGACCTTCCTGATGGGCTCCTCCAGCCTGATCGCCGACTCGTCCAACTCCAGGCCGTGCTCGGAGGCCAGGGCCGCCACGATCTCCGCGGCGCCCACCGAGCCGTAGATGGTCTCGCCGTCGGCCTTGACCTGGACCGTGGCGCTGAGCCCCGCCAGGCGCTCGGCCAGCTCCCTGGCCTCGGCCATGCGCGCGGTGGCCTGCGCCTGGACCTGCTTCTTCTCCTTGCCGATGCGCCGCTCATTCTCGGGAGTGGCCTCGTAGGCCAGTCCCCGGGGCAGCAGGTAGTTGCGGGCGTAGCCGCCCTTGACCACCACCACCTCTCCGCCGCGGCCCAGCTTGGGGATGTTTCTGCGCAGAATCACCTTCATGACTCGGCCCCCCTCTAGCGGCCCACGTAGGGCAGCAGGGCCAGGAAGCGGGCCCGCTTGGCCGCCCGGCGGAACATGCGCTGGTGCTTGGCGCAGTTGCCGCTCCGCTTGCGGCTGAACAGCTTGCCTTGGGCGGTGCAGAGCTTCTGCAGGGTGCGCAGGTCCTTGTAGTCCGGGGGCGTCGCGCCCTTGCGGCAGAACCGGCACTGGTTCTTCTTCAGCACCTTCTTCTTTTTCTTGCCTTTGCCCTTGCCCTTGCCTTTGCCCTTGCCCTTGCCTCTGCCTTTGAATGCCACTTGGCCTGATCCTCCCGGGCCGGGTAGAGCCGGCCCAATTCCGGCTGAACGTTGGTCCGCTCAGAAGGGGATGTCCTCGCTGGCCTCGAAACTTTCGTCGGCGTCCGCGCCCCCGGCGGGCGGGGCCTGGCTCCCTCCGCTCCGCGCCGACCCCGCACGCCGGCCGCCGCCGCCCTCGCCGCCGCCGCCGAGGCGCTGGAAGCGCTCGCCGACCACCTTGAGCTTGCTGCGCTTCTGGCCGGTGTTGCGGTCCTCCCACTGGTCCAGCCGCAGACGGCCCTCGATGAAGACCGGGCGGCCCTTGGCCAGGTACTGCCCGGCCAGCTCGGCCTGCTTGCCCCAGAGCTCGATGTCCACGAAGGTGGTTTCCTCGCGCATCTCGCCCGACTGGCGGTCCTTCCACTTGCGGTTGGTGGCCAGCCCGAGCTGGGCCACCGCCGTCCCGCTGGGCGTGTAGCGCAGCTCGGGGTCGCGGGTCAGGTTGCCTATCAGGAACACTCGATTGAGATTGGCCATGACCGACCCTCCTCAGTCCGAGGCGCCGCCGGCCGCAGGCTTGGCGGGCTCGGCGGGCTTTTCCGGAGTCCGGGCCGGGCTTGTCTTGGGGGACTCATCGGGCTTCCGCGGCCCGGCACCCCTGCCGGCCGGCCTGGGTCCCCTGCGCTCGCGGCGCTCGCGGAAGCCGCCGCCCCTCCTCCCGCGGGCATCGCGAGCGTCGGGGGCCTCCGAGTAGACCGGGAAGGCCTCGCCGTCCTCGTCGACGGTGATCATCACCCGCAGGACGGTCTCGTTGAGCTGGGCGGCGCGCTCGATGCGGCCGATGGCCTCGCCGTCCGACCGGAAGTGCGACAGGTAGTAGGTGCCCCGCCTGTGCCGCTTGAGGGCGTAGGCCAGCTTGCGCTCGTCCCACTTGTCGCAGTTGACCAGCTCGCCGCCGCCCTTCTGGATGACGGAGCCGAGCTCCTCGACCACCTTCTCGTGGTCCTGCCGCGACTTGTTGCTGTCCACCACGAACATCGCTTCGTAAAGTTTCAAGTTCCTCCCTCCGCTTTCTCTTCCGCGTTCGGCTCGCTTTCCTTTGCGGAAGGAGCCACGTTAAACCGGTTCATGCAGGCATCGAGGCCCTCTTCCGCCCAGCAGCGCACCGCGCCCGCCGCCCGCCGGATAGCCTCGGAGATGACCTCCTCCGCTTCGGCCCGGAAGCGTCCGAGCACGTAGTCCACCGAGTCGCCCCGCGCCTCGCCGATGCCCAGACGCAGCCGGGGGAAGTCCTGGGTGCCGAGCCCGCCCTCCACCGACTCCAGGCCGTTGTGTCCCCCGGCCGAGCCCCCGCGCCGGGCGCGGATGCGGCCCAGATCGAGGTGGAAGTCGTCGCAGACCACCAGCATCCGGGCCGGCTCCAGCTTGTAGAAGTCCAGCACCGCCCGGGCCGCCCGGCCGGAGTTGTTCATGTAGGTCTGCGGCTCGCACAAGAGCACTTTCTCGCCTCCCAGCCGGACCTCGGCGACCAGCGAATTGAAGCGCCTGCGGGAGAACTCCTCGCCGGCCTCGGCGGCCAGGCACTCCAGCACTCTGAAGCCCACGTTGTGCCTCGTGGCGCGGTACTCCTCTCCCGGGTTGCCCAGTCCCAGCACGGCCAGCACGTCGCCCCCCGACCTCCCCTGCAGGTCCTACTCGGGGGCCTCTGGCTTCTTCTCCTCGGCGGCGGGCGGGGCCGCCGGGGGCTCTCCCTCCGGCTCTTCCTTCTTGCCGGTGAGCACCTCGGGCTCGGCGGCGCCTTCGGCCGCGGCCACCTGAGCCTCGGCGTCCTCCTCGGCGCGGGGGTGCTCCACGGCCAGGACCGTGGCG
>CAZONU010000112.1:0-13244 GCA_964581145.1 uncultured Planctomycetia bacterium
GAAGCGGCCTGCGGCGGTGCGGTCCGGCACCCTGCCGCCCCAGTCTCGGCTGATGTCATCGAGCTCCTTCCCGTCGGTGATCAGGGTAATGGCGCGCGCGGCGTCCTTGGCAGGCCGGTAGATGAACCCGCCGCCGGGGAGGGCCATCGTCCCGCGCTGCCCGCCGGGTCCGAACAGCCGGCCGAGAAAGGGTATTTCCCCCAGCTTGGGCACCCTGCCCGGGCCGTAGCTCCTGGGCTTGTCCACCAGCTTGCCCATCGTGCCGGCGCCGTGCTGGAGCTTCTTCTGGATCTGGCCCAGGGCCATGACCGCTGCGTCCCGAAGCTGATTGCCCGGACGAGCGCTGGGGTCCATCGGCCCGGCAGGAGGCGCGTTCGTGACCGGCGGGGGCGGTGGGGGGGGCGGAATCTTGAGCGCGTACATCACATCGTACTTCGCCTTGGCCTTCGTCTCCTCGGCAAACTCCATCAACTTTTCAGGGCGCCCCTCTCCCCCGCCGAAGAAGCCGGCCCAAACGGTGCCCGCGGGCAGCGGGACGGGGACGGGGATGCGCACGGGGGGCTCGACCTCCACGCCCTCCTCGGCGCCGCTCTGGGGGTCCACGGCCACGAAGCTGGTGTACTGGCTCATGAGCTTGTGCTCGAGGGCTATCTTCGTCACTTCCTCGACCATCCCCGGGGAGCCGTCCGTCCATACTTGCTGCATGAGGCTGGCGATCTTCTTCCTGGCCCAGACAGTGGCCAGCACGTCGTTCCTGCTATCCTTCTCGGGGAGCTTCACGGTGAACGGCAGCTTGACCGCCCGGCCCTCGGCCTCGCCGCTGACCCGGATGCGGGCCTTTCCGCCGCCGGTGTAGCGCCCGTAGACGACCACCGGCCGGCCGGCCCACAGCTCGGGGATGCGTGCCGGATATGTTTCAGAGACGTTGAGCGCGCCCCAGTTGATGGCGATGTTGGCCAACTGCGCGCGGTGGATGCGGTAGACCACCTCGGAGACGAGGTCCTCCGTGTCCTTCGCGGAGCTCCTGACGCTGAGTACCTTGCCCATGCCCCCGCCCTGCTTGGCCACCCCCTCGACCAGGAAGCGGTTGACCGAGGTGCCGATGCCCAGGCACCAGAAGCGGATCTTGTCGCCGCAGCGCTTGCCGACCTCGGCGATTATCTGCTTCTCGTTGCCGATGTAGCCGTCGGTGAGCATGATGACTATGCGCACGCGGTCCTCGTCCAGCTCGTCGCCCAGGGCCTTCTTGATGGCCGGGAGCATCATGGTCCCGCCGCCGGCGCTGTAGCTCTGGGTGTAGGCCAGCACCTTCTTGACGTTCGCGCGATTGGCCGGGACCGGCTTGGGGAACATCTTGTAGTTGGCGCCCGCGAAGGTGATCAGCTGAACCTTGTCGCGGGGCCGGGACTGCTTCATGAAGAGCTTGAGACACTGCTGGACCTTGGCGGTGGGCGCCCCGCCCATCGAGCCGGACACGTCCACCAGGAAGGTGATCTCCCGCGGGGGGGCCTTGCGCAGGGCCTCGTCGTCCGCGGGCTGGATCATGAGCATGAAGTAGCCGGAGCGGCCGCTGGCCGAATGGGCCAGGACGGCCATCTCCGGCTTCTTGCCGACGACTGCGTACTTGAGCTCGAAGTCCTTGTTGGGGACCTTGTCGGCGGCCTTGATGGCGCAGACCGCGGTGCGCTCGCCGGTCTGCTTCATGTCCACGGCGTGGTTGACGGACTTCAGATTCTGGATGGGCACGCCGGCGTTGAGTTTGAGAGAGAGAGAAATGTCGTGCCCGCTGCGCTCCGTGTACTGCACCTCCACCGGCTGGCCGGAGGCCCCGGCCTTGCCCGCGGGGACCGCGCCGATTCCCTCGGTCCAGCCCGCCGGGTTATAGCGCGGGCCGACCACCATCGGGAAGTGGAAGGCGTAGCGGCCCATGTCGTACTCCAGGACGTCGACGTAGGAGATGGCGATGCGCACAGTCCCGCCCGGCGGGATGTTGCCGACTTTTTGCGTAAAGACATTAGGGCGCTCCTGGTGGAGCACCGCGGCGAGCTGCCCCCGGCTGAGGGCCTGCTGGTAGATGCGCTCGGCGGCCGAGCGGCGCTTGATGAGCCCGACGATCTTGCGCTCGCCGACCAGCATGTTCATGCTGTCCACCGCCGAGGTGTGCGACAGCGGGAAGACGTAAACCGCCTCTATTCTCTTCTTCGTGGGATTGGTGAAGGTCTGGGTCACGTTGACCCGGGCTATGAAGCCGCTGACCTCGGCCTTGACGTCGGTATGTTTCAGGGGGCACTCCGCGTAGGTGCCGTCCTTCCTGAGCACCCGCAGCGCGCCCTGGGTGAGCTTGGCAGCCACGTCCTCCTTGGGCTTGACCGCCTTGGAGGCGGCAGCCCCCTTGCCCTTCGGCCCCTTGGCAAGCGGGGCGGCCATGCCCGGCGCCGCGCGCTTGAGGGCCGCGGGAGCCCGCTTCTCGACCGGGACCGGGGTCGGGGCGACCTGGGGCGTCGGGGGACGGGAGGGGGTTGGCTCGGCGGCGGCCCGATTCTCGGCCTTGGCCGGCTGGGCGGCCCGGGCGCCGCCGGGGGCCTTCCAGTCCAGCGCCGCTCCGGTGACGGCGACGCTCAGGGCCAGGAGCGCGGCCATTGCGGGCTTGGTCATCATCGCCTTTCCTCCGTTCACTACGGCCAGCCACCAGAAGGGGGCGGCCAGCTTGCCGGTCAGTACGGTGGCCTTGAGCGTCGCGGCCAGGTGCGCCGGCGCGCCGGGCACGGACACCTCGCCGATAAGCGCGGGGATGAGCGCGGCGGTTCCGGCCAGTTCTCTGCGATGCCCGAAACGCTCGCGCAGCCGCTTGAGCGCCGCCGTGGCCCGCGCGGAGAAAGTGCGGCGCGACCAGCCCAGCGCCCCGGCGGCGGCCGCGTCGGTCATGCTCTCGGCGTGGCGCAGCACCGCGGCGGCGCGCAGCTCGGCGGGCAGCGCGGCCAGCTCGGTCCCCAGCGCGGCCAGCGCCTCGGCCCTTTCCAGCTCGTTGGGCATGTCTTCCTTCCCCCTTTCGAGCGCGGCGCGCCCCTCGTGGCGGGCGCGGCGCTCCCTGCGGCGGGCCAGGTCCAGAGCGGCCGAGGCGGCTATTCGCCGGAACCACCCCGCGGCCGAGCCCCGGCCCCGGAAGCCGCGCGCCGAGCGCATGGCCCGGAGCACCGCCTCCTGGACCGCGTCGCAGGCGTCGGCCGCGTTGCCGAGGATGCGCCAGGCCAGGCGCCAGGCGGCCTGCTGGTGGCGCAGCACGAACTCCTCCATGGCCGACCGGTCGCCGGCCCGGCAGAAGGCGGCCAGGAGTTCCTCGTCAGTGCGCTCGGCCAAGTGGCGTTCCTCTCCCTGCTCACAGGGTCTGACGCCGGCCGGTCCGGTTTGGGCAGGGGAAAATCCCGAACGGATAAGCCGTCGCCGTACAAAGGTTTAGACGCGCAAGGGGGCGCCGCGGTTCGAGAAAAACAGCCCTTTCGACTCCGGATACAGCGCGGGGGCGCCCGGGAGGCCCCGGACGCCCCGCTGCCTGAAGGAGTTAGGCGGCTACTTCTTCCCGGCCCGCTTGTAGCGGTAGACCCAGCACTCGCCGTTGGAGCCGTTGTAGGTGCCGCGGAAGATGAAGGTGGCGTTCTGGACCGGATCGTAGAAGTGGTGCAGGCTGCCCTTCTTGCTTTGAGGCGGGATCACGCCGTCGGCCGGTTCCGGCTGGCGGACCCATTTCTTCTTCTCGACGTCCAGAACCCAGACACCGGCGCGGTCGTTGCGGAAGCCTCTCTTTTTCATCACCTTGTGCGCATTGCCGTAAGTCGAGATCGTGGCGAAGATGGCGAGGGTTCTCTCTCCGACCGAGTCGTAGACGTAAGCCCCCACCGGGCCGTCCAGGTTGGCGGGCAGGCTCTTTTCCTTGGCGACCACCTGGGTCATGGTCTTCTTCACCGGGTCCAGCAGCCAGACGCCGTGGTAGATGAACACCAGCGCCTTGCGCTTCGCGTCATAGACGGTCGGCGAATGCCTGGTAAGCCAGTAGCGGGGAACATCCTTGTCTATCGGCTTCCAGGCGACATCCAACCGCTCCCATTTGTTGGTGGCGGGATCATACGTCTTGAACTTCTCCCGCGCCTCGCTGTAGGACAAGCCCTTGGGCGTCATGATCAGCTTGCGGATGGCCGGGCAGTAGCGGATGTAACGATTCCTCGTCCCCTTGTACGTTCCGGTAGTAGGGTCTTCCGTGTAAACGATCTCCCATTTGTTAGTCTTGAGCGAGTACTTCCACAGCAACGGTCCCTTCTTGCTGAGCCGCTTGTGCTTCTCGGGGTCGCCCTCCTGCTTGATCTTCTTCCCGATCTTCTTGTAGTATCCGCTGACGCCGTACACGCCCTGCCAACCTCCGCCCAGGTGCCAGAGCACCTTGCGATCGGGATCGTAGTCCATGAAGCCCCACTGGTGATACGAGAGCGGTCGCTCCCCGCGAGTCATGAGCAAACCGTCCTTGATCTTGAGAACGGCAGGGTCCTTGGCCGCGCTGGGCTCGGTCGGGAGGTTCTCCTTCCATACGTTCCTGGAGAGATCATAGGTCCACACGTCGTTGTGGTAGCCGGAGTGACTGCACCCCCAGAGCAGGCCCACCCCGGCCTCGGGGACGTAGGGCATCCACGGCGAGCTCGAACGGCAGATGGGATGCTTCTTGGGGGTGGGCAGCTTCAGCCAGGTGTTGGCCTGCATGGCCGCGACCTTGGCGTTGAGTGGAAACTTGGACTTGGCGGCCGTCTTGGGCTCGGCGGCCAGGAGGCCTCTCACCGCGACCGCGCCCCCGCCGCCCACCATGCTCGCCGCGCAGACGACCGCGGCCGCAACCTTGATCTTCATCCACGTCATCGCCTTCATGGTTCCCTCCGCCAGAGAAAGGGCCGTTTGCGAGGCCGGAGCGGCGCCCAGGCAGGCAGCGCCGATGGAGGAGGCCAGTTCCGCGGGAGCAGCGACCGCCGCCCGCTCGACGAGCAGCGCGCCCAGCGCCGCCGCGGGCACGGCGACCCCGCCGCGGGCCAGGCGCGTGCGCAGCCCGGCCAGGCCCCGGGATATCCAGGTGCCGGCGGTGCTCGGCGGGCAGTCCATCTCCGCAGCGACCTCCGCCTGGCTCCTGCCGTCGAGATAGCGCGCGACCACCGCGTCGCGCTGCCGCTTGGGGAGTCCCGCCAGCGCGTCATCGAGGCGCGGGCTCACCCGCTGCCACGTTTCAGACTTCTCCGCTTCGCTTCGCACGGCCGCCGCCTCCCGCTCGTGCCGGGCCCGGCGCGCTTCTTTCTGCCGGTGCCGCAGCGCCACCTGCCGGGCGGTGAGGAAGAGCCAGCCGGAAAGGACCGTCGCGGGCGCCAGGCTCCGGGCCTTGCGGGCCAGCACCAGGAAGACCGCCTGGGCGGCGTCCTCCGCGGCGTGCCGGTCGCCGAGAACGCGCAGGCAGGTCCCGTAGACCATGCTCGTGTGCCGCCCGACCATTTCGGTGAAGGCCTCACCGGAGCCGTCTGCGGCGTAGCGCGCCAGGAGCTCGCGGTCGGTCATTCCGGGCTTCCTCACTCTTGGCGGGCGCAGGGCCACGCGGCCGCACCTCCCGCCGCCTCCGTCCACTGAGGACATCCGCGGCCGGCCCGGCCCCGGCTCAGGATTTTACAGGAAAAGGGGGCCGCAGGCAACCGTCTGCATGAAAAGGAGTTACGGAAGCCGAATTACCCGCCGGCCAGCTTCAGGACGGTCAGCGCCGCGGCTGCCGCAGTCTTGCGGACGTTGGAGACCTTGTTGAACTCGGTGGCGGTGTGGCTGGTGCCCGGCTCGCCGGTGCCCATGCCCGCGACGGGGATGCCCGCAGTGCGCGCCAGGTGCGCGGCATCGCCCCAGGCGTGAAGCTCGCCGACCTCGGGCTCCGCATCCCAGGCCTTCCTGAAAGCGTCCGTCGCGACGGCCAGCAACCGCGCGGCGTCCCCCGGCGACTCGGCGTCCTCCATCCTGTAGGGGGGCACGTCCTTGATCCAGACAAGCTCAGGAGGATGCTCGCGCAGCCAGTCGTCGTCGTCGGCGACCTCAGCGAGAATCTCCTCCAGCCGCTCCCTGACCAGTGCGCCGGTGAACCCCTCCCCGGCCTTCTCGGCCGCGGCGGCCTCCTCGTAGGCGTAGTTGATGTTGGCCGCCAGCCAGCCGTGATTGGGCACCGTCCAGGGGGCCAGCCCCGCGCGCATGACGCCGACGTTGATGAGAAAACCGGGGCGGCTCCGGGCGCGCTCTTCGGCCAGCCGGTCGATGGCCCCCTTGGCGACCAGCAGCTTCTCGACCGCGCTGACCCCGCCGACCGAGCCGTGCCCGGCGCGCCCGCGCACGGTTATCTCCGCGGTGACCACTCCCTGGCAGCCGGTGTAGATGAGCCCGGCCATGCCGTCGAGGACGATGCAGTACTTACCTTTCACTCCCGCCAGAGAGCACGACAGCGTGCCCGCGCCGGCGCCGTTGCACTCCTCGTCGACTACTGACTCGAAAATAATCTCGCAGTCGAGCGAGGCGCCGGACTCCTGGAGGGCCCTGACGGCGAAAAGTCCCGCGACGATGCCGCCCTTGCAGTCGCTGGCCCCGCGGCCGTGGACCAGGTCGCCCTCGCGCCGGCCGGTGAAGGGCTCGCCCTCGTAATCGCTGACCCCCACGGTGTCCATGTGCCCGTTGAATATTATCTTCGTGGCCCCCGAGCCGAAGCGGAAGCGGCCCACGAGATTCCGGCGCCCGGTCCAGTCGCGCTCCCGCGGCCCCAGGATGCCGGCGCGCGCGTAGACGTCCCCGGGAACCGGGACAAACTCGGCCTCGCCGCCCAGGGCCTTCATGCGCTCGGCGGCGAACTTCTGCCCCTCGGCCTCGCCGGCCGGGTCGGGGTCCCCGGAGTAGGGATTGGTCGTGGGTATGCGCACCAGTGCGGAGAGGGTCTCGCCGATCTCGTCCGAGGCGCCTTCGAGGAAAGAGAGAACGTCTTCCTCGCTCCCGCTCACTTCTTGCCCTTCTTGATCACTTTCGTGGCGCGCTCGGGCTCCGGCTTTTCGGGGGCCTTGGGCTTGGCTTTCGACTTGGGCGCCGCCTTGGGCTTGGGAGGCAGCTTGATCTCCGGCAGCTTCTGGTCCCAGAGGCGCTCCACGGCGACCGGCAGGAGCTCCTTGTAGGCCGGCCACTTCTCGTAGCCGGGCAGCGCGAGGGTCTTCTTGGCCTGCTCCGCGCTCTTGCCGCTGGTCTTGGCCTTCTTGACCGCCGCGACCAGGTCGGCCAGGAGCTTGCGGGTGTTCCAGAGGAGCTCCTTGCCGCCGGCCCGGCCGTGCCCGGGGACCAGGTGCTCGACTTCCAGCTTCTCCAGCGCGTCCAGGGCCCTGACCCACGCGCCGACGTCGGCGTCGCCCATGTAGGGGAAGACGCCGCCCGTCACCAGGTCGCCGGCGAAGAGGATCTTCTCCCCGGGCAGGTGGACCGCCAGGTTGCCGGGGGCCGCGCCGGGGGGCATCTCCAGAAGCCTTATCTCGGTCATCTTCTCCTGGGGCCAGCCGGCGTAGAGCGTCAGCGACTTCTCGAAGGCCATGGTGGCGGGCATGAGCTCGGCGGACTTGAGCCCGGGGACCCTGAGCCGCTCGGCGAGCATCTTGCGCTCGGCCTCGACCTTGGCCCCGAAGGCCCGGCGGGCCGCCTTGGTGGAGATGATCTCCGCGCGCTTGAAGGCCTCGTTGCCCAGAGAGTGGTCGGCGTGGTGGCTGGTCATTATCAGGTACATCACGTGGAACCCGGTGTGCTTCTCGGCGGCCTTGCGCAGGGCCGCGGAGGCCTTGAAGCCCGGCTGGGCGTCGACCACCACGGCGCCGAAGCCGGTCTTGATGATGCCCGAGTTGGGCGCCGGCGGGGCGCCCTCGGCCACCAGCACTCCCTTCACCCTTTCGGAGATGGGGCTCACCTTGGGGCCGCAGCCGGTCAGGGCCGCCGCCAGAACCGCCAGACACGCTGTGGCCCAGGCCAGGCGCAATGACATGGGAAGCCTCCTTTCGGCGGGGTGCAGAATATGGGCGGAGCGCGGCCCTGTCAAGCGGGGCTTACCCGTCCAGGCCCGCGCTGCGCTTGATCCCGGCCACGTCCAGGCCCTGGACGTAGCGCAGCAGGTTCTGCCAGACGCCGTGGTAGCCGTAGCCGCCGCGCAGCTCCCGGAGGGCCTCCTCCTTGCTCCAGCCCTGGACGGCTATCCTGTATATGGCGCACATAGTCCCGGTGCGGTCGGCGCCGTGCTTGCAGTGCACGAAGACCGGGGTCCTGCTCTCGTCTGCGACTATCTTCAGGAAGCGGACCACCTCCTGGTCCTCGGCGTGCCAGGCCTTCATGGTGATGTGCTCGTAGTCGAACTTCACCCCGGCCGCCTTCATCTCGTCGCGGTCGGAGCCGAACGAGCGCAGGTTGACGACGGTCTTGACGCCCAGCTTTTCGAGCTGCTTCATGCCCCCGGCGGTGGGCTGAGCGCCGCGGTAGAGGACGCCGGAAACCTTGTGCAGGTTGGGGCAGCCGGGGCGCTCCAGGGGCTGGGCCCACTCGGCCGGCCGCGGCCCGGCGAGCGGCTCGACCGCCGGCCCGGACGGTGGCCACAAGAGCCAGGCGGCTCCGGCGGCCACCGCCAGGGCCGCTGAGGCCGCCATCACAATCAGGATCCGCTTCGTAACGGAAGTCATCCCTCTTCCCCGACAGTCAATGCTGATTCTCCTGCGCCGATAGAGAAATGCAAGCCTTTCTGCCGCCCGGGCAAGGCCTCCGGCCCGACTCCGCGCCGCGCCCCGGGCCGCGTGTGGAAGGGAGCATCAAGCGCCCATGACGGCCGCATTCTCCCACTTTTCGCCTAATAGCCCCCGGCCTGTTAAGGGCTTCCCGAAATTGCCTTGACAGCTTCATCCCCAAATCTAGAATTCTATTAGTTTAGTCACGGCTGACCGGCCGAGGGCGTCCCCGGGCCGCTGGTGGGAGTTTGTCATGAGCGACAAGCTCGGCGATATGCTCCTGCAAGCCAAGCTGATAAGCAAGGAGCAGCTCGGCTCCGCCCTCGAATACCAGAAGGCCATCGGCGGCAAGCTCGGGGTGATTCTGGTCAAGCTGAACTTCATCAAGGAGGACAAGCTCACCGCCTTCCTCTCCGAGCAGCAGAAGGTCCCCGTGGTCAGCCTCAAGGACCACAAGCTGGACCCCCAGCTCATGAAGCTGATCCCCCGGGACTTCGCCGAGAAGCACGAGTTCCTGCCCTTCTCCCGGGAGGGCGACACCCTCACGGTGGTCGCCCCCGACCCCATGGACTACCCCTCGATAGACGAGCTGGCCTTCACCACCGGCCTCAAGATCCAGACGGTGCTGGCCACCCGCACCGAAGTGACCCGGGCGCTGCAGAACTTCTACTACGGACCCAAGGGCTCGCCGCCGGCCGGCGCCGCCGCGGCCAAGAAGCCGGCGCCGGCGACCGATACCCCGGCGGTCCGGTCCCGCGAGCCGGTGCCCGCCGCGGCCAGCCCGGGCGCGGGCGCGGCCGCCAAGCGCGGGCGGGCCGCGCACGTCGAGCCGAGCATGAGAAGGGCCTCGACCGCGCCCCTGGAGGCCAGGCCCCTCAACGTCAACCCCGAGAAGCTGGTCAAGGCTCTCTCCGGCCTGCTCGTCGAGAAGAAGATCATCACCCTCAGCGAGCTGATGGACCGCGTGGCGCGCGAGAGCTAAGGAGACGGACTCCACATGCGGGTGGTAACCCTCAAAGAGCTGATCAGGCGGGCCTCGGCGACCTCCCAGACGCCCGAGGACAGCAGCCAGAAGCTGGTCGCCACGCTGTTCGACCTGGCCGGCAAGGAGCTCGACCAGGGCAACCGCGTGGAGCTGGGCAGCGGACTGGCGCCCCTGGCCCTGCGCCGTCCCTCGCGCGCGGCGGCGGCCGGCGCGCCGGCCGACAAGCTGACCGACCGGGAAGCGCCCTTCGGCATCTCCCTGGTGGTGCCCAAGAAGGACTTCTTCACCAACATCCTGGCCGACCGCCTCACCGGGCCGCGCAGCAAGACCGCGGTCCACGAGGGCGTCGAGAACTTCATGGCCGAGACCGCCCAGCAGAAGCCCGACCTGGTGGTGCTCGACTCCGCCCTGGACGGCTCGCGCGACCTGGTCCGCGCCCTGAAGCGCGCCAAGGAAAGCAGCATGATGGCCCTGGTGCTGGTCCACGCCGAGGGCACCGACCCCAACCGCATCGACGGGCTGCGGGTGATGGAGGACGGCGCGGTCACCGAGCCCTTCGAGATGAACGAGCTGGTCGAGCTGGCCGAGAGCGAGATCCGCCGCAGCCACGAGGAGCGGGCCTTCTTCCAGCACCAGATGCGCTTCCAGTTCTCCACCCGCGACGACACCATCGAGGAGGCCAACGACCTGTGCTCGGCGCTGGTCGAGCAGAGCGGCATGACCGAGGAGCGCGGCGCGGCCCTCACCGTGGCCTTCCGCGAGGCGGTGGACAACGCCGCCCGCCACGGCAACAAGAGCCAGGAGAGCCGCGTGATCGACGTGGTCTACCTGCTGGACAAGGACAAGCTGACCCTCACCGCCACCGACGAGGGCGACGGATTCGACACCGAGATGTACCTGCGCCGCGGAGTGCACGGCAACGCCGTGGCGGTGGCCCGCGAGCGCAACGAGGCCGGCAGGACCGGAGGCCTGGGCATCATGCTGATGCTCAAGTGCCTGGACAACCTGGAGTACAACTACGCCGGCAACCAGGTGAAGCTCACCAAGTACATCAAGTGATGCTGGGGGATCCATGGCGGCGATAGAATTTCGCCTCAAGAACATCAAGTCGCCGGAAGGCCTGACCGCCACGCTGGCCGAGCTGGTCGGCTCCATCGACGCCACCACCGTGGAGAGCTTCGCCTCGGTGATGGACAAGCTGCTGGAGAAGGGCGTCAAGCACCTGGTGCTGGACTGCGCCGGGGTCAAGTACATCAACAGCACCGGCCTGGGCATCCTGCTCAAGTACGTGGACGCCTTCACCGAGGGCGACGGTAACCTGATCTTCAGCCGCGTGCCCCAAAAAGTAATGCTGGTCATGGAGATGCTGGGCTTCAACGCGCTGTTCACCATCGTGTCCGACGAGGCCGTCGCGCTGCAGAGCTTCGCCGGCGCGGAGGTGCCCCCGGCCAGCGTGCCGGTCCCCGCGGACGTGGTTCAGGAGGCGCCCGCGGTCCCCGCCGCTCCCGCGGCGCCGCCCCCGCCCCTCGCCCCCGCGCCGCCGGCGGCTCCGCCCGCGCCGGTTGCGCCGGCCGTCGCGGCGGGCGTCTTCCCGCTCACCGTGGCCTGCCCACGCTGCCGCCTGGGCCTCAAGCTCCCGGCGGCGGGCCGCTACAAGTGCCCGCGCTGCACCTCGGTGGCGGTGTCCGAGGAGAACGGCGCGATGAAGTTCTTCGCCTCGCGCCGAGCCAAGCCCATCGAGGTCAGCCTCCCGGCGGTGGCCGACCTGGCTCAGGGGGTGACCGGCCTGGTGGACGGCGCCGCCCGCCAAGTGGGCTTCAAGAAGTCCCAGGCCGGCAAGCTGGCCTCCGCGGTGGCCTCGGCCTGCCAGTCGGTCGCCGAGCACGCCTGCGGCAACGACCCCAATGCCGTCTTCCACATGGTGATCGTGCCCAACGGCCGGCAGCTCACCGTCAAGATCAGCGACTACGGCACTCCGCTGGAGTTCCCGCCCCAGGGACCGTCGGCCGATGCCCGCTTCGGCGAGGCGGCCAAGCTGCTGGAGATCGAGCACGCCCTGAACCCGGCCGGCGGGAACCTGTTCACCCTGACCAAGAGCGCGGAGTAGCGGCAGCCCATGGGCCTGCTCGGCAAGCTCTTCGGCGGCGGCAAGAAGGGAGACAAGAGCTCCAGCGGCCGCTCCAAGCGCGGCCGGGCGCCCTCCATCCGCCAGGTTCCTCCCGAGCCGGCGGACGCCGGGCCGGCCCAGGCCCCGCTGCCGGAGATAAGCCTCGACGAGATCGAGCAGCAGCAGGCCGCCGCGGCCGCGCCCTCGCCCCCGGCCGCCGGGCAGACCCTCGACCCGGTTCCGGTGGACTTCAAGGGCCCGGCGGCCGCCGCCCCCGCAGCCACCAAGCCGCCCCCGCCCCCGGCCCCGCCGAAGACCGCCTCCGGAAGGAAGACCGTCACGGCGACCAGCCCCGGCGCGCGCAGCACGCGGCGCTCCACGCGGGTGCAGAGCCGGCAGAAGCCCATCGGCGAAGTCCTCATCCAGGCCGAGGAGATCAGCACCGAGCAGCTCAGCCGGGCGCTCAAGATCCAGGAAAAGGGCACCAAGGGGCTGATCGGCCAGATCCTGGTCAGCATGGGGGCCTGCCCCTCCAGCGCCATCAGCAACGCCCTGGGCCGCCAGTTCCGCATCTCCACCGTTGAGCTTGAGCACGTCCAGATCGCCGCGGCGGCCGCCGCGCTGATCCCCGAGGAGAAGTGCCGCGAGCACCGGCTGCTCCCCTTCGAGAAGCTCGGCAAGATGATCTGCGTGGCCATGGCCAACTGCCTGAACCGCAAGGCCATCAACGAGATCGAAGAGCTCACCAAGCTCAAGGTCAAGCCCTTCAACTGCAGCTGGATCGAAATCCGCGAAGCCATCAAGAGCGTCTACACCCAGGACCTGGTCCAGAAGGCCGCCGCCGCCCAGGCCCAAGCCGCCGCGGAGGCGGTGGCCGCTGAGGCCGGCGCCGAGGCCGGCGCCAAGGCCGCCCCGGCCGTCGACGATATCGCCCTGCCGGAGGTGACCCCGGCCACCGCGGCGCAGGAAGCCGAGGAGGAGCTCCACCCCTTCACCGGCCCGGCCAAGGCGGTCGTCGAGGGGTTGGAGGGCCTGGAGGCCGGCGAGGCCGAGGTGGTCAAGACCACCGACCGGGGTCTGGCCAGCAGGCACCTGGAGGCCCGGCAGGCCCGGCGCGAAGAGCGCCAGAAGGCCATGGGCACCGGCAAGGGCGTGGTCGGCAAGCTGATCGCCCCGGGCCTGGACAAGTTCGCCCCCGACCAGTTCGGCGAGCCCCCGGAAGTCATCGACCTCCGCCAGGTGGAGGAAAGCGAGCTGGCCGGCGCGGAGCTGCCCGTCGCCGAGGTGCTGGCCGCCAGCGTCGCCGAGTTCGCCGAGAAGTCAGCGCCCGCCGCGCCGCCCCCCGAAGAGGAGACTAAGGCGGCGC
>CAZONU010000113.1:0-1831 GCA_964581145.1 uncultured Planctomycetia bacterium
CTTGGCCTTGAGGGCCTGCACGCTGTCCGGGTACTTCTTCATGACCGCGACGTAGGCGGCGGCGGCCTCGGGGTACTTGCCGGCCTTGTCCAGCTCCTCGGCCTCCAGCAGCTCCACCGCGGCGGCCACCCGGGGGTCGGAC
The DNA here is from genome assembly GCA_964581145.1 of uncultured Planctomycetia bacterium. Lineage (GTDB taxonomy): Bacteria > Planctomycetota > SZUA-567 > JAKLDR01 > JAKLDR01 > CAZONU01. The sequence goes on from CAZONU010000113.1 coordinate 143, forward strand.
CTCAGGGTCATCAGGAGATCGGCGGCCTCCCCGGCGGCCCGGCAGTAGGGGAACTTCTCGAGCAGCAGCTTGACGATCTCCAGGGCCTCGGGCCCCTTGCCCTTGAGCTTGGCCAGCTTGGCCTCCTCCAGCTTGGCGGCGGCCATCTTCTCCATCTCCAGCAGCCGCGCGCGGGACTTCTCCGCGTAGCCGGCCGCGCCCTTGGTGTCCTTGCAGGCGGCCACGTCGATGAAGTGCTCGAAGGCCCCCGCGAAGTTCTCGGCCTTGAAGGCAGCCTCGCCCTCCTTGTAGGCCCCGGCCACCAGCGAGAGGCTGGCCTTGCCGGGGGTGAGCTTGCCGCCCTTCTTGCCCCCGCGCGAGGCCTTGCGCTTGGCCATGCGCTCCTGGATCTTCTTGATCTGCTCCTCGCTGAGCTTGCGGCCGCCCTCCCGGGCGCCGGCACTGCCGGCCGCGACCATCACCGCCAGAATGGCGAGGGATACGATGCTCTTGAGTCCAAGCCAACGCATGTGCGCTACCTCCCCACCGAGCCCGGGCGAGTGACCCTCGCCCGTCCCTGCATATTCACACATATATTATACCCCTCAACTCGCCGCCGGGAAACGGCAAAAAGCCGCCCGTCGCGCCTAGCCCTTGGTCACCTCGCGGATCACCGCGGTGGCGAAGCTGCCCGCCGGCAGAGAGAAGGACAGGCGCAGGGCGGGCCCGCTATCCGTCTCTGCCGACGTGATTTGCGCTCCGCCGAGGGGCACGCGCAGCGCCCGGCGCTCGCCCCGGGCCTTGAGCGCCAGCTTGCCCTTGAAGCCCTCCGCCTCCAGGCCCGAGCCGGCCAGCACCCCCCGCTCGACCTCCCCGGGAGGCCCCTCGGCCAGGGGCGCCTTGTATCCGAACATGGGGCCCGAGGGGCTGATCTCGAAGGCCGCGGCGCGGGGCGCCTCGGCGCCGGCGTCGGTCACCCTGAAGACCGCGCCGTTGCGGTGCAGGTAGGCCAGGTCGCCGGCCGCGAGCTTGTCGAGGTCGGCTATGCGCGCGGCCAGGACCGCGTTGAAGAGCCGCGACTGGCAGGCCGAAACGAAGAGAAAGCGCAGCCGCTTGGGCCAGGCGCCCAGCGCGCGCTCCGGCGGCGCCCCGCCGGCCAGCAGGCGCAGGGCCTTGCGCGCGTGGCGGTCGCGGGCCGGCCAGGCGGCCAGCGCTTCGCGGTAGCTGCCGGCCTCGAAGAGCTCCCGGGCGGCCGCGTCGGCGTCCCCGGGGCGGGGGGAACCCAGCAGCACCCCCAGCGCGCCCCCGGCCGAGCCGCGGACCAACTCGCGGCCGACCAGGTCCGAGTCGCCGCGCCTGCCGAAGCGCTGCCCGCCGAAGTAGTTGGGGACGCCGCGCCGCGCCAGCACGTCAAAGATCGCGCGAGCCTTCTCTACCGCGTTCTCTGCGACGCCGCGGAGCACGATCTCGAAGCGGTTGCCGGCCAGGTGCCCGACCTTGAGGCGGTTCCCGTGGCGGGCGGCCTCCAGCAGCTTGAGCCCGGGGACCTGCAGGCGCCAGGCGTCCTTGGTCGCCAGGCGCGGGACCGAGAACCACTGGCGGGTGACCGCCCGGGCGTCCTTGTGGCCGGCGAAGCCGAAGTCCTTCTCGCGGACGCCCAGCGCGCGGGCCATGCGCCGGACGGCCTCAATCGTGGGAATGCCGGTCTTC
>CAZONU010000113.1:1841-10694 GCA_964581145.1 uncultured Planctomycetia bacterium
AGAGACAGCTCGGTCGGCCTGCAAGGCGCCAAGCTCTTCGCCGCCGGAGGGCGCATAGCGCGGCACCTCCTCGACGACGAAGTCCTCGATGCGCTCGCGGGTGCGCCCGCCGGTGCCGGGCAGCTCGGCGGTAAGGCAGGGCAGGGCGGACCTGCCGGGCTTTTGTTCCATCGCCCCGCCAGTATACGAGGCGCGGGGAGCGGGCACAACCGCGGGGCGGCCCCTCATTGACACCCCCCGCCCGCAGGCCTATACTTATCTCTTTCGGAAGGGCCGAGTGCATGCCACAGGGCAGGATTCCGTCGGGAACCAGCCAGGTTCGCCGCCCGCTCTTCGAGGACCGCTCGGAGGGGCGGGTGCTGCGCGCCTGGGTGTCCGGCGACGGGACCGCCGCGGGGCTGGACTGCCAGCTGCTGGCCAGGGGCTGGCCGGAGGCCACCGCCGCCAGGCTGGCCGCGATCTTCGAGGACCACCGGGTGGTCCACGGCATCGACCGCGCGGCGCTCGAGGCGGTGGCCGCCGCCGCCCGGGAGGGCCGCGCCGTCAGCGGGCGGGTGGTGGCCCGGGGCACGCCGCCGGAGCCCGGGCGCGACGGCGCCCTGGAGTTCATCGTCCGCCCCTCCAGCGAGGGGGCCCGCTACCAGAGGGACTCCCAGAGCGACCGGATCGACTACCGCGAGACCAACCTGATCGAGAACGTGCTGGCCGGCGAGCCGGTGGCCATCGAGATACCGCCCCGCCCGGGGACCGACGGCCGGGACATCTTCGGCCGGCCGCTGAAGGCCCCCCAGGGCCAACCCGCCGAGTTCAAGGTGGGCGAGGGCGCCCGCTTCGACGAGGAGGGCCGCCAGGTCATCGCCGAGCGGGACGGCCGGGTGGTCTGGGAGCGGGGTGTCGTCTCCGTCTCGCGCACCTACCACGTGCGCGGCTCGGTGGACTACTCGGTGGGGAACATCGCCTTCGTCGGCCACGTGGTGGTCGACGGCGACGTGCTCGACGGCTTCAACGTGCGCGCCGGGGGGGACCTTACCGTCGGCGGCAACGTGGGGCCCTGCCGGCTGGACAGCGAGGGCAACCTGGAAGTCAAGGGGGGCGTCTTCGGCAAGGGCAAGGCCCGCCTGCGGGCCAAGGGCCGCCTGGCCGCGCGCTTCCTCAACGACTGCCGGGCGGAGAGCGCCGGGATGCTCAGCGTCGAGCGCGAGGTGGTGGGCTCCACCGTGCTGACCAACAGCTGCCTGCTGATGCCCGGCGGCCGGCTGGTGGGCGGCTCGGTCAGCGCGCTGGCCGGCGTGGACGTGGGCGTGCTGGGCTCGGCGCTGGGGGTGCCCACCTCGGTGTCCGCGGGCACCGACTACAACCTGGCCCGGCGCCAGGCCGAGGTGGAGGCGCGCATCACCGAGGTGGACGCCTCGGTGGAGAAGGTCAGCGGCTTTCTGGGCCCGCTGCTCGGTGACCGCCGCAGAATGGGCCAGCTGATCGGCAAGCGCCGCGCGGACCTGGAGCGCCTGGTGGGCGCCCTGCGCAGCCTGAGGACCGAGCGGGCCGAGCTGGCCCAGCAGCTCGAGGGCCTGGCCGAGGCCTCCCACCGCGGGGCGGTGCGCCAGGTCAACGTGCGCCGGCAGATGCACCCGGGGGTGCTCATCGAGCTGGGCGCGGTGCGCCACCGCGTGAAGAACAAGGCCACCGGGCCGCTGACCATCCTCGAGGACCGCGCCCGGGGCTCGCTGCGCACCAGAGAGTTCCGGGAGCTGCCCGGCGCGGAGGAGAACCAGGACACCGGGGACGAAATCACCTGACCGGACGGGAGGAAGCGGTGGCCATCAAGAGCAGAAAAGACGGCGAGTACCTGGTCCTGGCGCTGCAGGGCGACTTCCGCGGCGGCGAGCAGAACTTCGTGGAGCTGCGCCGCGCGGGGCACCGGGCCCTGGCCGAGAGTCCCTTCCTGGCCCTGGACTGCCGGCACGTGACCTTCCTGGACAGCCAGACCCTGGGGCTCATCGTGGAGCTGCTGCGCTCGGCCCAGGCCCGCGGGGGCGGGCTGCTGCTCGCGGGGGTCACCGAGCGCGTCGCCAAGTGGTTCGAGCTCAGCGGCCTCGACCGCATATTCAAGACGGTCCCCGCCGGCGCCCCCCTGGCCGAGGCCGGACCGGGGGACGCGACAGAGCGGCACAAGGAGGTGCTCGACTCGGTGGACGTCGACCAGATGGTCGCGGAGCTGCAGGAGGCCCTCGGCGAGGCCGACGAGAACGGCGCGCCCAGCGCGCCCGCTCCGGCCGACGACCGGATGCTCACCGAGATAAGGAGGCTGCTGGGCTCGCTGGAAGAGGAGCCCGGCTGATTGCCCTCCGGCGGGGAGCTCGTCCGCAAGGTCCGGGAGGCGGCCGCCGGGCTCCTCGGCCCGGAGGCAACCTGCCTGGCGGCGGTGAGCGGCGGGCCGGACTCGGTGGCTCTGGCCGCGGCGCTCGCCGAGCTGGCCCCTGAGTTTTCCCTGAAACTGGGCATCGCGCACTTCGACCACGGGATACGCGAGGCCAGCGCCCGCGAGGCCAAGTGGACCGCCGGCCTGGCGGAGGAACTGGGACTTCCCTTTTTCACCGAGCGCGGCGACGTGCCCGCGCTGAAAGAGCGCGAGAAGTTGTCGATGGAGGAAGCCGCTCGGAAAGCGCGCTACGCCTTCCTGGAGCGCACCGCGCTCGACTGGGGCGCGGGCCACGTCGCCACCGGGCACACCGCCGACGACCAGGCCGAGACGGTGCTCTTTCGCATAATCCGGGGCACGGGGCCGGCCGGGCTGGCGGGCATTCCCCGTTCGCGCCCCATTTCCGACCAGAGCCCGCAAGTAAAACTCATTCGGCCCATGCTGGACTGCACCCGCGAGGAGGTGCTGGAGTTTCTCGCCGCGAGGAAGCTCGATTACCTGACTGACGAAACCAATTTCGACGTCGACTCCCAGGCCCGCGCGCGCATCCGCCACCGGCTCCTGCCCGAGCTGGCCGCGAACTACAACCCCGATATCCGGGCGGCGCTGGCGCGGCTGGCCGAGGGCGCCCGCGCCGCCCAGTCCGCGCTGGAGGCGCTGGCCGACGAGCGCCTGAAGGAGGCCGAGCTCTGTGAGGAAGAGGTGCGCCTGCCCCTCGCGCTCTTGGAGGGCCCGCAGGCCCTGTGCGTCGAAATCCTGGTGCGGGCCTCGGCGCGGGCCCTCGGCGGTCGGGCCCCCGGGCGGGCCCGTCTGGCCGAGGCCGCCGAGCGGATCGCGCGCTGCGAGGTCGGCAAGCGCTTCGAGCTCGGTGAGCTGGTCGCGGTGCGCGACTATGAGCATGTGATTATCCGCAGGGCCGGCGCGGGCAAGGCAGCTCCGAGTGGCTGGGAACGCCCCGTCGCCGTCCCCGGGAAGACCGAGCTGCCGGTGGGCGTCCTCCGCGCCGAGCGCGTGGCGCGCGCCGGCTTCGACCTGGCGGGGTTTTACGAAAGAAAATCCGCGAACGAGGAGGTCTTCGACGCGCGGCTCTTCACGCAAGAACCCGTATGCCGCACGCGCCGCGCGGGGGACCGCTTTCACCCTCTGGGCGCGGACGGCGAGCGCAAGCTCAAGGAGTTCTTTATTGACGAGAAAGTCCCCCGGGCCGCGCGCGACTCCGTGCCGCTCGTGGTGCTGGGCGGGGAGATCCTCTGGGTGGTCGGGCATCGGCTGTCCGAGGCCGCCCGGGTTTCAGAGGGCGCCCCGGAGTTGGTCAGGATGGAGTTCGTGCCGGCGGGATAGCGGAAATGGCGAAGGACGACAACAAGATACTGGCCGTCAAGAGCAGGAAGCACGGCTGCCTGATGCGCCTGATGAAAGTCTCCTTGATTCTCCTGGCGCTGTTCGCTGTCGTGGCGGGCGGCTGGGCGTTTCACATCCACCGCAAGCAAACAAAACTTTCCGAACACGTCACTGAACTCCTGGCAGAGTTGGACGAATCACGACCCGGAATATCAGATAACGAGAATGCCGCGCCTCTCTATCGCGAAGCCCTCGAGCGGATAACCGACAGGGAACTGACGAGGAAACTCGCCCGGACGGACAACAATGAATCCCGCAACGGGGAAGCTCCCGAGGTCATACGTTTCCTGCAAGACAATACTGAGAGCCTTGCCTTGATCAAGAAGGCCATCGGCCGGCCACACTGCGTATTCCGAACCGACGACTCTCGTGGCATTGTCAACGACTCCGAGGAAGATGCTGCACGGATATTCATAGCCGTAATGTGGAAGATTAGAAGCTGGAACGCCGTCCATACAAGCAAACAGGCTACAGGTGTTGACGAGGCCCTCACCTTGTTGCCTTTGGCGAAGCATTTATCTCAGGACGGCTCGCTGTTGGGACGGATGATGGAAGATGCCTGCATCATTTGGACTGCCGAGATGCTCGAATGGCTTCTCACCAATCGCGACGCGACCAAAGCGGACATTGAACGCGCCATGCTCCGCCTGGCCGAATATCGAAAAGCCCGCAAACCCTTCCCGGAGTTGCTGGCGGTGGAGAAAGTTCTCATGCTGGTCACTCTCGAGCGAGTGATCTCCGGAAAGGACCCGCTGGCGAATATCTCGCACAAAACGCCCACCGAGAAAGAACACAACTTCAGCAATCGGATAACTTTCTTCGCGAAGTGGACGGGATTGGCCTTCAAGGATGTCGACAACCTCGAACGCAACTACGACCGGCTCATTCTGGCCGCCGAGCTTGCGGAGAGCGAGGGTTTGTCGCCCATCAACGACTTCTTGAACCGACTCAAGACGGAAGGCTTCCGGGGAAACATGATTCTGCGGGGCAACGTGTGGTCAATGATCGTGCTTCCCAGCACCTGTTCGGCGGCAAGGTTATCAGTAGCCCACTCTGCCCTGCCAGACCTGGGCCGGCTCGGGCTCGGATGCCGGCTCTACAAGATGAAGCTCGGCGCCTATCCCGAGAAGCTGAGCGACCTGTCCAAGAGCTTCCCCGAGCACTTCAAGAAGCTGCCGCTGGACCCCGTCACAACCAAGCCTTTCAACTACAAAAAGGCAACTTCGGGCTGCAGGATATGGAGTCCTGGTCTCGACCTCCGGGATGACGGCGGCACTCGGGAGGACGACATCGTCTTCGAGCTGGAGCGCTAAGTCCCCCGACCGCAGTTGAAGGCGGGGCGGGAGCGGGTAGAATCCCGCTTCAGAAGGCGAGGCCGAATGGGTCGGCCGGAGCGCGCCGGGTGAAAGGAGAGCCTTCGTGCCCAAAGTACTGATAGCGGACGCCATGAGCCCCAAGGCCGTCGAGATACTCGAGGCGGCGGGGATCGATACGCTGGTCAAGACCAAGCAGAGCGAGGACCAGCTCGTCGGGCTGGTCGGCGACGTCGAGGGCATCATCGTCCGCAGCGCCACCAAGGTCACCGCGCGGGTCATGGACGCCGCGCCCGGGCTCAAGGTGATCGGCCGCGCCGGGGTGGGCGTGGACAACATCGACGTGCCCGCCGCCACCCAGCGCGGGGTGGTGGTGATGAACACCCCCTTCGGCAACACCACCAGCGCGGCCGAGCACAGCGTGGCCATGCTGCTGACCCTGGCGCGCAACATCCCCGGGGCCGACCGCAAGCTGCGCGCCGGCGAGTGGGACAAGAAGAGCTTCACCGGCGTGGAGCTGGCCGGCAAGGTCCTGGGCGTGGTGGGCCTCGGCAAGATCGGCCAGAAGGTGGCCCGCGCGGCGCGGGGGCTGGAGATGCGCGTGGTGGCCTTCGACCCCTTCGTCACCCCGGCGCGCGCCGCCGAGCTGGGCGTCGAGCTGGCCGGGCTGGAGGAAATCCTGCCCCAGGCCGACTTCCTGACCCTGCACGTGCCGCTCAACGACAAGACCCGCGGGCTGATAGGCGCCGAGGCGCTTTCCAGGATGAAGCCGGCCGCGCGGATCATAAACGTCTCCCGCGGCGGGGTGGTCGACGAGGACGCCCTGTACGCGGCCCTCAAGTCCGGCCGTCTCGCCGGCGCGGCGCTGGACGTCTTCGCCGCCGAGCCGACCACCAGCTCGCCGCTCTTCGAGCTGCCCAGCGTGGTGGTCACCCCGCACCTGGGGGCCTCCACCGAGGAGGCCCAGGAGCGCGTCGCCGAAGACGTGGCCCGGCAGTTCGCGGCCTTCTTCAGAGAGGGCAGAGCCATCAACGCCCTGAACCTCTCGGTGACCCTCGACCGGCGGACCGAGCCGTGGGCCGCGCTGGCCGAGAAGCTGGGCGCGGTCCTGGCCCGCTTGGCCGACTCGCCCGTCAGGCAGCTCAAGGTCGGCTGCTACGGGGCGATCTCCGAACTGGAGGGCCGGGCGGTTTCCATGTGCGCGCTCAAGGGCTTCCTGGGCCAGGTGTCCGAAAGGGAGAACATCAACCTGGTCAACGCGCCGCTGGTGGCCGCCGAGCGGGGCATAGAGGTCAACGAGGAGAAGAGCCCCAAGGCGCGCAACTTCGCCTCGCTGCTCCGCGTGGAGGTCGAGGCCCCGGACGGCCGGCGCCGCTCGGCGGCCGGCACGCTGTTCGACGGGCAGGTGGCGCGCATCGTTTCCCTCGACGACTTCGACGTGGAGTTGGCCCCCGCCGATAACATACTGATCATGCGCTATCCCGACCGGCCCGGCATGATCGGCATTTTCGGAACCGTCCTGGGCAAGCACGGCGTGAACATAGCCAGCATGGCCGTGGGCCGCAAGAGCCGGGCCGGCCAAGCGCTGGTGGCCCTCACCCTGGACCAGGCCGTGCTCCCCGAGGCCATCGAGGAGATCTGCAGCCGGGTGGAGGTGTCCGAAGCCCGGCTGGTCGCGCTCTAGCGCGGGACGCCGGTTTCTTGACACGCGGCCGGGAGGCGGCTAGGATCGGCATCCCCGAGAATGGATCTCGGCGCGGAACGGGCGGCGTGGGGCCGGAGTTGAGCCGGCGGCGCCGGAGTGCCGCCGCCGGGAGCCCGGCCCGGTGCCCGTCGCCTCCGGAGCAGAGGGACTGACCCGTGGCCGAAATCAGCGCCTTCCAAGGACTCCGCTACAACCTCACGAAGGTCGGGGGCCTGGCCAGGGTCTTCGCCCCGCCCTATGACGTCATCGACAAGAAGATGCGCGCGGCGCTGCTGGCCGGCAGCGAGCACAACATCGCGCGGATCACCAGGAGCCCCGAGGCCGAGAACGAGCCGGAGGAATCGCGCTACTCGACGGCGGCGGGACTGCTGAAGGAGTGGCGCGCGGGCGGGGTGCTCGTCGCGGAAAGCGCGCCGGCGCTTTACGCCTACGAAGAGGAGTTCAGCGTGGGCGGGGAAACCTACCGGCGACTGGGGCTGGTCGCCGGCCTCAAGCTGGTGGAGTTCGGCCAGGGCGTCCACGCCCACGAAGAGACCCTCAGCGGCCCCAAGGCCGACAGGAGGCTGCTCCTGGAGCAGACCCGGGTCCACCTCGGCCAGATATTCGGCATCTACCCGGACGAGGCCGGGAGAGTCAACGCCGCTATCCGCGGGGCCATCGCGGAGAAGGCCCCCGACGCGGAGGCGGCCGACGCCGAGGGCGTGATTCACCGCCTGTGGGCGGTCACCGACGGGGAGGCTATCGGCCGCATCAAGGAGCTGCTCGCCGACAAGGACGTCTTCATCGCCGACGGGCATCACCGGTATGAAACCGCGCTGAAGTACTCCCGCGAGCACCCCGAGCTGCCCCGCGCGGCGAACGTGATGGCCACGCTGGTGGCGCTCAGTGATCCCGGCCTGGTGGTCCTGCCCACCCACCGGCTGGTCCACAGCCTGGCGGACTTCGACCTCGCGGAGATCGAGTCGGCGCTGGGGGAGGACTTCCGGCTGCAGAGCTTCATCTTCAAGGCGGGCGGCCGCGAGGAGCGGCTGGAGGGACTGCTCTCGCGCATGGCCGCGCACCGGGCGGCCGGGGAGAACGCCTTCGGCCTCTACGGCGGCGGCGGGCACTTCTCGCTGCTGGTCCTCAAGAACCCCGAGGCCATGCGGGCCGCCGAGCCGGAGCACGGGGCGGCCTGGCGCAAGCTGGACGTCGCCGTGCTCCACTCCCTGATCCTCGACCGGCTGCTGGGCATCGACCGGGAGAAGCTCGCCGCCAAGAGCAACCTCTTCTACCTCAAGGACACCGGCGAGGCCATTGGCGAGGCCATCGCGCGCATCGACGCCGGCGAGGCCCAGGGGCTCTTCATGATGAACCCCACCGCCGTGAGCGAGGTGGCCGAGGTGGCCGGCGCCGGCGAGAAGATGCCCCAGAAGTCCACTTTCTTTCACCCCAAGATCTTCACCGGCATGGTCATGCTGCCGCTGGAGGACTAGAGAGGCGAACTCATCCGGGCGAATGGAACGCCCGGAGACAAGACAAGGAGTAGGAGATGCCCAAGCTCTTCATCCCTGGACCGGTCGACGTGGGCGAGGACGTGCTGGCGGCCATGGGCACCGCGCCCATCGGGCACCGCACCAAGGACTTCGAGGCGCTCTACGCGGGCGTGCAGGAGAAGCTCTGCAAGATCCTCTACACCGAGGGACCGGTGTTCCTGTGCACCAACTCGGCCACCGGAGTGTGGGAGGCGGTGGCCCGCTGCTGCACCTCGAAGCGGGCCCTGGTGGCCTGCTGCGGCGCCTTCAGCGATCGCTGGCACGACGTCTTCGGCTGGAACGGCAAGGCCGTCGACCAGATCAAGGTGGACTGGGGCAAGGCGGTCAGCGCGGAGATGATCGCCAGCGCCCTGAAGAAGGGAAACTACGACTGCTTCGCCATGGTCCACAACGAAACCTCCACCGGGGTGATGCACCACATGGAGGGGGTCGCCGAGGTCATGAAGGACCATCCCGACGTGATCTGGGCGGTGGATGCGG
>CAZONU010000113.1:10704-13125 GCA_964581145.1 uncultured Planctomycetia bacterium
GTCAGCTCGCTGACCGGCGTCAAGATCGAAGTCGGGAAGCTGGGCGTCGACGTGATCATGGCCAGCGTGCAGAAGTGCTTCGGGATGCCCCCGGGCTATGCGGTCGCCGCGGTCAGCGGGAAGGCCCTGGAGCGCACGAAAACGGTCGAGAACCGCGGTTACTACTTCGACTTCCAGGCCATGCTCAAGTACCACGGCAAGAACCAGACCTTCTCCACGCCGTCGGTCAGCCACGTCTTTGCGCTGGAGGTGCAGCTCGACAAGATGCTGGCCGAGGGCCCCGACGCGCGCTTCGCCCGCCACCAGGAGATGGCCGGCTTCGTCCAGAAGTGGGCGCTGGAGGGCGGCTTCGGGATATTCCCCCAGGAGGGCTACTGGTCGGACACGCTCACCGTCATCACCAACACCAAGGAGATCGACATCGTCGAGCTCAACAAGTTCCTGCTGGCCGAGAAGGACGCGCGGCTGGCCAACGGCTACGGCAAGCTCAAAGGCCAGACCTTCCGCATCCCGCACATGGCCGACCTGACCATGCAGGACATGAAGAACATCACTACCTGGATACAGGAAGGCGCCGAGAAGCAGGGGAGGTGGTAGAGAAGGGCGGGCAGCAGCGATGAAAATACTGATCGCCGACAAGTTCAACGACCGGCTGCCTCAGGAACTGGCCCGCTTCGGCGAGGTGACCGACGACCCCGGCCAGCTCGCCGACGCCGAGGTGCTGCTGGTCAGAAGCAAGACCAAAGCCACCGCCGAGTTCCTGGCTCCGGCCGGCAAACTCGAGCTGATCGTACGCGGCGGCGTGGGCATCGATAACATCGACACGGATTACTGTAAGTCGAAAGGCATCATAGTCCGCAACACTCCGGAGGCTTCCAGCCCAGCGGTGGCCGAGTTGGCCATCGGCCTGATGCTGGCCGTGGCCCGGAACATTCCCGAGGCCGACGCGACCATGAAGGCCGGCAAGTGGGAGAAGAAGCGCCTGAGGGGCAGCGAGCTCCTGGGCAAGACCCTGGGCCTGGTCGGGGTCGGCCGCATCGGCCACCAAGTCGCGGTGCGCGCGGTCGCCTTCGGCATGAAGGTGATCGGCTACAAGCGCAATCCGCCGGTCCCGCCTCCCGTCGAGCAGGTCGGCTCCCTCGACGGGCTCTACGCCGAGAGCGACTACCTGTCCCTGCACGTCCCGGCCACGCCCCAGACGGAGAAGATGATCAACGCCGAAGCCATCGCCAAGATGAAGCACGGTGCGGTGCTGGTGAACACCGCGCGCGGCAAGTGCGTTGACGAGGAAGCGCTGGCCAAGGCGCTGACCTACGGCCACATCCGCGGGGCGGCTCTGGACGTTTTCGTGGCGGAACCCCCCGAGGGCTCACCGCTGCTGAGCGCCCCGAACGTGGTGCTCACTCCCCACCTTGGGGCTTCCACCGGAGAAAACATGGAGCGCATCAGCACCCAAGTGGTTCAGCTGGTGGCCGAGCTGTCCGAGGGCCGACTGAGGGCATAGTGCCCCACCGGGCGCGGCGCGGGACGCCGGGTCGGCTTTGAGCGTTGAAGGAGCCGGTATGTCCAGGAAGCTGATTTCCCAGGACCTCAGCGCGGCCGACCCGCTGCTCGCCGGGTTCCTCGCCGACGAGGATCGCCGCCAGGCGCAGAAGCTGATCATGATCGCCTCGGAGTCGATCACCCCGCCGGCGGTCAGGCAGGCGGCGGACAGCTCGCTCATCAGCCTGTACGCCGAGGGCTATCCCCACCCGCGGATGTCCAAGAGCCCCGAGGGGCACCTGGCCGACGCCGACTGGTGGCTGGCCCACTACCGCCGCTACTCCGGCAAGCGCTTCTACAAGGGCGTGGAGTTCGCCGACTTCGCCGAGTCGCTGGCCATCCGCCGCACCGCCCAGGCCTTCGCGCCCCCGGGCATCGACCCCGAGGAGGTCTACGTCAACGTCCAGCCGCTCTCCGGCGCGGCGGCCAACAACGCGGTCTACGAGGCCTTCCTGGAGCCGGGCGAGAAGGTCATGGGCATGGAGCTGGCCGGCGGCGGACACCTGACCCACGGCTCGCCGGTGAACCGCTCGGGCAAGCGCTACGAGGTGGTCTCCTACCAGATGGACCTCTCCAGCGGCAGGCTGGACTACAAGGCCCTGGCGGCCATGGCCGCCGCGGAGAAGCCCAAGCTGCTCATCGCCGGGTTCTCGGCCTACCCCTGGAGCGTCGACTGGCGCCGCCTGCGCGAGGCCGCCGACGCCGCCGGCCCCGACTGCATTTTGCTGGCGGACATCGCCCACACCGCCGGGCTGGTGGCCGGGGGCTGCTACCCGAATCCCGTGGGCATCGTCGACGTGACCAGCTTCACGGCACACAAAACGCTCTGCGGCCCGCGCGCCGCGGTGCTGGTCTCCACCGATCCGGAGAAGGCCAGGC
>CAZONU010000114.1:0-6910 GCA_964581145.1 uncultured Planctomycetia bacterium
TTCTCCGAATCCCTTTGCCAGATTCAGAGAATAACCAGGAGCGCCCGTCTTTCATCGTATCAGATTCTCTTGGAGCGTTTCTTCTCGACGGGCTGCTCGTCGGTCACGGGATACTCCTCTGAGTACAGGATACCCCGCTTGTCCCGCGGGGTCAAGACTGGGGGCTTGATTTCGCCCCGCCCCGCGGAGAGAATGGGGCTGTGGAGGGAAAAGGACTCATGCGCGCCGCGCGAATCCTGACGCTTCTGGCCTCGGCCTGGCTGCTGCCGGCCGCCGCCGCGGCCGGCGAGAAGCGCTACTGCGAGACCCCCGAGGAGTACGTCCGCGACTTCGAGAAGATGCTGGCGACCCGCGACCGCGCCGAGGACCAGCGCCTCAAGCGCGGGCCCGGCCCGGCCATGCTCGGCGAGGAAGAGGTCGCGGCCATGCTGCTGCTCCTCAAATCGGAGAACTGGTCCGCGCGGGAGTTCGCCTGCGTGGTCCTGGGCCAGCGCCGGGCGGAGGGCGCGGTCGACCCGCTCATTGAACGCCTCAAGGACGAGAGCGACCGCGTGCGCGAGAGGGCCGCGGTGGCCCTGGGGCTCATTGGCGAGAAGCGCGCCGCCGGGCCGCTGCTGGCCTGCCTGGGGGACAAGAAAGCCAACTTCTCGCGGGCCGGCTGCGCCCGGGCGCTGGGGACGCTCGGCGAGAAGCGCGCGGTGGAGCCGCTTATCGCGTTGCTCAAGGACCGCTGGGTGGGCAACCGCCGCTGGGCGGCCTGGGCGCTGGGAGAGCTGGGCGACAAGCGCGCGGTCGCGCCGCTCCTGCCGTTACTCAAGGAACGCAACCGCGACGTGGTCATCGCCGCCATGCGCGCGCTCGGCCGGCTGGAGGCCGCCGCGGCCTACGAGCCGATCCTGGCCAAGCTGAGGCACAAGGACCGCTTCATCCGCTCGCGTGTGCCGCAGGCCCTGGGCCTGCTCGGCGACAAGCGCGCGCTGCCCTTTCTCGCGGCGCTGCTGGCCCGCGACGAGGACAGGAACGTGCGGGTCCGCGCCGCGATTGCGCTGGGACGGCTGGGCGACGCGCGGGCGGTCCCCGCGCTGCGCAAGGCGCTCGGCGACAAGTGGTACCCGGTGCAGGCCCGCGCGGCCAAGGCGCTCTACGACCTCAAGGACCCCCAGGGCCTGAAGACCATGCTCAAGCTCTTCCGGGAGAAGGGCGAGAACCAGCACCATCACCCGCTCTCCAGCGCCTTCGCGGAGATGGGCGAGGCCGCGGTGCCGATTATCCTCAAGGGCATGGCCGACACCGAGAGCCGGCGCCTGCGGGGCAACTCGGCGCTGGCGACCAGGTACGTGGGCGAGCCCTGCGTGGCCGGCACCTTGCGGCTCCTGGGCCACCGCCGCGTCGAGGTCCGCCAGGCGGCCTGCTGGGCCTTCACCAACAACCCCCACCCCAAAGCGATCCGCCCGCTGGCCGCGATCCTCAACGATCCCAAGTCGGGCGCCAACACCTACGCGGCCAACGCGCTGGCGGCCATCGGCCGGCCGGCGGCGCTTGAGCTGATCGCCGCGGCCCGCAGCCGGCACGTCAGCGTGGCCCTGCCGGCCGTCGACGCCATGGGCCACTTCCGCGACCGGCGCATGGTCCCCGTCCTGATAGGGCTTACCTCTCACGTCAGCGCCGAGGTACGCGCCTCCGCGGTTGGCGCTCTGGGCCGGCAGTACGACAACAAGGCCCTGCCCGCGGCCATGGCCAAGCTGCGCGACAAGGAGCCGGCCGTGCGGGTGAAGGTGCTCTTCGTGCTGGAGCAGAACCGCTGGGCGCGGGAGTACGTTCCCCAGGCGGTGGCCGCGCTGGCCGACGAGTCGGTGGGCGTGCGCCGCACCGCGGCGCGCACGCTGTGGGCGCTGGCCGACGCCGCGGCGCTGCCCGGCTTGGCCGCGCGCCTCAAGGTCGAGAAGGACGAGCATGCCCGCAAGGGCATCTCCAGGGCCATCGACAACACCCGCAAGGCCGAGGAGCGCCGCCGCAAGGGCGCCGAGAAGCGCAAGAAGCACGAGGCCGAGCGCAAGAAGCGCGAGGAAGAGTTCAAGAAGCGGGAGGAGGAGAGGAAGAAGCGCGAGGAGAAGAAGAAAAAGAAGAAGCCGCCCCCGCCGCCACCTCCCGCCGATGACGACGAGGAGCCGCTCTAGGCGGCGCGTGATGTTTTCCGCGAGAAAGGCGAGGCCGGTCCGGCGCATTGCAGTCGCCGGCGCGGTGGCCTGCGCGGCGCTCCTGGGCTGCCGGCGCACGGCCGGGGAACCCGCGCCGAAGCCGGTCGAGGCCGCCCCGGCCCACATCCGCACGCTCATCGTCGTCCGTGGCGCCCCTTTCCCCTGCCTGATTACGGCCCACGATGAGAGAACCGTCACGGTCTACCTGGTCGAGACCCGTAAGCTCCGGCGCTTCAAGTGGAAGAAGCTCGATCCCGGCGAGCGGGAGCGCCTCAGATTCATGATTGAGATGCGCGAACTTGAGCGCCGCGGCCGCCCCGTGGGCGAGGCGATCCCCGGCGTGCGCGTGAAGCTCAGGACGGGCATGACCTGCCGGGGCGTCGAATTGGTCAAGGGCCGCACCCCCTCGCACCGCTACTTCCGTTTCGCCGGAGTGCCGCTGATGGGCGTGCCCCGCAGGGAGGTCAGGTCGGTCAGGCCCATTCGGATGTGGGAGGGCGATCTCTACACCCCGCGCGAGGTCTACCGGGCGCGGCTGGCCGCCCGGCCGCCGAAGAACGCCGCGGATCACTTCAAGCTGGGCCAGTGGTGCCTGCAGAACGAAATGCTGGAGGAGGCCGGGGACCACTTCGCCAAGAGCCAGCTGCTGGACGACGGCTTCGTGGAGCGCTGCAAGGACCAGAAGCCGCTGCTCAGGCAATTGGCCAAGAGACAGGTGGCCCGCCAGTTCCACGCCCGACTGCTCAGAGACCAGGCCGCCGGCCGCTGGGGCCGGGCGCTCCATACTCTCGACCTCCTGGAGAGGGAGTACCCGTACTACTGGCGGGACAACAAGCCGACCACGCCGCTCCGGGAGGAGCTCGAGAGGGAGCGGGCGGCGATGCCCCGCAAGGAAGTGGTGGGCTTCTTCTACATGTACATGGACCACTTCGTGCAGAAGTGCGCCTACGACCGCGTCTCCGACACCCCCGCAGTGCCTATCAAGGTCATCTACCTGACCAGCGGCTACATCGTGCAGGGCACGCTGGTGGGCAGCGCCGACGGCGACGTGGTTACCATCAAGAGCGCCGGGCTGACCTACAAGATCAAGCGCGAGCACATCGCCAAGATCGAGCAGAAGCTGGTCCAGAGGGGACCCTTCCGCAACCGCACCCTGGCCGAGTGCCGCAAGTACCTGACCGACCGGAAGGGCGGCGTCAGCGCGGACATCCTGATTGCTGTCGCCGTGGACGTGCTCCTCACGCAGCCGGAGGTCCGGCGCATCTGGAACGCGCGGCTGGCGCCCGCGGGCCTGGGCCGGCCCGCACCGGCCGCCGCCTTCCGCGAGGCCCGCTGGGGGGCCGGCTCCTGGCTGCGGGACTACTACGCGGCGGAGGCCGCCGGCAGGAAGAAACGGCCGGGCTGGCCCGATCCCGAGAAGTGGTGGAAGCAGCAGAAGCGGGAGGTCAAGGCTGAGATTCTCAGGGCCATGTGCGCCGAGGCGCTCATGAAGGTCGAGAAGGTCTACAAGGAACCCTGCGTCAACTGCGGCGGAACCGGGCGGATCGAGATGGCGCGCAAGGGGTCCGGCGCCTACCCCTGCTCGGTCTGCCGGGGCAGCGGCACGCTCTACGGCGTGATCTACCGCTAGGAGTCCCCATGACCGCCCCCCGTCCCCCGGACCCGGCCGAAGCGCGGCGTCTCGTGCTCGCTGCGGTGGCCGTTTGCGCGGCGCTGGCCGGCTGCGGCCGGAGAGCCGCGCCGCCGCCGGCGGGCCGGACCCGGCCGGCCCCCCCGCGCCGGGGATACACGGAGACCGGGACGGCCTCCTACTACGCCGAGGAGTTCCACGGCCGGAAGACCTCCAGCGGCGAGGTCTACTCTCGTCGCCGGCTTACCGCCGCGCACCGCAAGCTGCCCTTCGGGACTCGCCTGCGCGTGACCAACCTGGCCAACGGCCGGCGGGTGGTGGTGCGCGTCAACGACCGCGGCCCTTTCAGGAAGGGCCGGATACTGGACCTCTCCCTGGCCGCCGCGCGGGAGCTGGGCATGGTCCGCGCCGGCCTGGCCCGGGTCAGGATCGAGGTCGTGAAGTAGCCCGCCGGGGCGCGAATTCCAATCTGTTGTATGTGCCGGCGTTGTGGGCTAGAATGTGGGGCGGAGGCGATAAGTGACCACCCCCGATCCTCCCCCCGGCCGGTCGAAACAGACCTGGCCGGAGCTGTCACAGGCGAGGTTATCTGAGCGTCTCCAATAAGGGGATGCGAGGAGGCTTTATGCTGCCCGGAACACGCGCGTGGCTGGTCCTTGTGGCCGTGGTTCTTTGCGCCGGATGTGCGCGTCGAGACCGCCAGACCGAAGCGGGCAAACACCTGCGCTTTTACAGACTCCAAACAGAACTAGAAGGCAAGCTCAAGGGAAAGCCCGCGGAAAGGAGACTATATGCTGCCTTCTTCCCGGTGAGGGTATGGCTCAGCATGCCAGCCCCCTCGGAGAGGGAGCGGTGGTCGGCCGGCAACTATCTATCCCATTTGGTGGATTACGTTGACCAAGAACGACCCGTGGAGGCCCTTCCTGTTCTCAAGGGCCTAATGAGTCTGGACTTCAGTCATGTTGCCGAGGATGATGGAGCAAAGCCGACCCAAGGGGGGGTGGCTGAACTCTATGTGGCCATCGCCACGAAAGGTATGAAACCCGAGGAGAAGGCGCGGTTCCTGGCCGACCTACTACGTCCTCACAACAGGCTAGCTGCTTGGGAGGCAGCCACTCGCGAACTCTCCCTCCTCGGCGAGGTGGGTAAGCGCGCTGTTCTTGCGATGCTTCGCAAGGAAGCGAAGACCGACCTTAAGGACCCGGGGGCCCTCAAGTGCGCCCACGGGGCCCAGGGGCCGTTGGTGGCTTGCAAAGGAGCACGAGGAATCACCGCCGAGGAGGTCGACGAACTGGTTGCCTTAGCCACTAAGTCGGACTTCGTCAAGTTGGTGGTCGCCCTTTACATGTCCAATCGGGCTTGCCTCGGCTTCAAGGCGGACCTACGCTGCCGCAAGTTCTTCAGAGAGCTGTGGGAGAAATACCCGCAACGGACGGACGACGATAAGCCCACAGGCGTACGCGCCGTAATTATGGAGGGCGGCGGCGCAATAACGGTCCCGGGCAACCTGACGCTCATGCTTCATTTCCTGAAGAGCCTGGACAAGGAAGGCCCGAGTCGATCTGGCGAGGCACTCAGGAGTTCCGTGCTTGGGACGATATCAACCGAAGTCGAGCGGCATGGACGTTCTATGGACAAGGACTTGCGCGCGTATCTTACTGAACTCACACGCCGGCGTATTGATGTCGATCCGAAGAACATCAAGAAGAATGAGTCCCTGCTTAGAGTGGCCGACCTCTTCGTGAGGAACCAAGCGAATGCCTTGCAGATACTGAAGAAGCCGAAAGAACGCGCCGGGGGAAAGTCGCAGTGATCCCCCCCGCCCCTTGCCCCGGACCTGCCAAGCGCTCCAAGCGGGTCTACGTGTATTGGGCCATCGCCCTGGCGCTGCTTATGGTGACAGGAATTGTGTGCTGGCGACTTGTCGTCCCCTACCTTCAGGTCCGGGCCGCCGTGAAGCATCACCTCAAGGCGAGCACGGTCCCCGTGACCGTGGCAGAGATCAAGCGGCTCGGAGGACCCGCCCAAGCCGCCGGGCGGCTGCACTGGTACCTGGGGCTCCCCAAGGCCATCGCGCCTCACCGACGGGACGCGGTCATGCTCCTCGGCCACTGCGAAGAACACGCCCGCCCGGCCGTGCCGGACCTCCTGGCGATTCTCCAGGACAAGGACGAAGACACCGGTCTGCGCGAGTGGACGGCCTTCGCGCTGGGCGAGACTCGTGACCCCCGCGCTGTGCCGGCGTTGGCTGCGGCGCTTTCCGATGAGCATGACGGTGTCCGCGTTCGCGCTGCGCACGCGCTGGGCAGGATCGGGGACCGGCGGGCGGTGGAGCCCCTGATAGCGGCGTGGGACGAGGGCAGGGGGTTATACGCAGCGGCCGAGGCGCTGGCAGACCTGGGCGACCTGCGCGCGGTCCAGCCGCTGATTGCCGGACTGAAGAGAGAGCGCCCGGAGGACGTGCTGAATCGCATCATGGCAGCGCACGCACTGGGGAAGCTAAGAGACCCGAGAGCAGTTGAGCCCCTGATCGGCGTGCTTGGACGGGACCTCTACCTGGTGCGCAGAGTTGCAGCCCAGGCCCTGGGGAGAATCGGTGACCCGCGGGCCGTCCCGGCCCTCAAGCAGGCCGTCGCGGCCAGGGACTCACGTCTTAGGCTCGAGGCCCGCCAGGCCTTGTGCAAGATTCTCGGGGTGTCCTTGAATGCCCTGACCGCGAAGATGTTGCTTGAAGGCCTCAATGTGAAGGGGCGCGTGGAGCTCGCGGAGCAGTTGGGAAACGCGGGCGTTCCGGAAGCGGCCGAGCTGCTGGAGACTCTGCGGAAGGACGAGGACGAGCGCGTTCGCGAGGCGGCCTCGACCGCCCTGGAGAAGATACGGGTCAGGCAGATGACGGAGCAGATGATGAGAAGCCTCAAATGACCCCCGCCCCTTCCCCACCTGGCGAGTCTCCACGGGGCGGGCCGAAATCCAGTGGACGGCGGGTGTGGGCGGAATACCCCGGAATACCGAAATACCCCGAATAACGAGCAGCCCCTCCGCCCACGGCTTGACGGCCCGCCCGGCGCGGTGAGAATCGCGC
>CAZONU010000114.1:6920-13034 GCA_964581145.1 uncultured Planctomycetia bacterium
TTCGTCGACGACGGCGAGAACGCCTGGCCCGCGCGGCGGGAACTCAACGTCGAGGTCATCAAAAAGTGCGCCCCCGACCTGGTCGGCTTCCAGGAGCTGCAGGACGGCAACTGGGAGGACTACGAGAAGGCCCTGCCGGGCTGCGGCCGCGAGCGCGGCCCGCGCTACAACAACGCCGAGCCCTTCTGCTACCCCTCGATCTTCTGGCGCGAGCCCGCGCTCCAGCGCGTGGCCGCCGGCGGGTTCTGGCTGAGCGACACCCCGGAGGAGTTCTCCGCGTCCTGGAATACGCGTTGCATCCGCTCGGCGGCCTGGGTGCGGCTGCGCGCCGAGGGCGGCCTGCCGGTTTTCATGCTCAACACCCACCTGGACCACGTCAGCGAGGAGGCCCGCCTCCAGGGCGCGCGGCTGATAGTCCGCGAGTTGGGGCGCCTGCCAAGTCGAGTTCCGCGAAGCGCGCATAGTCCGCGACGCGGCACCGCCGGTGTATCCCAGCGACCACTTCCCGCTGCTCGTCGAGCTGGAGCTCAGCGCGGGTTAGTCCGGAACCGCCGATGTACGCAGATTCTCGCGGATGAGAGAATGGACCGCGGGGAAGCGCGTCCGGCCAGGCCTGAGACGCTGGCCGCGGAAGAACATCAGCGCCTGCCCGGCGAAGCTTCGGCGAAGACGGGTCCATCGGCGTCACTGCATCCGGTTGAACCCACCTGCTGCGGGTCCATTGACTCCGCTTCTCCGCGGCAAGGTTTCGTGAAATATCCGGGCTAGTCCGGCCCCGCGCGGCCGGCGGCCAGGGCCTCCATCCGCGCCCGGACCCGCGCTCTCTCGAAGACTTCCAGATACGCGCGCATGTGCGCGAGGATCTCCTCCCTGGTCACGTCGCAGGCCAGCGGTTGGGCGCTCTTGAACTGGGGATGCCGGCGGAACATGGCCATGGCGCTGTTCATGTGCGACGGCTTGGTGATAACGGTCACTTCTTGGAGCTTCATGGGCCCTAGCATCTTCGCGGTCAGCTCCGCGTTCTGGCGGGTGGACCCGGCGTTTTCCTCGAGACGAAAGCCGCTTTCGGGAACGCCGCGGGAGGCGGCCACCAGGGCCATCATCCGCGCCTCGCTGAGCCCCCCGGCGGTCGGCCCGCCCGTGAAGACCAGCAGCGTGCCGGGGTTCTGTGCGTAATGCTCGACGCCCTTGAGCGCGCGCCTCACGAGGTCGATCGTCGGCGTGGAGCCGTCCAGCGGCTCGTTGCCGAGCACCACCGCCGCGCGCTTGACCTTTCCCGGCGCGGGCAGCGCCTTGAATTCCGCGCGCGGCGCCGCTGACGTGTTTACGCCCGCCTCGCGGATCACCGCCGCGGCGCTCTCGGGCAGGGGGGGGGTCAGGACCGCGCGGGTCGCGGTCTTCCAGGGGAGCTCGTTGGCGTCCCCGGCCACGCGCACCCTCCCGGGCCCCACGCCGTGGGAGTGGAGGATCACTTTGGCGCGGAGCCCGCGCTTTCTCTCCGGGGAAATGACCGCGACCCAGGCGCCCGGCCCCGCCCGCTTCCAGGCCGCCGCCGCGCTGTTTATGGCGGCCAGCTCCCACCGCGCAAAGCTCTCGCCGGCCGGGCGCGCGCCGACGTAGAGGACCACGACAGGGGCCGGGGCCGGCGGGGCGGCGGTCTCTTTCCGGGGCGGGCCGTCGTCGGCCGGCTCGCGCACCGCCGCCCGGTACCAGACCAGTATCGCGGCGATGACCGCCAGCGAGGCGGTCCAGAAGATGATGCGCAGCCAGTTGCGTCTCAGGGCCGTGATCATGGACATTGCGCCGCGCCGACCTCCCGGGCCATTCGTGACCGTCGCCGGTATTGCCCACCTCCAGCCTGCTCCCGTTCCCCCCGGTCAAGGGTATTGGCGGAACCGCCGGAAGTCAACGGCCGGGGGTGCAGTTTCGAACTCCTTGGCCCGACGTGGCTCGTCAGAGCGAAGCCGGAATGATTCCCAGACTAGCGCCTACGCACTCATTCTATAACGGTGGGCTGTCACCGGAATGGCCACGGGGCCAGCCGGCCCCTGCGGGGCAACGCCTTTTCGGATGGCGCCCCGCCCGGCCCCCGCCTATAATCCGGCCGGCGCGCCGGGAGACGCTGAGATGCGATTCGCCTGCCCCCGCTGCAACAAGACCCTCAACGTCAGGGACGAGCTGGCCGGGAAGAGGGGCAAGTGCCCGGCCTGCGGCACGGCCCTGACCGTTCCCCATCCGGTGATCGCCGTCGAGGACGCCGCGCCGGGCAGGCCTTGTCCCGGCTGCGGCGCGTCCATGCCCCGGGACGCGGTGGTCTGCATTTCCTGCGGCTTGGACACGCGCACCGGCGAGAGGATCCCGAGTCCGGAGCCGGCGCCGGCGGGGATGCCCGACATTCCCGGCCTGCGTGACGCGCTCGCGCCGCTGCCCCCGGCGCCCCCGACGCCCACGCTGAAGTTCGCCGTTGCCGGCGGTCTGGCGGCGCTGCTGTGCCTGTGGATGGCGCTGGGCAAGTGGGCCGGGTTGCTCCCCGGCTACCGGATCAAGGTCTTCTGGCCGGTGCTCCTGGCGGTCCTGGTCGTCCTGGGCGCGGGCATGGTCTTCTGCCTGAAGCCGCCCGGGGGCGGGGCCCGCAAGTGGGTGCTGCGCGCCCTCATGCTGGTCGGGCTGCTTACCCTGGTCGCCTGCGCCGCGGTGCCCTACGTCGGCTTCACCAAGACGCTCGCGGGCGACGAGCTGGAACTCACTCGAAACTGGAATACCGTCAGCGTGAAGGTGGTCAAGGGCGGGCCCGAGAAGGACATCACCAACGTCCCGGTATGGGGCAAGCGCCGCAGCGTCACCGTTCTGATCCGCTCGAAGTCCGGGGACTACGTGGGCATAGTGACCTTCAGCTGCAACGGCGTTCCCATCCCGCTGATCGGCGTGGCCCTGCTGGCCCTGTACGTGATGCTGGCCGCCTGGAAGGCCCGCTGACCGCCCCCGCGCGAAGCCAAGGGGCGGGCCGTTCCGCAATCCCTGGCCGGCGCAGCTCGCCGGAGCGGAGGAGGCCGCAATCGAAGTGGCGCGGGCGGGCTCATATCGCGGTAACTTACTTCGGTCGCTTCGCGGGGTCAAGGGGTGTCAGAAATAGGTAAACTGGCCGCGGAAATCCCCGGAAACCTCTTGCACGGCGGTACCGGTGCGGATGGGTGTCTACAAAGCGCGCGCCAGGAGAAGAAATGTCGGATAAAGAAAATCTTCCTCCCGCCAGGAACGGACCCTTGACAAACGCGGTTATGGGTGTCCCCGGAAATCCTGCGCGAAAGGATGGTGACCGCCGTTTTGCCGAGATCCCGGTAGTCTCCCTTCACTCCCGTTCATGGTCGTGATCGTGGTCGTACACGTGATCGTCGACCTCGTGCGCGTGTTCGCGGAAGCGGCCTGATTCCGCGAGATGCCGGTGGAGCCGGACTCCGTGCGGCGTCGGCACCACCACGGTTACGCCGGCGACCTCCCCGATCGTCGCGTCGATGCGGAACGCCTCGCGGAGCGCGGCGGGCGTGATGATGTCCTTCCCGCCCGCGGCGAGGACCCTGCCCCGCTTAAGCAGAATGAAGCGGTCCGCGAACCGGAGCGCGTTGTTCAGGTTGTGGGTGACAACCAGCGAGGTAATGCCGAGGTCGCGCGTGACGGCGTGGAGGAGGCTCATCACCTCGATCTGGTTGACCGGGTCCAGATGGTTGATGGGCTCGTCGAGGAGCAGGACCTTCGGCTCCTGCGCCAGCGCGCGGGCCAGGATCACCTTTTGCAGCTCGCCGCCGCTCAGCTCCGCCACGGGCCTCATCGCGAGGCTTTCCAGATGGACCAGCCGCAATATCTCTTCGATCTTCTCCACGTCGCGCGCGCCCGTCCACCCGCCGTCGCGGGCCTTTCTCCCCAGCAGCACCGCCTCGAACACCGTGCAGCTGGCCGCCTCCTGGCGCTGGGGCATGTAGCCGAAGTGCCTGGCGATCTCCCGTCCGCTCATGGTTCCCACTGCGGTGCCGTCGATCAGCACCGTGCCGGTCCGCGGGCTCAGCAGGCGGTTGATGTTCTTCAGCAGGGTCGTCTTCCCGGAGCCGTTCTCTCCCAGGATTGCCGCCAGGCAGCCCGAGGGCAGCTCGAAGGTCAAGCCGCGCAGGACGTCATCGCCCCGGTAGGAGAAGTGGAGGTCGTCTATCCGAAGAGTCATGACCGTATGTCCCTGTGCTTGACCAGCAGGTACAGGAAGAGGGGAGCACCGGCGAAAGAGGTCAGGATGCCGACCGGGAGGACAATGGGGGCCATCACCGTCCGCGCCAGGAGGTCCGAGACCAGCAGGAGCAGGCCGCCGGCCAGGGCCGCGTAGGGGAACAGGAAACGGTGGTCCTGCCCGATGATCATCCTCACAATGTGCGGAGCGACGAGGCCGACGAACCCGATGATGCCCATGAACGCAGTGGTGACCGACGCCGCCAGCGCGGCGAGCACGAGCGCCGCGAGGCGAAGCGAATGGACGCCGACCCCCAGGCTCCTGGCCGTGTCGTCCCCCCAGGTCATCGCGTTGAAGTGCCAGCCTCTCCAGAGGAAATAGCCCCCCGCGGGCAGCATGGCAACGGCGATAACGGCAAGCTGCGGCCACTGCGCCTTCTTCAGGTCGCCGAACGTCCAGAACACGGCGGACGCGACCTGGATGTCGGAGGCGAAGTATTGCAGAAGCATGGTCGCCGATCCGAAGAATGCACTGAGCGCGACGCCTGCCAGGATAATCGCGGCGGGCGAGAGGTCACGCAGGGAGGAGAGCAACACCAGCGCCGTGACGGTGACAAGGGAGCCCACGAACGCGCAGGCGACTATGATATGCGGGGACGAGGCGACAGTGCGCTCCGTGTCCTCCACGGCCACGGTTCCCGCTCCCAGGACGATGATGGCGAACACCGCCCCGAAGACGGCCCCCTGGGAGATGCCGAGCGTGAAGGGAGAGGCGAGCGGGTTCCTCAGCACATTCTGCATCGCCGTGCCGGCCAGACCGAGGCACGCTCCGGCGAGGAGCGCCGCCAGTACCTGCGGCAGACGTATGTTCCAGAAGACGTGCTGCGCAGGGCCGTTCGCGTGCCCTACGAGCGCAGCGGCGATGTCACGCACGCTGATGGGATACGCGCCGGTTCGCAAGGAGAGCGCGACGGCGGCAAGGATCAATACCAAGAGCACGCCGCCCACGAGCTGCTTTCGCCTCACGTGTCGTGTGTACTGCTCCTTCAGGTCAGCTGCGCACATATCATCTCCACTCGGCCGGACCGATCTCAGGGAAGCGCAAGGGCCGGTATGCCGGCATCTCCTGGTCGGGACGAATGCCGAGAAAGGTCTCCATGATCTCGCTGGCCTTGTGCTCCATGTTGATGTCGTTGAACCTTTCCGGATACAGGGACTTGCCGACGAAGTACGCGTTGAGCAACGCCAGTTCGATATTGGTGTTATAGTAGTTGTAGGGCAGCAGCGAGAGCACCCTGCCAGATTTGGAGGCTTCAAGCAGACCGTAGAACTCCCTGTTTCTCTCAAAGTCCTCATCCAGGATGAGTCGGCTCGCGGCGTCGACGAAGATGAAGTTCGGATTCCAGACCAAAATCTGCTCCTTGTCCACAAAGAAGTGTCCGTCCTTCGCCAGCCCGTCAGCCAGGTTGCGTGCCCCCGCCATCCGCCCCGGAGGATATCCCGCCTCCGTGCTCGTCAGGCCGTGCGATCCCTTGTACGAGATTCCGCCGAAATAGGCGGAGGGCCTGTCGTTCTCGGCGATATCTACAGTTCTCTTGTTTAAATCTTGTTCCAGCGACGCCACGTATTCGTTGAGCGCAGCGGCGCGCTCGGTCCTGCCCAGGACCTCGCCCAGAAGCGAGAGGGAGCGCTGAGCCTCTTCGCGCCAAACGCCCAGCTGGCCGTATGACAGGTAGAGCGCCGGCACGCCGGTCTTCGCCTGTATGTTGTCCAGTTGGCCGGGGTCGATGCTCACGGCGACGATAAGGTCAGGCCGGCATATCAGTATTTTCTCGGGGTCAGGGAGAGCCCCGGGCCCTCCGGTTCCCACAACGGGAAGGCCCAGGAATTCCTCGCCGAGTG
>CAZONU010000115.1:0-12907 GCA_964581145.1 uncultured Planctomycetia bacterium
CACGAGCCTGTAGCGCATGCTGAACGACTGCGCCATACGCACGAGCGTCGGGTAAATCACACTTTCGCCATGCGGATGATAATTACCGCTGGTATCGCCGGAAATTTTCGCGCATTTGACCCTCGAGGCCCCGGGACTCAAATTCAGATCGTTCATGGCGACCAGAATCCGCCGTTGCGACGGCTTGAGCCCATCGCGCGCGTCGGGCAGCGCGCGGGACACGATCACGCTCATCGCGTAGGTCAGGTAGCTCTGCTTGAGCTCCTCCTCGATGAGCACGTCCTTGATGACTTCCTGGGGGGCGGCGACCGTCTCGGGCATCTGTTCCCTCTCGATTACTGCGGGGCCTTGCCGCCGGCGGGGCGCAGCTTCTTCAGTTCATCCGCCAGCCGCTGGTTCTCCTTCTTGATCTCCTCAATCTCCTTGAGGAGCCTCGCGTTCTCGGCCTCCAGGCCGGCGATGGCTTTGGCCTGGTTGGCCAGGCGCTCCTTGACCGGCTCGGCGCTGACCGGGTCGTTCTTGGCGGCGCCGTTGCAGCCGGCCAAGAGCAGCAGAAGAGGCGCCCACAACAGGATCCGACTCACCGCGCCCCTCCCTTGCCCGTCGGGCGGACCCCCCCGCCTTTGCGGAGAGCGTCCAACTCATCGCGAAGGCGCTTGACCTCCGCCCGCAGCGCCTTGTTCTCGGCTTCGAGCTTCTCCACCTCCGCATTCAGACGCTCAACTTCCTTGGCCAACTCGCGGTTCTTGGAGGCTGCGGACTCGTAGTTGCCGCGCATCTTGGGCCAATCCTGCGGGTACCCGCACCCCAGCAGCAGCAGAGGTGCGCACAACAGGAGCCGTCTCACCGCGCCCCTCCCTTGCCCGTCGGGTTAGTCCCGCCGCCTTTGCGGAGGGCGTCCAACTCAGCGCGAAGGCGCTTGGCCTCCGCCCGCAACGCCTTGTTCTCGGCCTCGAGCTTCCGGACGCGCTCTTCCAGTCGGTGGTACTCTAGGGCCATCTCGCGGTTCTTGCTGGCCGCCTCCTCGTACTTGGTGCGCTCCTCGAGGTAATCCTGGCGGCACCCGGAGACCGACAGAACGCCCGCGGCGAGCAGGCTAAGGAACCGTTTCCAGCTCACCGATTTCCTCTAGCCTGGCCTCGGGGATGTCCTCGCGCCACTCTCTCTCGTCCTCGTCGGGACCGCCCTCCTTGCTGAACCGCCGGCGCCACTTGTTCTTGAAGCGCAGGCCGTTCTTCACAGTGAGGTAACGGTAGTTGAGCGCCGGGGTTCGCCCGCTGGTCACGTTCTCGAAGTGGTACATCTCCACGCCCGGCAGGTACATCACCTTGTAGCCGGCCTCCCGCAGGCGGTAGCAGTAGTCGATGTCCTCGTACTGCACCGGGCTGAAGCCCTCGTCCAGCGGCCCGACCACGCCGGCGGCGCTGGCCGGCATCATCCAGCAGGCGGAGATCAGCGCCTGGCACTCGCGCTCCGCGTTGAACTCGCCCGCCTCCCGCGGCTCGCCCCGGCCCCGGAACCAGACCCGCCCGCTGGGCGAGACGTCGCAGCCGGCGCACTGGATGGGGAAGGACCCGGTGGGGTAGATCAGCTTGGGCCCCACGGCCCCGACCTCGGCATGTTTCGTCAGGTAGTCGACGAAGCGCTCCATCCAGGAGAGCGTGCGCGGGACCACGTCGTTGTCCAGGAAGACGATGAGGTCGCCGCCGGCCCTGGTCATGGCCTGGTTGCGGCCGGCCACCGCCCCGATGTTCTCCTCGAAGCGCAGGCGGGTGACGCCCACCCGCCGCCTCTCCAAGCGCTCCTGGAAGTCCTCGAGCAGCGCGGCGGTGGAGTCGGTGGAGCCGTTGTCGGCGACGACCAGCTCGAAGGGCCGGTAGGAGGTGCCCAGCAGGCCGCGCAGGCAGCGCTCGGTGTAGCCGGCCTTGTTGTGGACCAGCAGGATCACCGAGACCAGCGGGCGCGCGCGCTCCGCGGCCGCATCCCCCGTCGACCTGTCGCTCTTCTCCAGCAACTCAGCGCTCCGGCAGCGAAAGGGGGCCCCGACAGGCGGGTCGCGGGCGCCTTCCCCGGGACGTAATTATATGTTAAATGAGCCGCTTACGCAAGACGCCGCGGCGGTCCGTTTGACCGTCTGAATCCGCGCCCCCCCGCGCAGCCGGCCCTCTTCGGGAGGGGTTTCACCTCTCCGTCTTTCCCTTCGGAAACGCCCAACGGATCAGCGCGGGCAGGTTAATCCTGGTCAGGCCGCCGTTGTTTCCGCGGGTCCCCACCCAGAGTTCCTCGCCACTGACGGCAAGGTGGTGAACATACGTGCCGGAGATGCCGTCGGATGAGTTGAGCACCTTGTACCTGCCGGTCTCAATGTCCAGCACCGCCAGCGGAGGGCCCTCCAGGCCCACCAGCAGGCAGCCCTTGTACCTGGCCAGGCAGTTTGCCAGGCAGTCTTCCTGGCCGAAGTTGAAGACCTCCCGCTTCCCGGACCCCAGATCGTGGCGCTCGACGCCCTTGCGGTAGCCGGCGATCCAGAGCTTGCTCCCCCCGTCGAGCAGCAGCGCCCTGACATTCTTGTTGAGGACTCCCGGGGCCTTGCCGTCCCTGCTGTGGCGCAGCTCGGTCCATTTGCGGGCTTTGCGGTCGTACACCGCGGCGACGCTCGCCCTCAGCTTGGCTGACCAGCCCGCGAAGGCGGCGCGGCCATGCCCGGCGTCGAAGGGCCCCGGCCCCATCTTCAGATCGTTCAGGCGGGCGTTGCCAACAAAGGCCCGCGGCTTGCCGCCGGCCTCCGGCCCGCACAGGAACCAGCTTCCTCTGGGGCCTTTCTCGAAGTCCGCTTTGGACGGGACGTAGTACCAGATGCTCCCGCCGCGGAAGCCAAGCCGCGTGGCGGTCACCCTGCGATCCTTCCACTTCCTGCCGTCGAAGGTGAGGAGTCCCAGGAACGGCACGTAGCGTCCCGCTGCCCATTTGAGCGCTTCCGAGCCCTGTCCGCCAGCCAGGACCCACAGGCGCTTTCCGTCCCAGGCCGCGCCGGAAAGATAGTTGCACGGCAGCGGCGTGTTCGACTTGTACTCGGGAGGCGGCTGGCCCCACCGGCGTCCGTAGAGCTTGCCGTAGTAGTGGACGAAACTCTGCTTCTTCGAATTGTAAAAGGTCAGCCCCCCGGCCCACGGCAGGTAGCCGAAGCTTGCCAGGTAGATGCCGCCCGGCGCAGGGGCGATGGCTCCGATATCGGCCGCCCGCAGCACGCTCTTCGGACGAGGATATGCCTCGACGCTTCCCTTCCCCCTGCGGGGCAATCGCCAGACGCCGCAGCGCGAGCCGACCAGCCAGATCTCCGCGCCCAGGTCGTGGTATCCCTTCAGGTAGGAGGTGCTCAGCAGCGGGCGCGACCAGCCCTTCCCGTCGACGCGGTACAGGCAGTCCTTCCAGGCCCAGGAATCGCTGCGCAGCGACGTCAGCACGTAGGCCGCGTCCCGGCTTACCGAGATTATGTGCCGGATTCTCTCGAAATCCCCGGCTGCTTTCTTCTTTATACTCTTCAGACCGCCGCGCGCGCGCGACGACACCACCAGCACCGTTCCAGTTTCCCGCCGGTACTTGCCGAAGCCCATGCCGTAGCTCTTCCGAATAGTAGTAACCTTCCCGACCAAGACCCCGCCGCTCCAGGCCTTGTCTTCAAAGGTGACGCTGCCCGACTCCTGGTCCTTCCTTATCTCCGGGAACTCACGCCGGTGGGTCCAGTGGACCTCTCCCTTCCGCCGTTTCCTGGCGGGCGCTTTGGTCTCGGAGAACCGGCCGGAGCGCGGGTCCATGACGTACCACTTGGGGCCCCAGCCCCTGACCGCGCCGGTCTTGCCCAAGTCCGCCGCCTCCCTCAGGCTGTTGCCCGGCAGCCCGGAGAGGGTGGTCACCACCGGCAGGAACTTCCTCCGCCGGCAGTCGAAGCGCAGCAGGCCGCCGGGCGTGGCCAGCCAGAGCTCCTTGAGGGCAGGAACGCAGGCCCAGTCCTCCACCCAGCCGGGATAGCTGTGGTTCTCCAGGACGAATCGCGACGCCGGCTCGGGCTCGGCGGCGGAGCCCGGCGCGATCGCCGACAAGCACAGCGCGGTCAACAGCGCCAGGCGGCACACCATTTCACTCCCCTGTCACCGAGCGGCTCACGGCTGTAATTATGCAGGCGGAAGATTCCGCCGTCCACCTCTTTCCGGGCGACCCGGCAGCCGCTCGGTCCCGCACCGGCAATACTGCCACTGCAACATCGGCCGCCGGCCCTTGCCGCCCCCGGAGCGCGTGCTACAATCCCGCGCGGGACATCGAGGCCTTCGGCACCGGGAAGGAGGCGCCGCCTGTTCACGCTCTACCGCCTGCTGCCCCTGTCGGTGCGGCCCACCTACTACTACAACCTGCGCGCGGCGATCTTCAACGGCGTGGCCCTGGGGGTGGGCGACCTCTTCGCCAACATCGCCGCCAAGCAGCTGGGGGCCAGCTCGCTGCACCTGGCCATGATCCACAGCATGATGGGCCTGGGCATGATAGTGGCCTTCTTCGTGGGCGGCCTGGCCGCCGGGCGGCGCAAGGTCCCCTTCGTATTCTGGCCGCGGATGACCTCGGGAATCGGCTTCTTCATCCTGGGCTGGGTCAGCTTGCCGCTGGGCTTCTGCCTGCTGGCCGGGAGCATCGGCCTGGTCGGACAGGCCGGCGTGCCGGCCATGGCCGGGATACTCCGGGTCAACTATCCCGCGCGCATCCGCGGCATGATCACCGGCTTCACCCGGCGGTGGTTCTTCCTGGTTTCGCTGGTGGTCTCGCTGGCCGCCAGCGAGATCATCCAGCGCTGGCCGGGGAGCTGGCGGGCGATTCTGCCGGTGGGCGGGGTCTCGGCGCTGATCGCCGGCTTCATGCTCCACCGCATAAAGGTCCGCGGCGAGGCCCACCTGGAGCCGGCCGACGCCCCGCCCTTCCGGCCCCTGGAACCCTTCAAGGTGCTGGTCCGCGACGAGCGCTTCCGGCAGTACACCACCGCATTCTTCATCTTCGGTTTCGCGAACATCATGATGAACCCGGTGCTGCCCATCGTGCTCAAGACCGACATGCATGCCGACTTCCGCCAGATGCAGTGGGCCTGGAGCATCCTCCCCCGAATTCTGATGATCCTGACGGTGGGCTTCTGGGGCAAGCTCATGGACCGCTCCAACCCGCTGACCATGCGAGGCTGGATGAACTTGCTCTGGGCGATGCTGCCCTTCATGGTCTTCCTGGCTCCGCTGGAGCCCCTGGTGATCGGCGGCACCGGCCTGGCCGTCAAACCGCTCTGGTTCGTCTACACGGGGCGATCCTGTCAAGGGCTGGTGGTCGCCGGCCAGGGACTCATCTGGCACCTGGGTATCATGTACTTCGCCAGGAAGGAAGACGTCCCCCTTTACATGTCGGTGCACATCGGGCTAACCGGGCTGCGCGCGTCCGTCGCTCCCTGGGTCGGGCCGCTGATCGTCAGGCTCCTCGGCGAGGATGCCGGCGCCCGCAAGATGCTCTTCCTGATCTCCGCCGGCATGATGGTCTTCGCGTCTTTCCTGATGCTGCGCCTGGCCCGGCGCATCAAGCGCGAGCACGGCGGGACCATCCCCAGCTTCGCAGACCGCGAGGAGGCCGAGGAGAGGAGCGCGCCGCCGGAAACAGAGAAGGAACGGGACAGGCACTAACCGCCTGTTTCAGAGTGGAGGTTTCTCATGCCCAAGACCAACGTCCTCTTGGTCCTCACCGACGACCAGGGCCCCTGGGCCGCGGGCTGCTGCGGCAATCGCGAGATACAGACTCCCCACATCGACCGGCTGGCCGCGACCGGCACGCGCTTCGACAACTTCTTCGTGGCCACGCCGGTGTGCTCGCCGAGCCGGGCCACGCTGCTGACCGGTCTGATCCCCTCCCAGCACGGAATTCACGACTGGCTCAAGGGGTGCTGCCTGGGGCCGAAGGCGCACGACTTCCTCGCCGGGAAGACGGCCTGCACCGACGTCCTGGCCGCGGGCGGCTGGACCTGCGGGCTGAGCGGCAAGTGGCACGTGGGCGACAGCCATCGTCCCCAGCACGGGTTCAGCGACTGGTTCGTCGCCGAGGGCGGCCGCTACTACGGCTGCCGCACGGTGCGCGACGGCCGCATCGTCGAAGAGCCCGGCTACATCACCGACGCCATAACCGACCGGGCCCTGGCGAACCTCGACCGCTACGCGGCCGGCGACTCTCCCTTCTACCTGAGCGTGCACTACACCGCCCCGCACAGCCCGTGGATCGACCAGCACCCGGAGGAGCTCACCAGCCTGTATGACGACTGCCCCTTCGAGACCTGCCCCCAAGATTATCGCCACCCCTGGGCGAAGGGCTGGATCAACGACCAGCACTTCGGCAGCCGCGAGGCGCTGAAGGGCTACTTCGCGTCGGTGACCGGCCTGGACGCGGGCGTCGGAAGGCTGCTCGACCGCCTGGAGGAACTGGGCCTGCGCGAGAACACGCTGGTGGTATTCCTGAGCGACAACGGCCACTCCTGCGGGCAGCACGGCTTCTGGGGCAAGGGCAACGGCACCAGCCCGCGCAACCTGTTCGAGAACTCCGTCAAGGTCCCGGCGATCTTCAGCCAGCCGGAGCGGATCCCCTCAGGGCGCGTCGAGAGCGCCATGGTCAGCGCCTACGACTTCGCGCCCACGCTGCTCGACTACCTCGACCTCACATTCCCCGCGGGCGGGAACCTCCCGGGCCGGAGCTTCCTGCCGGTCCTCGAAGGAAAGGCCGCGGAAAACCGCGAGAGCGTCGTGATTTTCGATGAGTACGGCCCGGTGCGCATGGTGCGGACCCGGGAGTGGAAGTACGTCCACCGCCACCCGGAGGGCCCGCACGAGCTCTACGACATGCTCAACGACCCCGAAGAGGCGCGCAACCTGGCCGGCGAGCCCGGCCAGGGGGCGAGGATCAAGGAGCTCAAGGCGATCATGGACGAGTGGTTCGCGCGCTACCTCGACCCGCGCCTGGACGGCCTGGCCCAGGACGGCAACTCGCGCGGGCAGACCGGGCCCGTGGGGTAAGCGCGTCTATTCTCCCCGCGCCAGCCGGTCGGCCGCGACGGCCATCTCCAGGGAGGTGACCCCGTTGGTCTCGTCCACCCGGCGGCGGTGCCCGGGATCGGCCATCGCCGCCAGCTGGTCGTCGAGCAGCGCGCGGAGGACTTCACCGTAAAGCTCCTGCTTGCCGATACCGGCCTCCAGCGTGACCCGGTAGCGGCCGTCAACCTCGATCTGCTTGTGCCGGCCGGAGCACTTCCGCGCCTCGCCCTGGTACTCCTCGACCACCTCCGGCTCCGGGCCCGGGGCCAGGTCGAAGAGCTCCCCCAGCGTCTCCTTGTCGGCAATGGCGTCGATGCGCACGCGGGTGGGCACCCACTCGTCGAGGGCGATGCTGCCCCGCTCGCAGACGATGCGCATCTCCTGGCGGTCCATGCGCGCCGGCTGGTGGAAGCCGTGGTAGAAGTTGACCGGCACGTCGCCGTACATCACCGTGCAGGCGGCCTGCTCGACGATGTCGGTCCCCGGCCGGCGGGTCTCCTGGGCGGCGACCACCCGGCCCTCCCCCAGCCACCAGGCGAACAGGTCGAAGAAATGCACGCCGTGCTCCACGAAGATGCCCCCGCTCTTGGCGCGGTCCCAGAACCAGTGGCCGGCGGGGAGCGGTTCGTCCTTGGCGCAGTTCTCGAAGAAGCCGTGCAGCGGCTCGCCCAGCAGGCCGCCATCTAGGATCTTCCCCACCGCCGAGCACAGCGGGTTGTAGCGCATGATCAGGTTCACGGCCAGCACGCGGCCGGCGCGCCCCGCGGCGGCGACCATCTCGCGGGCGCCGTCCAGCTCCACGGCCAGGGGCTTCTCGCAGAGCACGTGCTTGCCGGCAGCGAGCGCATCGAGAACCAATTCCCGGTGGGTGAAGGGCGGAGTGGCCACGTGGACGATCTCCACGTCGTCGCGGGCCAGCAGCTCCCGGGAGGAGCAAGCTGCCAGGCCGAACTTGGCTGCGGCCCCGCGAGCAGCCTCCGGGACCGCGTCGGCGACCGCGGCCGGGCGAAGCCCCTCCATGGCCCGGTACTGCTCCAGGCAGAAGAGGCCGAAGCCCCCGCAGCCGATCAGCCCGTAACCCGGGGGCGCTTCCGAATTCTCGGTCACGGAGAAGTCTCCCTGGAGATGCGCTCAGCTTGAAGCGCGGTTTCCAGCGCGGCGCGGCCGTCAGCCCCGGTCGCCAGCGGCCGGTGCGCAGGGTCACGGATGCCTCGGGCCAGGTCGGCCATCAGCGCCCTGAGCGCTCCGCCGTAGGACTCATCGCGGCCCCGTCCGGACGACCACTCCAGGCGCGCCAGGCGATCGATGCGCTCGGACCGCCAGCGGCGCTCGACCGTGCGGCCCGGGAAATCCTCAAGGGTTTCCAGACGCGCTCCGGGAAACAGATCCTCCAGCGCCGCGCGGCCGGACTCGTCCAGCAGCCCGAGCCCTTCCAGCCGGTCGGCGACCCAGCCGCGCAGGGTCAGCTCCCCGCGCTCGAAGACCAGCCGGATCTCCTGCCGGTCCAGGCGCGAGGCCTGGGTGAAGCTGTGGTAGAAGCCGAAGGAGGCCTGCTCGCCGTAGGCCACGGTGCAGGAGACCTGGTCGACGACCTCCGAGCCCGGGCGCCTGAAGCGCTGCGCCCCCAGAACCCGCCCGGGCCCCAGCCAGCAGGCGGCCAGGTCGAAGAAGTGCACGCCGTGCTCCACGAAGATGCCGCCGCTCTGCTCCTCGTCCCAGAACCAGTGGCCGGGGTGCAGGCCCTCGTCGCCGGCGCAGTTGAAAAGCTGCCCGCGGAGCAGGTTGCCGAGCACGCGCTCCTCCACCAGGCGCCCGACCGCAGCGGCCAGCGGGCCGAAGCGCATCATGAAGTTCACCGCGACGCGCAGGTTCTTCTCCGCGGCGAGGCGGCAGATTTCGTCGGCGTCCCCGGCGTCGATGGCCAGCGGCTTCTCGACCAGCACGTGCTTGCCGGCCCCCAGCGCGGCCAGGACATGCTCAGCGTGGAGCGCGGGGATTGTCGCGACGTGCACCAACTCCACCCCGGGATCGGCGAGGAGGTCGTCCAGCCTCTCGTAATGGCGCAGGCCGAACCTGCCGGCCAGCCCCGCGGCCTTCTCTCCCGTCCGGTTCCAGACCGCCAGGGGACGCACCTGATCCGCCGCCGCGTAGTGCGCGAGGCAGTAGCTCCCGAAGCCGCCGGCTCCAATCAGGGCGTAGCCCACCGGTGCACCCGCTTTGTCGATCACTGAATCTCCCTTGTCTTGCCCGCCGCCGGAAGGTAATGTTAGGAGCAAAGCGGAAAGCAGTCAATAGGGAGGGGCCATGGCCAGGACCGGCCCGGTGAAGCGGCTGCGCGAGGCGGTGCTGGTCCGCCCGGAGATGCTGGAGCCGGCCACGCCGGGCTTCAGGGTGGTCGGCTGCTTCAACCCCGCGGCCTTCCGCACCGGGGGCGAGACCTGGCTGATCCTGCGCGTGGCCGAGGCCGCGGAGCAGACCCGGCGCGACCGCTTCCCCTCCCCGCGGGTGGACTTCTCCCGGCGGCGCCCGCGCATGCTCGTCGACCAGGTGCCCTACCGGCCGAAGCGCGGCGAGGACGGCCGGGGGCTCCTGCTTCCCGACGGGACCATCCGGCTGCGCTTCGTGAGCCACCTCAGGCTGACCCGCGTATCTGACGACGGGTTGCAGGTCGAGCTGCTCGACCAGGAGCCCTGGCTCTTTCCCGAAAACGAGCACGAGGAGTTCGGCGTGGAGGATCCGCGCGCGTCGGTGGTCGGCGGGGAACTGCTGGTCACCTACGTGGCGGTCGGCCGGCCGCTGGGCATCGCCCCGGCCCTGTTACGTGTAAGATCGCTGGACCGGCCGCCGGAACGGCTGGGAGTATTCCTGCCCTCCGAGAACAAGGACGTGGCCCTCTTTCCGCGCAAGATCCGAGGGAAGTACGCGGCCATCCACCGCCCCATGGGCCGCGACGCCTTCACCGCGCCGAACATCCAGGTGGCCCAGTCGCCGGACCTGGTCCACTGGGGCCGGCACAGGTTCGTGATGGGCCCCTCGCGCGGCGCGTGGGACGCCTACCGCATCGGAGGCGGGCCGCCGCCTTTACGTGTCAAGGGCGGCTGGCTGCTGGTCTACCACGGGGTGGAGCGCCGCCGCGGCGACCCGGTGGGCCGCTACTCGGTGGGCGCCGCGCTCCTGGACGCCCGGGACCCCGCCAGGGTCCTGGCCCGTACGCGGAAGCCCATCCTGCGCCCGGAGCGCCCCTGGGAGCGCCGGGGCTTCACGCCGGACGTGCTCTTTCCCACCGGCGCGGTGCTGCGCGGCGACGACCTCACGCTTTTCTGCGGCGCGGCGGACACCTGCGTCACCAGCATCACCGTGTCGCTGGCCGAAGTGCTCTCCCGCCTCGAGAGGTAGGTCTCTCTTTTCGCCTCCGCTTGAAAGCGTTTTCGGGCCTGCGAGAATGGCGCGCAATTCGCAGCCTCTTAAGGAGCTCCCCATGAGCCTGATTGTGCTTTGGTGCGACGAGTTCGTCCGCCTGGACCCCTTCGAGGGCGCGGCGATCGACGGCGAGAACCAGGCCCCCGAGGCCCCGCCGGTGCGGCTGGTCTCGGGACGCAACCAGGTGGCCAGCTTCCAGCTGCTGGTCGGCCCGCTCAAGAAGAACGCGACACTGACCGTCTCGCCCGGCAAGCTCTCCGGGCCGGCCGGCGCCAGCCTGGGCCGCGCGGACTTTGACGTGTTCGTCGAGTGGTACCACGACATCAAGGGCAAGTGGTACCCGGACGCGCTGGTGCCGCAGAAAGTGACCGGGGGCTCGACCCCGGCCTTCCGGAAGAACGTCGGCATCAGGAAGCCGGTCTTCGCCGGATTCTGGGTGGACCTGGCGGTCCCCGCCGACGCCCGCCCGGGGGCCTACTCCGGCAAGGTGACGGTGAAGGCCGGGCGCGAGAGCGTCGCCGTGCCCGTCGAGCTGCGGGTGCTTTCCGCAAAGATAAGCGCCGACGCGACGCTGGACATGAGCTTCAACAACTACGCCGACGGCATCTCCGGCGGCTGGCCGGAGGTGCGCAGCGACCCGCAGCACATGACGGGCCGGAAGTACCGCTCCGTGGAGCAGGGCGTCTGGCGCGCGGCGCACGACCACCGCGGCTTCATCCACTACATGCCCTACGGCCACTCCGGCTACGTGCACGAGGGCTTCGCCCCCCCGCTGGCCGGCGAGGGGCCGCGCAAACGGGTGGCCAGCTGGACCGACTGGGACCGGCACTTCGGGCCCTACTTCGACGGCTCGGCCTTCCGGGGCACCCGCCGCGGCGCGGTGCCGGTCAAGCGCTTCTACCTGCCGCTCAACCTCGACTGGCCGGCGGACTTCGTCAAGTTCGAGCAGCCCGGCTACGAGGCCGAGTGGCGCGCGGTCGGCAGGCAGATGGTCGAGCACTTCCGCAAGAAGCGGTGGACGCGCACGCGCTTCGACATGTTCCTCAATCACAAGCAGCGCTTCCGCTTCTTCCCCTGGGACTGCGAGGAGTGCCGCTTCCTGCAGGACAACAACATCCACCGCTACTTCCGCAAGCTCTGGGAGGGCACCTTCGACCGCAAGAGCACCAAGCCGGTCAAGTTCGACTACACCCTGGGCACCACCTGGGTCTACGCCGACGACATCCGCTCGGACATCTCCGAGTTCGTCGACGTGTACATCGCCGGCACCGGGAGCCCCGCCGGGAACCGCGAGCGGCAGGTCCAGCTCCTGAAAGACGGCCGCCAGATATGGTCCTGCACGCACAGCGGGACGATGCTGGACTCCACGCGCGCGGCGGCCTACCCGCCGCTGCTCATGTGGATGCGGAACGTCCAGGGCTTCATGCCCCGCTGGGCCTCGCTGGCCTGGGGGCGCGACCCCTGGCACGCCACCCCGGACGCGGGGGCGACCACTTTCTTCTACCCCGGCGCGGAGTTCGGCACCGAGGAGACCTACCCCTCGATCCGCGCCAAGGTGCTGCGCAACCAGATGCAGTCCATCGACGAGTTGGAGGCCGCCGCCGGCCGGCGCGGGCGCAAGGCGGTGAAGGCCAGAGTCAACAAGGTGCTGGGCATGAAGCCCGGGCAGTGGTTCCTCACGCAGTCCAAGAACAAGGCCGGCGACTGGGGCTCCGAGGAGGCCCCGGTGTCCACCTGGCAGGACGTCTCCTCGGCGACGTTCCGCAGGCTGCGCGGGCTGTCCGCCAATCTGGCTTCGGGGAGGTGAGCCGTGGCTAAGAAGAAGAAACCCAGGAAGCTCTCCCTCGACGAAATCGCCACGGAGCTCGCCGAAGTGGCCCGGGTCGGGGAGGTCTTCGTCGACGGCGAGCTGGTCAAGAACGTTTACATGGCCTACGCCACCAACTTCATGTGCGGCGACGACATGGACTACAACCCGGTAACCACCGTGCCGCTCAAGAAGACGCTGATGCGCCTGGAGCGGCTCAGCCGGGTGCCCTGCTCCACCACCATCTGGCGCCGGCGGCCGGACGACCCCAGGAGCGGCGAAGTGGCGCTCTCCGGCTTCATGACCTCGCCGCAGGGTGGCAGCAAGCCGGCCAACCGCGGCTACGTCCGGCCGCGGATGAGCCCGGAGCTGGCCGCCATATTCGTGAAGGGCAAGGCCCGGGTCATCAAGGTGGACAAGAAGCCTTCCATGACGGCGCACATCATGAACGTCCGCGGGCGCAGCACCCCCGCCAAGGGGGTCAAGGGCTACGCCATGGTCCAGGTCTACGTGCCGGTCAAGGATTCCATGGGCGAAGTCGTCGGCGTGCTGGAGGTATTCACCTCGGCAGTAGGCTGAACGGCAC
>CAZONU010000116.1:0-12833 GCA_964581145.1 uncultured Planctomycetia bacterium
GTGCGGCGGGGGCCTTCCCGGCGGGAGCTTTCCTGACGGCGGCCGGCTTTTTCCTCTTGGGGGCCGCTTTCTTTTTCGGCGCGGCTTTCTTCCTGACGGCGGCCTTCCTTTTCGGGGCCTTTTTGGCGGGGGCTTTCTTGCGGGCCGGCTTCCCCGCGGCGGCCTTTTTCCTCTTCGCGGGCGCCGCTTTCTTCTTCTTGGCGGCGGGCTTCTTCTTGCCCTTGGGCCTGCCCAGGCCCAGGGCCTTGAAGAGCTGCTTCTTGCTCATCCGGCTGCGGTACTTGACGCCCTTCCGCTCGGCCCGGGCGTAGAGCTCCGCCCGGGTGTAGTCGTCCGCGGTCTTCCTGGCTTTCCTGGGCATGATTCTCTCCCGCTGACGGGCGCCTAGCCGCCCGCGCCCTCGAACTGCATCTCCTTGGGCACCACGACCACCCCGCCGGCGGTGACCGTGAAGCGCGCGCGGTCCCGCTCGGCGCCGAAGCCGATCTCGGTGCCGCCCGGCACCTTGACGCCCTTGTCTATTATCGCCCGGCGGACCCGGCAGCCCTCGCCGATGTCCACCCTCTCGAAGACGATGGCGTCCTCCACCGTCGCGTGGCTGTGGACGTGCACGCCGGGCGAGAGCACCGAGCGCCGGACTTCGGCGCCGGAGACGATGCAGCCCACCGAGACGATGGAGTTGGCCGCCCGGCCGGTGCGCTCGTCGGTCTCGTGCACGAACTTGGCCGGCGGCAGCTGCGGCTGGACGGTGCGGATGCGCCACTCCGGGTCGTAGAGGTTGAAGGTTGGCTCGAGGCTGACCAGGTCCATGTTGGCTTCCCAGTAGGCGTCCAAGAGCCCGATGTCCCGCCAGTAGCCGCCCCACTTGCTCGCGGCGAAGTTGTAGGCGAAGACCTCCGCGCGGCCGATCATCCCGGGGATGATGTTCTTGCCGAAGTCGTGGGCGGTGTGCCGCTTGGCGTCGCGGGTCACCTCGCGGACCAGCCGGCGGGTCTCGAAGACGTAGACGCCCATGGAGGCCAGGCACTTCCCGGGCCCGCCGGGGATCTCCGGGGGCTCGGCGGCCTTTTCGTGAAAGGCGGCGATGCGGTTTTCCGAGTCGACCTCGGCGACGCCCAGCTCGCGGGCCTTCTCGCGCGGGACCTCGACGCAGGCCACGGTGAGGTCCGCGCCCCGCTCGATGTGCGCGGCGAGCATCGCGCTGTAGTCCATCTTGTAGACGTGGTCGCCGCTGGCGATCAAGACGTGCGCGGGCCGCTCGCGCTCCAGGCTGTAGACGTTCTGGTAGACCGCGTCGGCGGTGCCCTTGTACCAGGAGGGCCCCCCGGTGCGCTGCTGCGGCGGGGTGGTGCGCACGTACTCGCCGAGCTCGGGGTTGAAGAGGTCCCAGCCGCGGTGGATGTGCTCGTTGAGCGACCCGGACTTGTACTGGATGAGCACGTTCACCCGGCGCAGCCCGGAGTTGAGGCAGTTCGAGAGCGTGAAGTCGATGATGCGGTAGGCGCCGCCGAAGGGCACGGCGGGCTTGGCGCGGTCGCGGGTCAGGGGATAGAGGCGCTCGCCCTGGCCGCCGGCCAGCAGCATGACCACGGTGTCTTCGACTGCGTCGTGCGCGCGCCGGCGCGGCATAGGCCTCCCCCCGTGGGGGGGAGTATAGACGGGAAGGGGGACGAATCAAGTATAGATGGCCCGGCGCAAACCTGAGCCACGGACGGCGGATGTGAAAGGCTAGGGCTTCTTGCCGGCTGCCGGCCTCACCACGACCGGGACCGGGCCGGTGGACATGGTCGACCGCCAGTCGGGCCGGGGCGCCGCCGGGCTCGGGAACCTGGCGGTGACGGCGTACCTGCCGGGCGGCAGGCTCGCGGCCGGCTTGGAGACATCCACTTCGGCGCCCTTCACCGGGAAGAATCGCCAGCTGCCGCCGCCGGCGCGCAGGTTGACCGTCACGCGCTCCCCGGGGCCCAGGTTGAAGGGCATGGGGAGTTCCCTCTTCATCTTGTCGACGACCGTGTTGCGCGCCGCGAAGACCGCGCCGCCGCCCTTCACGGGAGCGAAGGACAGCCACCAGTCCAGGGGCGACTTCAGGCCGCCGCTCGCCCTGCGCGCCTTCTTCCCGGCGTTCCTGACGTGAACCGTGAACTCCATGGGCTTGCCGGACTCAAACTTGGTGTCCCCGGCAGAGAGCCCGACTTGAAGGTTCTGCACCGCCTTGCCCCAGGAGGCTTTCGCGGCGGGCCTGACCACCTCCACCGTCACCGGGCCGGCCACCAGCTTGCCGTGCCAGTAGGGGCATACTTCTTCCTGTGGATGCCCCGCGCGATGCTCGTAGCTGGCGGTCACGGTGTACCTGCCGGGCGGCAGGGCCTTGAGCGGCGCTGCCCGTTTCCGGACATTGGGCCTAGCGTCGTGGAACTGCCATCCCTTGCCGCCGACCAAGAGGCGCACCGGCGCGGACTGTCCCGGGGCCAGGGACACGTGGGGTGGATTGTACTTCCAGAAGGGCGTTGTGTTGACGGCCCGAAGAGGTATGAGGCCGCCCTTGCGCCTGAAGACCAGGTGCCATTCCAGCGAGTAGCCCAGCCAGTACATGGCCCCGGCCCTGGCCAGCTTGAGGGGCCGGCTCCCGGTGTTCTCGAGGTGGACGATGAGCTCCATGGGCTTGCCGGACTCGAACCCGGCCTTGACTGCCGACAGCCCGGCCTTGAGCCCTCCGGCCGCCTTGCCCCAGGCAACCTCTCCCGCCGCCCGCACCTCGAACTCGCAGGTTAAGGGACGCAGGAAGGTCGGCGCGCGCGTCGGCGGGGCGCGAGTGACTTTCGTCCGGTCTCCCTTGTAGATGTAGTCCGCGATTCCGACCTTGACCCGGTACTTGCCGGCGGGCAGCGCCGGCAGATAGACAACGAGATACGCGGCCCGTCGGGCGGGCGGTTCGCTCGTCAACCCCGTGTAGCGCACGTACTTCGCCGTGACCTCTATCTCCGCGCCCTTGATGGCGCCGCCCTGGCCCTGGAAAAAGTCGTGCTCGCCGACCGTTCCGGGCAGCTTGCCGACCAGGGTAATCCGCCGGCCCACGATCAGCGCGCGCTGGCGGCCGGGCGATTTACCACCGGCCGCGGCGCTGAAAGCCTGTCGGTAATCCCATTTCTTTCCCGGCGGGAACCAGAAGGCGTAGAGTCCGTTGCGCTTTTCTTTGCCGGGCGGGACCAATGTGAACGGAATCGGCCGGTCAGGGATGGAAATCACCGCGGCCTTGGCCGCCGCCGGCTTGGCGACTTCAACCGCCACCGGGCCGGCCGTGACCCTGCCCCGCCAGCACTCGAAGCCCGCGGGGGCGGTGAACTCGTAGGTGAGGGTCAGGCCGTACTTGCCGGCCGGCAGGGCCTTGAGCATTTCGGTCCACTTCTGCTTGGGCTTGCTTGCGTCCTGAAAGCGCCCTCCCCCATAACTGGCGTCCACGTAACTCAACTCGATCCTCTTCTTGCTGCCGGCCGGAATAACGAACGGCGGGAACTGCGGCGGCGGCTTGGGCTTGAGGAGCGGGCTGGCCACCAACACCCGGCCGGAGGCGGCGGTGTAAGTAAACTGCCAGCTCGGCGCCCAGTGGAGCCCAGGGATCCTGAGCGGTTTCGCGGCGGTGTTATGGAGGTGGACGGCTTCGGGAAACAGCTCGCCTCGCGGCAGCGGCGCCAGCCCGGCGCGCAGCCCGTTGGCCGCCTTGCCCCAGGAGACCTTCCCCGCGCGGGTCACGGTGACCAGGCCGCTCCTGAGCGTGGTCGCGGCCTTCCAGTCCTTGGGGTCGGCGGGGTCGTGCCCGGCGCACAGGCCCGCCCGCAAGGTCAGCGACTCGCCCCCGGCCAGCACGGGCATCCCGTGGAAGTAATGCAGCCCCTTGCCCTTTCCCCTGGCGGCCAGCGCCTCGCGGCGCGAGGCGAAGGCCTCCAGCGGGAACTCCTCGCTGAAGCGCTCCCCGGGCCTGAGCCGCTTCTTGCCGGGTGGACAGAACTCGTCGCGTTCCATGAAGTAGTAAGCATGGAAAGGCTTGCCGGCCTTGTACCCGGCGAACATCACCCGGTAGGAGTTGAGGTGCGGCGTCTTGTGGACGGGGACGTCCGTGTATTTCTTCCCGACGTTCTGGTACCAGACGCGGACCTTGAAGAGCGTCTGCCCGGCCTTCAGCGTCACCTTCATCGGAGACAGGCCCACCCGCAGTCCGCCGGAAGGCTTGCCCCAGGAGACCTCGTATTTCCTCCGGGTCACGGTGATGGGGCCACTCCTGAGCGTGGTCGCCGCCTTCCAGTCTTTCGGGCCCATGGGATCGAGCTTGTCACAGAGTCCGGCCCGCAGCGTGAAGGACTCGCCGGGCAGGAGCCGGGGAAGTCGCCCGCCCGCGCCCAGACCCTCCGGAAACCGGAACTCCTCGCTGAAGCGCTCGCCGGGCTTGAGCGTCCTCGGCCGCGGGCTGACGGTCTTGGACCGCTCGAACGCGAAGCAGGCGTAGAAGGGCCGGCCGGCCTTGTACCCCGCGAACATTATGCGGAAGGCGTTGACCCCCCGGCCGCCCTGGTGGTCCGGCACCTGCAGCGGCTTCCCGCCGACATTCTCGTAGCACACCCGGAGCCCGAAGGACTTCTCCCCGTGCTCCAGCGTCACCCTCGCCGGCGAGAGGCCCAGACGCAGCCCGCCGGCCGCTTTGCCCCAGGAAATGTCCGCCGCCGGCGCGATCCGCACTTCCAGGTCCGGCGAAGCCGGCAGGTCGACCAGCCCCTGCGGCGTGCGCTTGTGCCCCTCGAAGCGGACCCTGTAGCGGCCGGGAGCGCGCAGGCCGCAGTCCGCCGCCGCGTCGAACTCGGCGAGCACCAGCGTCTTGCCCGCGGCGATGACGGTGTTGAACCTCAACGGGCGGACGCGCCCGCCGACCGGCTTGCCCCGGGCGTCCCGGGCCGAGAAGCGCCCGCGATACGCAGCGGATATGGCGTTCTGCGCGAAGGCCCTGCCGTCCTTGTGGCGAAGCTCCAGGCGCATGAGCGCCGGCGCGCCTGCGGGGAACTCCCCGGCGCGCGCGACCAGCCGGGTTTGCAGACCCTTAACAGAAGCCACGGACCAGGCCCCGGCCACAGGGAAACCGGGCTTGGCGATGGTGGATTTCGCGGCGCGGACCTCGAAGTTGCAGACCAGCCGGTGCCAGGGCCGCTCGCAGATGGGGCCGCTGATCTTGCTCTTGTCGCCCCGGTAGGAGTAGTCCTGGAAGATGAGCACCGCACGGTACTTG
The DNA here is from genome assembly GCA_964581145.1 of uncultured Planctomycetia bacterium. Taxonomy (GTDB): domain Bacteria; phylum Planctomycetota; class SZUA-567; order JAKLDR01; family JAKLDR01; genus CAZONU01. The sequence continues at coordinate 5,273 of CAZONU010000116.1, forward strand.
CCCGCCGGGAGCGCGGGCAAATCAGCCAGGACATAGACGGCGCGCTTGACCAGCTTGTCCCGGCCAGGTCCGAAATAGCGCACGTACTTGACCGGGATCTGGATATCGCCGCCCTTGATCGACCCGGCCTCAGCAACCAGGAAGCACTTCTCGGTGACTATCTCCTCCAGCTTGCCGACCAGCCATATGCGCTTGCCCGCGGTGGGCTGGCGGGCCGCACCGCCCGGCTTGCCGCACTTGCCGTCCGCGCAACTTGAGAAGAGCCAGGGCACGGAGAACTTCTTGTAGGCGTCATAAGGGCTGCAGGCGTAAAGCCCGCTGCGCTTTTCCTTGTCGGGCTTGACGAGCTGAAAGCCGACGTTCTCGGCGGGAATGGTGACGGCCTTCCCGACGACCGGCTTGGCGGCCGGCCCCGGCTCTCTCCGCGCGCAGCCGGAGAGCGCCAGCGCCACCGCAAGGCCGACCAGCGTCTTCTGCCTACCTCGCGATACCATGATTCCGCTCCTCACTTCTTCGCCGGCTTGACTTCGAACTCGCAGGTGAGCCCCTCGACGAAGCGCCAGATGCGGGTCTTGGGCGAGACCGTAATCTTGCTCTTGTCGCCCGCGTACTCAAAGTTCGGAAACGTCACGGTAGCGCGGTACTTGCCAGGGGGCAGGGCGGGCAGGTCCACGGTGAAGTAGACGGCGCGGGGCGGAGGGCTTTCTGTGAACTCCCCGCTCCACCTGATGAACTTCACGGGGATGTTGATATTACCATCCTTCACGCTCCCGGCCTGGGGTTGGAAGAAATCGAAGCCCATACCGTTCACCGTTCCCGGCAGCCGGCCAACCAGCATGGGCCAGCCGCCCTCGGTGGCCATCAGCGGCTTCTGGCCCTGGTCGGCCAACCCGGTGAACATCTCCGACGCCGGCGCGAGCTGCTCCTCGCCTGAAACCCACCGGGCATAGAGCCCGCCTCGCCTTTCCTTCCCTGGCGGAACCACTTGGAAAAGGACCCTCTCCGCGGGAATGACGACGGGGGGCTCGACCTTCTCCGGCTCCGAGTCCGCCAGCGCCCACCACGTAACGCCCCCCGCGACCAGCAGCGCGAGGATTATCGCGCCGATCAGCAGCTTCTTTCTCTTAATCGCCATACCCCGGCTCCCCGACAATGCCAGCTTCCCTGGTCAGGCGTTGCCCCGCCAAACGATGTCTTTTGCCCCGGTTCCGGGGACACGTACCGCTTCGGCCTTCGGCCGACTTCCGGTACACATGTCCCCGAGCTGCCCAACATATATTAGACTCTCCGCGCCCCCGAGGGTTTCGGAAAATCCGGCCTCCCCGGCGTCTTGGCGGTTAGGCTCTTATTTGACCTCCACCTCCACCACGTTGGAGAGCGCGCTCATGTTCTCGTTGGCGTCCCAGCTCTTGAGCGCGAAGTGAGTTTTGCCGGCGGCCAGGCCGGAGACGGTCATCTCCTGCTTGTCCCCGGCGTTGCCGGGCACCGGGGCGCCGGGGAGGTTCAGCGCCTGCCAGAAGGCCAGCTGCTTGGCCTGAAAAGCCTTGACCTTGGCCTCCCACTCGGCCTTGTCAGCCGGCTGGGGCTCACTCCTGTCCGGCCAGCCCTTGACCCTTTCCACAATCGGCGAGCCCGATGACTTCACCTGGTACCAGGCGGCGTCGCCGGCCGGCGCGGTCCAGGAGAGCTTGACCTTCCCGCCGCCCAGCGCCTCGGCTTTGAGGTCCTTCACGGCCGCCGGGGGCTCGGCGTCGGCCTTGGGATGGCTTACGGCCATGTGCGCGGCGATGACCCCGAAGTTCGGCCGGCGCAGCGTGCCTATCGCGTCAGAGAGCACCTCCATGTAGTCCTTGCGCCCGGTGTAGCCGTAGACCGCGCCCATCGGCTGGATCACCCGGAAGTTACTGACCATAAACGTCGTGCGCGGCTTGGGGCCCAGGTCCTTCCATGTGTAAGGACCCCAGTAGTCGCCGAAGGCGTAGGTCCAGCCCCGGCGCTTGCCGCCGTCGTCGCGGAGCATGGCGTGGTGGGTCATGAAGTCCGAGAAGCCGATCATGGTGTCCAGGGCCTCGACGTCGCGGCTCATGCGGTAGTACTCCACCAGCCCGGTGACCATGATGCCCATCTGGAAGTGCGCGTAGCACTGGCTGGCGGACTTGTCGCGATACTCGGCAAAAGGCCCCTGTCCGCCGTACATGCCCCTGTCGCCCTTCTTGTTGACGTAGCAGCACAGGAAGCCGGTGGGCGACCAGCGCCCGGTGTTGCGGAAGGCGCGGGCCACCGTGCGCGCCTCCCTGATGAGCTCCGGCCTGCCGGTCAGCCGGTAGTAGAGCGAGAGGTCGTAAAGCGGCCAGCCGATGTAGCGGTTGTAGAGCTTGAAGCCGGGGTCTTTGTCGGGGTCGAGCTTCTTGCACCAGCCGATGCCCCGGGAGAGCGGCCCGGTGCCGTCGTTCCTGTCGTCGTGGTTGTATTTCCACAGGAAGGCCCGTGCGCGCACGCCCAGGTGCTCCATGGCCTCGCGGGCGCGCATGTCCCCGGTGAGCAGGTAATATTCCAGCCACATGAACATGGCCATGTGCCCGCTGTCCGGCAGGCCCCAGGTATCGCGGTTGTAATATTTCGGATAGGTCTCGCCGGCCAGGCGGTTCTCGCGCCAGTTCCAGCTCCGGAGCATCAGCCAGAAGGTTTTCATCTCAGGGTCGTCGTAGTGCAGCGCGCAGGTGTCACTGGCCCAGATCGCGCGGGACTCTGAGGCGTCGAACTCGGCGCCGTTGCCGTAGAGCACCCAGTTCGCGAAGCAGGTGCTCTGGTTCCAGTGGCCGCCGCCGGAGTTCCAGCCGCTGATCCAGCCGTACCAGTCCCAGCCGGCATGGATGCCGTCGAGCTTGCTCTTGTCCCGGCGGGGCGCGCCCTTGCGCCCGCCGCTGGCCAGCGCCAGCCCCGAGGGCCAGGCTCCCGAGCAGGCCGCGCGGACCATCCAGGCGGGCTGCACGCGAAAGAGGAAAATCCCGTCGTGCGCGGCGTGGAGATTGGACAGGTCGGGGCCCGCGGCGGCGCCGTGCAGCACCAGCTTGACGTCCCAGCTCCGGCGCTGGCCGCTGTTGAGGTGAAAGGGCTCGGCGAACTCGCCGGGGAAGAGGCCCACGCGCAGCTCTTTTTTCGTGACAGAAAGCGCGCCCGGATACCTGACGCGGAAATTGCGCAGCGCCGCGGCCACGCCCGCCTTGGCCCCGGAGGAGTCAACGACGCCTAAATGCGCGTTGCCCTTGGCCAGCTCATCGGCGCCGAGCGTGACTTTATACCCGCGGAAAGTGACCCCCTTGACCAGCTTGCCCTTGGTGTAGCGCACCAGCCAGCGCTCGTAGTTGCCGCCGGGCAGGTCCTTCCACTTGTCGCCGCCGGAGGAGTCCTGGTGGACCAGGAACCGCTTGTCCGCGACCAGGGAATTGATCTTCTTGCCCTCGGCCAGCGTGCGGGCGGCGTCCCCCCCGTGGGCCAGCTCGGCTACCAGAGAAGCGTCCTCGATGGGCCAGACGTAGGCGCGGCGCTTGCCGGCAATCAACTCCGGGCGGAGCCTGCCGTTGCTTATCGTGTAGATGATTCTTACCGCCGGGCTGCCCGCGGCGAAGTACATGCGCGCGGTGAAGTCGTAGTATTTTTTCTCCTTGTCGCCGGGCTTGAAGGTGCCTTTAACGCGAACGACTACGCGCGCCGGGCCGGACTCCTCGATGGCCACACTGCCCGCCTCGCCGACCAGCTCCATGCCGGCCTCGAGGCCGTGGTCCGCCCAGTTGCCGGACTTGACGACGCCGCGCAGGCCCTTCCCGCCGATTACTTTCTCCTTGCCGAAAAGGGCCTCGGAGACCAGCGCGGCTCCCTTCTTCGGCACCAGGAACTTCGCCGGGCCGGTCTGGACGGTGATCGCGTCCCCGGTCTCGGTTACCTTAAGTGCAGTAGCCGGGACCGCAGTCTTCCCGTCGTCAACCAGGTAATAGGTCGCGGTGCCCTTGGCGGCCACGTCCGCGGGGAAGGAAACCAGCGCCCACTGCACGCTGTCGTCGTAGGCCGGCTTGTGCCACTTGATCATCAGTTGCGCTTGTGACGGCACCGGCTTGCCGGCGGCGTCAACCACGCGCAGCTTTTTCACGTCGGAAAGAAACCCGGGCGGGAAGGGCACCCCGCCGGTGACCACCGCGCCCTTGCGCTCGACGCCGCACCTCTCCGTGACCACCAGGGGCAGCTTGAGCCTGCCGGGCTTGAAGTCCGCGCCGGGCAGGTTCTCCCGGGCGGGCTCGCCGGCGGGGGCGGCAGCGGCCGTCAGGACGAAGAGGAGGAGAAGGCTCGCGGCGTGACGCATGGCTATCTCCTTTAGCGAGTGTGGCGCATAGCCTAGCGGCGCGGGGCGGGGCCCGCAAGTGAGAGCTCGCCCGCCTTGCCCGCGCCCCCTGCGAACGATAAAATCGGGCCCATGAGCCGGCGTGAGCTTCCCGAGGAGTTGGTGATCCGCCCGCCCAGCGAGGCCGGGAGCGCGCTCCTGCGGGTGACTCGCGGCTGCGCCTGGAACCGCTGCCTCTTCTGCGGGCAGTACCCCCACTTTGGCGAGCCGGAGTTCTCGATTCGCCCGGTGGCGGAGGTCAAGCGCGACATTCCTCTCGTCAAATAGCTCTACCGCGGCGCGCGCACCGCTTTCCTGGGCGACGCCGACCCGCTGCTGGTTCCCGTCGAGGACGCCGCCGAGATCATCACCCACCTCCGGCGGGAGATGCCCGGCCTGGAGCGGGTGACCTGCTACGCGCGGGCGACCACTCTATGGAAAAAAGGGCCGGAGGGGCTCCGCAAGCTGGCCGCCGCGGGCCTGGACCGCGTGCATGTCGGCTTGGAGTCCGGGGACCTGGCCACCCTGCGCTTTCACAAGAAGGGCCAGAACCCCAAGGTCGTCATCGAGACCGGACGCTGGCTGAAGGCCGCCGGCATCGAGGTCTCCTTCTACGTGCTCCTGGGCCTGGGCGGCGCCGACGGATGGCAGCGCCACGCCGCGGGCACCGCCCGGGTCATCAACGCGGTGGACCCCGACTTCGTGCGCGTCCGGCGGCTGTGGCTTTACCGGCTCGGCCAGCAGGGCCAGGGGCCGGAGTGCCCGCTGTGGGCCGAGATCCGCGCGGGGCGCTTCAAGCCCCAGACCGCCGAGGGCACCGTGCTGGAGCTCCGCCGGCTGCTCGCGAGCTTTGAAGCAGTCAGCTCCTTCTTCACCTGCGACCACGCCAACAACTACCTCCGCGTCGAGGGCCGGCTGATGGGGGACCGCGAGGCGATGTTGGAAGAGATAGACGCGTTCCTGGCGCAGCCGGCCGACGCGCGCCGGCGCCACTACCGCGCGGTGGGGGACAGGATATAGCGGGGCGGAGCGCCTACTCGTCCTTCTCCGGTTTCTTCTTCTCGGGCTTCCTGGCGGGAATTTCTATCAGCGGGCAGCCCCGCCCGCCCTCGCTGGTCAGGTACAGGGTCCGGCCGTCCACTCCGTAGCAGAGGCCCTCGCCCTGCGCGCGCCAGGGGAGCTTGACGGTCCGCGGCTTTCCGGCGAAGGCTTCTTTCCACGTGCGCTTCGCGCCGCGCAGGAACTGGTGGCCCTGGCGGTAGGTCTGGATCACCGCCCGGCGGCCGTCGGGGGAGATGTCCATAGCGGTGACGTTCTGGAGCTTGAGCATGCCCACCGGCTGGGCCACCGGCCGCTCGGGAGGCTTGGCGCCGGAGCCCGGCTTGTAGCCGGGCAGCCTGAATATGTGGCAGACCGCCAGGGCCCGGCTGCGGGTGGCCAGGTAGACGCTGCGGTCGGTGGGGTCCACGGCCACGCTCTCGCCGTCGTGGGAGACGCCGCCCTTGTAGGTGAACTCCACGCTCTCCAGGAGCTTGACCTCGGGGGGCTTCTTCGCGCCGGCTTTCAGCTCGGGCTCGGCGTAGAGGTAAAGCCGGTAGCTCTTGCGCCGCCGGGCGTTGTCGCCGGTGTCGGCGACGAGCAGGTAGCCCTTTCCCTTAAACGCAAAAGAGCACATGTCCTCCCAGTCGACATGGCCGCCCTCCACGCGGAAGGTCCCCAGATCCTTGCCCTTCTTGTCGAAGGCGTAGAGCCGGGGCCCGTCGCCGGAATCGTTGTGGGTCCAGAAGACCCCGGGGTTGACCTGCCCGGCGGCCACGCCGCTGCTCTCGTTGACCCGGCGGTTCTCCAGCCGGCAGAGCACTTTTCCGGGCAGGTACTCGACGTGCCCGACCTTTTTCTCCGGCTTCGGTCTGGGCTCGGCCTCCCCGCCGGCGGCGCGCCCCAGCGGGGCCAGGAACAGCAGGGCTGTGACTCCGGCGGCGGCTCTCACTGGCGGTTCTCCTGCACAGGAACACCCGACATTATAGCTACATATCCCCGGCGGCCAGTTCCGTCAAGGCCAAGAGGGGAGCGGACAGGCTTATCCGGGAATCAGGTCCCCTCCACCGGAGTTTGACAATAAGGAGGACCGTCATACGATGCTGGGCGCCGATAGCGCAGGAATGCGCTGGGGATATGAGGCCGTAGCGCTCATGAACCCGCAGCGTCCCCGGCGATCCGGTTCCTTGGCCCGTTCCTGTTCCCGGCCGGGCTGACTATCTGCGGCCGGTGTTCTCAGGGGATGCTTCTGTCAGAAACGGGGGACAGGAAAAGATGCCTGAGGAGAAGAAAGCCATAGACTCGTTGATGACCGAGAAGCGGACCTTCCCGCCGCCGGCCGCGCTCCGGAAGGAAGCCCACGTCAAGTCGATGGAGGAGTACCAGAGGCTCTACGACCGCTCGGTCAACGACCCCGACGGCTTCTGGCTGGAGCAGGCCAGGGAGATGGTCACCTGGGTCAAGGAGCCGACCGTCGCCCGCGAGTACGAGTGGAGCACCGCCAGGCGCAGGATCCGGCACACCTGGTTCGCCGACGGCGAGCTCAACGTCACCTTCAACTGCCTGGACCGCCACCTGGGCACGGAGCGCGAGAACAAGACGGCGCTCATCTGGCAGGGCGACGAGCTCGACGAGGACAAGAGGATCACCTACAGGGAGCTGCACGCCGAGGTCTGCAAGTTCGCCAACGTCCTCAAGGGCCTGGGGGTGGCCAAGGGCGACCGGGTCTGCATCTACCTGGGCATGGTCCCCGAGCTGCCCGTGGTCATGATGGCCTGCGCGCGCATCGGGGCGATCCACTCGGTGGTCTTCGGGGGCTTCAGCGCCGACGCCCTGCGCGACCGCATCAACGACTCCGACTGCAAGATACTGATAACCGCCAACGTCTCCAAGCGCGCCGGCAAGGACGTGCCCCTCAAGAAGATCTCCGACGAGGCCCTGAGCCAGACCCCCACCATCGAGAAGGTCGTGGTCGTCAGGCGCTCCGACGCCGAAGTGAACATGCAGCCCGGCCGCGACGTCTGGTACGGCGACGTGATGGCCGAGGCCCCGGCGGAGTGCGAGCCCGAGGTGATGAACGCCGAGGACCCCCTGTACATCCTCTACACCTCGGGCTCCACCGGCAAGCCCAAGGGCATGGTCCACACC
>CAZONU010000117.1:0-10724 GCA_964581145.1 uncultured Planctomycetia bacterium
GTAGTCGTCCTTCCCGTCCCATTCGAGGCTCTGGGACAGCCCGGCCTTGAGGGGCTTGGGCGGCCGTTTGCCGAGGACCCCGGCGGCGAGGTGGCGCACCACTTTGCCCGCGGCGTTCTCGATGTAGACAGCTACATCGGTTTCGCGGTCCACGGCGAACTCGACAACGGTCTTGCCCCCCGCCCGCCTGGCAGCCGGCTTTTTGGTGAACTTGACCTCACCGGCCTCGACACTCGAGCAGATCAGACACATCGCCAGGAAACCAATGACGCCCATCGACAACGCTCTCATGTCACCCTCCTCCCCTGATCCTTGTCGGCACGCATATCCTGGCCGGTTTGCTCTTGAGTCCCCGGCGCCGGGCCTCAAGCTTCTCCAGCGCCGCTTCGGCCATGTCCTCTGCCCGCCAGACGACGGCCGCGGGCGTCTCCATCCCGCCATACGTCGACGCGTGCTCGGACTCCCAGAACTCCTCCACCGCCCAGCCTACAATCTGGATGTCGGTGCCGATCCGCACGCCCAGGTCCTCGGCTGTTCTTTTCAGTTCCCGCGCGGCGCCCTTCCAGAAAGCGCAGATTCCGTCAGGTCTGCCCTTGCGCGACAGCAATTTCGACACGCGGCTCGCAACGTCGCCATCGCTAGTGTCTATCACCATGTCCGAGCCGAAAGACCTTCCGCTAGCCGCCAGCCCGGCGACGACGCCGGCATAGCGCTCACGGCTTGCCGAGAACCTGCCCACCGGCCCGAGCCAGGCGATCCGTTTCGCCCCACCTTTTACGAGATGTCCGGCCGCCTGGAAGCCGCCCCGGTAGTTGTCCTGAATAACGGCGTCCACGTCGATGTCCTCAAACCACGAGTTGGTCATAACTACCGGGAGTTCAATCGCCAGGAGCTGTCCGAGTATCTCGGGATCGACGGTGTCCAGCACGATGCCCCAGACGCCGGCGGCCAGCAACTGCTCGGTTAATCCCGAGACATCCTTTCCGCCGGAGTGCGCGCCCAGCACCATCCAGCCGCGGCGCGCGGCCGAAGTCTGCAGCGCCGTGCTCAAGGCCCAGTTGACGGGCTGGGCGTTGCTCAGGTCCTCCTCGAAGTAGGTGACGTAGGCCACCGGGCAACTGGCCGAGAGCACGCCCCCGGAGCCGGCCACCCTGAAACCGTGCCTGGGAACTGACTTCAGGAGCTTTTCCTGTTCGAGGACTTTGAGCGCCCGCCGCACCGTTTCGGGGCTGACCCCGTATTGACCTCCCAGCTCTCTGGTAGGAGGAATGTACTTCCCGGCTGCGTACTTGCCCGTGAGGACTTTGGAGCGGATCAGGCCGGCAATGTCTGCAGAAGTCCGGCCAGTGTCAATCTTTCCCATTGGTGACCTTCCTGGTGCCCATTCTGTGCCCATCACTGCCATATATACACCGACAAAACACCCTTGTCACGAATATTCATGCAAATTACTGCACTTTATGAAACGCCTTCAAACGCACTGATCAGGCGCCAGAGAACCTTTTCCGGATGCCCGCGCCAGATATCCCCAGTGGCACGGCTATTTGCCGGCCTTGGCGCGCTTGTAGCGGTAGACCCACATCACGCCCTTCTCGCGGCTGTCGCCGGCGCGGAAGTAGTAGTGGACGTTGAGCACCGGGTCGTAAAAGGCACCGACGCATCCCCTCCAACTCCTGTCGGTGGGAAACGGCCGGGGTTTGCCCACCCATTCGTTCTTCTCGGGGTCGTAGACGTTCAGTCCCTTCCGGTCCCTGCCGGACATTATTATCACCACGTCGTTGACCGAGTCGTAAGTCATGGCCCCGCTGCTCTGGCGGACGAGTACCCCGCCGCCCTTGGGCTTGAGCTCGGTCCACTTGTCGTCCTCGGGGTTGTAGGCCAGCATCCTGTCCGCGCCCTTAGCGTTTCCCCCGGCGATTATCAGGCGCTTGCGCTTGCTGTCGTAACACTTCTGCTGGCTGCCGCCCAGCGGGATTCCCTTGGGGATCTTCGCGACCTGCTTCCAGGTCTTCTTGACGGCGTCGTAAAGCCAGTTCCGACCGGTGCGCGTGTCTCTGTTGAATATCTTCCTGTTGTGAGCCAAGTACATCACGCAACCGCCGCCGCCCCCCGTCAGTATCCCCTTGCCGTCGATGACCTCCCTTTCGAACTTGCCGGTGGCCGGGTTCCAGTACCAGGGGGTCATGGTCTTGCCGGCCTTTACCAGCGCCGCCCGCCGCTTCTTGGCCTCGGGGACCAGCTTCTCGGTCTGCCTGAATATCTTGGGCGTCCACCAGTTCCTTATGTACTGATTGGGCATGATCACGAACTTCTTCTGGTGGGAGTCGTAGGTCGTGCAGTTGTAGTTGTGGGCCAGCGGGGCCAGGGGAATGCGCTCGCCCGCCTTGTTGACGAAGATGCCGTCCTTGTCCAACTCCAGCCCCTGGTCGTCGCCGGGCTTGTTGCCCGGGAAGATGCATATCCAGGCGTGGGCGTTGATGTCGTAGAGGAAGATGTCGTCCATGTACCAGCCGTCGGGCTTGGTGTAGGCGTGGACCCCCTCGCCGGTGTGAAAGGCCCCGCGCAGGTCGGGGGCTAAGTCCATGGTCGGCCCCCAGGCTCGCCCGCGGTTGTCGCCCCACTTGGGGTCGGCCTTGGGCCGGCCGAGGTTGAGCCACTCGCCGTCCTTGAGCGCCTTGATCTTGGCGATGTGCGGGCCCTCCGCGCTGGGCAGCTTGGCCAGGGGGCCGGAGCGCCTGGCGGCCTCGCCGCCCTCGGCGGCGCTTGCCGTCACCGCCGCCAGCATGCAGAACAGAAATGCGAGAGTTCTCACTCTTAGCCTCCCCTCTATCCAGAACCCGTGCCCGGAAGCTTGCCCGGCTTGTCCGAGAGCTTGAAGGCCGCGGTCTTCCAGCGCGAGCCGAGCACGATATGGACGTTGTCCACCGGGTCGTAGACGTGGTGGTGGCGGATGCCCTTGACGCCGTCGATGACCTTCTTCGTCTTGTACCAGCGGTTCTCGCGGGGACTGTAGTAGTGGAAGGCCTCCTTGTTGTCGTAGACCACGAAGACCTTGTTCCGCGAGTCGTAGACCGCGTTCAAGTCGTAGGTCTTCGGAGCGTCGCCCTGGACCTCCTTGGTTGTCCATTTCTCGGTCTTGAGGTCGAACTTGTAAATCAGCTTGTTCTTGCCACCGCTCGCCTTCGGCCCCTTGGGGAAGGCCACCAGCGCCTCTTCCTCAGGGTAGTACTGCAGTCCCGCGTACGAGTGAGCCAGCCCTCCCCTGGGCGGTCTGGCCAGTTTCCTGAGTTCCCCCGTCTTCCAGTTGACCGCGCGGAACAAGGGGCGTTGCGAGTAGAAGTAAACCCAGTCCGGCTTCTTCGGCCAGACAGCCGACCCGGTGTGATTGAGGGCAAGACCGTTCTTTTTGATCACCGACCACTCGCGCTTGACCGGATCGAAAATCCATATCGCGCTGCCCCAGAACCACGGCCAGTCCTTCTTGGGAGTGTAGCTGTATCCAGAGCTTGTCACCGCCTGGACGCATATCATCACGTCGTCCTTCGCCGCCATCGCCAGGCCGTCGTAGGTGTGCCGGCTGACCGCCCAGATCTTGCCCTTGTACTTCACGCCACAGAGAGGCTTGCCGTCCTTGTCGAGCACCGCGTTGGCCTTCACGTGGTGTTTCTGGGGCACGTTCTCGGTAAGCTGCGTCCACCGAAGCGTGCCGAAGTCGAACTCGTGGACGCTGTTGGGGAACCCCGGGGCGGCGTGTCCGCCGCCGAAGGTCAGGATCTTGTGCCGGTGGTGGTCGTAGACCATCCCGCTGTAGTCCATCACGCCCCGGCCCTTCCTGTATCCGTTAGTGAGCAGGATCGCAGACTCGTCGGGCATGGCGGCCAGCTTGGGGTTGGGCCTGAAGGCCCGGGGCTTCGTCCCGCTCTCCCCCGCCTGTGCGGCAGCGAACACTGCGATCAGGACTAAGGTCACTGCGGATCTCATGACTGTTCTCCTTCGGGACTTGATTGGGAGGCCGGTACTTTCAGCCCCACAGGCACCATGGTCCTTACCGCCGGCAAGTCCGGATTCCTGCGCAGCGCCTCCAGGCGCTCCACGGCCAACTCGGCCATGAGCGCCGGGCTCCAGACAATCGCGGGCTGGGGACAATCCCTGTCGAAAACCGGGGCGCCGTCCACCAGCCCGGTGTCGTTCATCCAGCCGACCATCTCGAAGTCCCGGCCGGGAGCGAGACCAAGCTCGCGCGCCGCTTCCACCAGTGAGTCGGCAGCGTCGTTCCAGAGGACGATGACCGCCTCCGGGCGGTCGCGCCGCTTTAGGAATTCGAGGGCCCACTCTCGGGTGCTCCCGCCATCGTCCCCGAACATCAACTCCCGCGGCAGCTCCAGGCCCGCCCGCTCCAGCCCGGACCTGGCGCCCGACAGGCGCATCATGGTGTGCATCTCGCCGTCCAGCGCGCCCAGCCAGGCGATGCGCTTGTGCCCGCGCTCGGCGAGGTAAGTCGCGGCCAGCAGGCCGCCGAGGTAGCTGTCCTGTATGATGGTGTCGACCAGGATGTCCTCGTACCAGGAATCGACAACCACGACCGGCAGGCCCGCCTTGCGCACGGCCTGGAGCAGCTCCGGTTCGACGGCGTCGAGCACCAGTCCGCAGGCGCGGGCCCCGCCCAGCTGGCGGACCACGGCCTTGACGTCCTTGCCGGCCGAGCCGAATGCCACCAGCGACCAGCCACGCTTCTGCGCGGCCGCCTGCAATCCCAGATGCATGTTGCGCAAGACGCGGTGCCACTTGGCGGGGCTCGGCTCGCGCTTGGTGATGAAGGCTATGGGGCAACCCTGATCCGGATCGCCGGCGCGGGCCAGGACCCGGTAACCCTGGCGGGGCTCGGCCGCCACCAGTCCGTCGGACTCCAGGACCTTCAATGCGCGGTTGACCGTCTTGCGGGCCACGCCGTACCGGGTGCTGAGCTCGCGGACCGGAGGCAGGAACTCGCCGCCGGCGAAGCGCCCGGACTCGATCAGCGCGCGCAAATCCTCGCGCAGCCTGGCCCCGGTGCTTCCGCGCCGCTCTGCTTCTCGTGTCGGCGTAACGGGCATTCACGTGACTCCCTTCTGTCCTACTTACACCGGTTGGCCGCTTTCGTTTCCGGGAAAAGCGAAATTTGTCCGTACAAGTTCTCTAACCGCCATAGCCAACTATATACCAGCATGATACGCACACCGACTGCGATCTTTCAGAATCTCGTCGTGACCGGAGACAAGGCGGCCTCAGCCCCTTTATCACGCTCCACGTGGACTACCCGATTCACAGCTTGGAGGCAAGGCGACCTTGCGACTTCCGCCCCGCATCGTTTGCTTTACACCCTGCCGTGGACGGTGTCGTCGGGGCTGATGGGCTGCTCGAACGGATTCTCCTTGAACCGCCCTCCCCCGCCGGCTAGAATGCCCTCCCAGCCGGGCCCAGGGGGGCCGGGCGGCGCCGCGCCGTCCCGGAACTCGGCCCGCGGAAAGTGCCCGCATGCCCGCAACCGGTCAGAAGAGCCGCTGGACGCTGGCGCGGCCCGCGCCCCGCCAGCGCGGCGCGCTCGCCGACGAGCTGCGCGTCTCGCCGGTAACCGCGCAGCTGCTCATCAACAGGGGATTGACCGACCTCGCCGAGGCCAGGAAGTTTCTCGCCGCGCACTTCGAGGACATCCACGACCCCGCGCTGCTGCCCGACATGGGGCCGGCCGTCGAGCGCCTGGTCCGGGCGGTCTCCGGGCGCGAGCACGTGGTGGTCTACGGCGACGGCGACGCCGACGGCCTGGCGGCCACCGCGATCATGACCCGCCTGCTGACCATGCTGGGCTGCCGGGTGGAGACCTTCATCCCCGGGCGGCTCACCGACGGCTACGGCCTCTCGCCCGAGACCGCCGAGCGCCTGGTCTTCGCGGCGCCCGCTCTCGTCGTAACCGTAGACTGCGGCATAACCAGCTCCGCGGAGGCCGCGCGCCTCGCGGAAGCAAACATCGACCTGATCGTCACCGACCACCACCAGCCCGGCGAGTCGCTGCCCGCGGCCCGCGCGGTCGTAACCGCGCGCCGGCCGGACTCACGCTACCCCTTTGCAGACCTCTCCGGCGCCGGGGTGGCCTTCAAGCTGGCCTGGGGGCTGGCCCGGGCGCTCAGCCCCGGAAAGCGGGTCTCCGAGGACTGCCGCGAGTTCCTCAACGAGGCCACCGCGCTGGTGGCCCTGGGCACGGTGGCCGACGTCTGCCCGCTGCTCGGCGAGAACCGCGCGCTGGTGCGCTACGGCCTGAAAGCCATCTCCGCCTCGCGCCGGCCGGGGCTGGCCGCGCTGCTGGCCGCGGCGCGCCGCTGGCCGGGGGGTTACAACCGCGGGCTCACCGCCCGCGACGTGGGCTGGGGTCTGGCGCCGGTTATCAACGCCGCCGGGCGCCTGGGCCGGCCGGAGACCGCCCTGGAGCTGCTGCTCACCGACGAGCAAGACGAGGCCGAGCGCCTGGCCGCCGAGCTGGTGCGTATGAACAACCAGCGCCGCGCGCTGGGCAGGTCGCTCGCCGCGGAGGCGACCGCGGCCGCCGAGGCCGAGGACGGCGCGCCCGCGCTGGTCCTGGCCTCGGACTCCTGGCACGGCGGCGTCTTGGGCCCGGCGGCCAGCAAGCTCTGCGAGCGCTTCGGCCGGCCGGCCGCGCTGGTGGCTTTCGACGGCGAGGTGGGCCGGGGCTCGGCGCGCGCGCCCCGGGGCAGCCGGCTCCACGAGCTCCTGGCCTCCTGCGCGGAGCACCTCGAAGCCCACGGTGGCCACGACGGGGCCGCGGGGTTCAGCGTGCGGCGCGAGCGCTTTGACGCCTTCAAGAGCGCCTTTCTGGAGGCAGTTGAAACGGCCCTGGGCGCGGCCCAGACCCCCGAGCCGCAGACCGCCATCGAGGCCGAGGTCCCCGTCGCGGAACTCTCGGCGAGCCTGGCCGCCGAGGTGGACGGCCTGCGGCCCTTTGGGGAGGCCAACCCCGAGCCGCTCCTGGCCAGCCTGGGCCTGTCTATCGCGGGGGTGCCGCGGACCATCGGCTCCGGCCGCTCGCTGAGCTTCCGGGTCAAGAACGGGGGCGGCTCGGTGCGCGCGGTGGGCTTCGGCATAGCGGCCAAGATGCTGGAAATACAGGAGTTGGGCAAGGCGGGCCGCCTCGACCTGGCCTACAGGCTCTCCCGGGACGGGCGCAGCGGCGAGCCCGAGCTGATTCTGGAAGATTACCGCCCCAGCTCCTGAAAAGGGGGTCCGGTTCGGGGGGCGGTCGCCTACATCACAAGGGGAGGCGGTTCGCGGGCCAGGAGGCTGATGCCATGACCAGGAAGCTTTTCTGCGCACTTTTCGCGCTGCTCTTGGCGGCCGGCGCCGCGCGCGCGAGCGACAGCGGCAACTGGGAGACGGACACCGGCTGGGACTCCGTCAAGAAGGCCATCGACTTCGTGCTGCACAACGACGGCAACGTCTACGCCATCACCCACGACCGCCAGATATGGAAGCACGACCGGGCGAACAAGACCTGGACGTCGATCGGCCCACAGGACGGCTACATCCCCGTTGGCCTTGCCCCCCTCAAAGGGCACTACCGGCGCAAGCGCGACCTCACCTGGAAGCCGGCGGTCCTGCCGCAACTGGTCTCCTTCAACGGCAGCCTGTACATGGTGGTCAGGTACCTCGTCCGATATTCCGGCACCGCCGGCAGCTGCAATTACTATGCCTGGGCGGAGATTGCCATCATCAAGATCGACCCGGCCGCGGGGACTGGCGTCACTGTTTTCCAGATGAGGGGCGACAAGACCGGGGACTGGCTGTGCATCGGGAGCGACGAGAGCAGGTGGGTCCAGCCCGCGACGTTCGCGAGCACGCTTGTGGACGGCTACCTCTGGACCGACGGCACCAACCTCTACTACGGCGGGGGCGGCGCCAAGCGCATAAACCCGGCGGAGACCGGCGGGGATCTCGACGCCACCTACTTTGTAGCCCCCTATGACAATCACGGCCCTCCTAAAAACTACGGCAACCCCAACCCCGCCGTCGGCGGCAAGGACGCCAAGTACGTGTTCTACACCGCCGACGGCACCACTTGGAACACCGTCAACCGGCTCAAGAAAGACCAGTACGACCGGGACGTGCCCATGGCCATGCCCAACGGCTACCGCCTCAGCCACCTCATCAGCTTCGACAGCATGTTTTGGGACTACTACGGGTATTACGACCCCGCGGACAAGAGCGGGGACGGGGCCTTCGCATTCACCGCCAAGATTGACGGGGTCCACACCGAGCCCTGGGGGCGCTTCCAGATGGGCGCGGGCAGCGTCAACGGCACGGACCGCCTCTTCCGGGTGGGCTTCAACAAGAAGGGCACCCAGAACTTCATCTACAGCATCACCGGGACCGGCGGCACCTGGGCGAAGTACGGCGCCGGGGCCCCCAACGACGGCACCTACTACTGGCGGGGCTTCGCGGTGCTCAAGAACACCGACGATACCAACGACGACAGCGCCGGACTCGCCTACAACGAGGAGCTCCACAACGGCCTCTACGCCACCTACTCCAAGGGGCCGGCGGGCGGCTACGAGTCCGGCGTCTGGCGCTACGCTAACATCGACACCGACAGCCCCGGTGACGGCACCGGCAACGGCTGGGCCTGGAGCAAGGTCCGCTCCACCGGCGACGCCCGGGTCTACACCGGGGCCATCCTCGCGGTGCCCAATGACGACGGCGACCCGACCAAGGGCAGCATCTTCGTGGGCACGTCGGCCGGCGTGTACCGCCGGGGCACCGGCAGGTTCGACTTCGGCCTGGACAACGTCGCCGGCGGGGGCGACGACATCAACGTCATGCCCCAGTAACCCCCGACGAGATACTCCCGCGCCCGCCGGCGGTCTGCCGGCGGGCGTTTCTCTTGCGCGCACCGCCGGGGCCCGGATTTCATCCTTGCCTCTCGACCCGGGGCCGGCTATGCTCTGACGGCGAGGAGAACAAGCAAGACATGACCCCGAAATGCCTCGCCGCGGTGCCCGCCCTGCTGCTCGCCGCCGCGCTCCCGGCCGCCGCCGGCACCCCGCCGGCCGATCCCAAAACGAAAAGACCTCCCGCGAAGCTCCCCGAGAAGCTGGACCTCGCCGCGGAGGTCGCGGCGGCCGAGAAGGCCTGCGCCCGGCCGGGGGCCTCGCGCGAGGACCGCGAGCGGCTGGCCGCGCTCTACATCCTCGCCGGCCAGGCCGAGAAGGGCCGCAAGGCGCTGGGGGAGCTCTTCAGCCCGCGCAGCTCCGAGGCGGCCCTGGCCGCCGCCGCGGAGTTCCTCAAGGCCGAGGTCGGCAAGCTGCCTCGGCGGGGCGCGGGCGTCCGGCCGACGAGGCAGGAGGTCCTGGCCCGCCTGCGCCTGGCCTCCGCCGCCCTGGCCCTGGACAGCCCCACCGAGGTCGTGAAGGCCCTTGAACCCCTGGGGACCCTGAGCGGGCCCGGCCGGCGCGCCGACAAGTACGAGATCCAGCGGCTGGCCCTCCTGGGGACAGGCTACTGGCGCACCGGCGACAAGGCCAGGGCGGGGGCGTGCCTGGAGGACCTGCTCCGCAGGGCCACGGCCGGCAGGCGCCTGGGCCTGCGCGCGCTGACCCTGGTCGACCAGGTCCGCAGCTACGGGGTCTACACCGAGCGCGCGGTCAAGACGGTGGCTCCCGGCGAGAGCGTCCTGGCCTACTGCGAGGTGCTCAATTTCCAGTGCCTCAAGCAGCCCTCCGGCGAGCACCGCTCCGACCTGGACGTGGACCTCAAGTTCCTGGAGGAAGTCACCGACCGGCGCGGCGAGCGCAAGTACGTCGTGGTCAGGAACATCCCGGAGTTCTCGCGGGTGCGCCACCGGACCCGCTCGCCGCTGCGCGACCTGCACCTGGTAATCCGCTTCAACGTGCCCCGCGAGCTGGCGCCCGGCCGGAGCTACGTGCTGGAGGTCACCCTCCGCGACCAGGGCGGCGCGCCCGCGGAGAAGGCCCCGCCCCCCGCGCGGCGCGAGCCGGCCGCCGCCGCCGCCGACGCCGCCAGGGCCTCCCGGCAGATAGTGCTCACGGTGGCCGCGGCCCCCCGCTGAGCCGTGCGCGCGCGAGCCCCGGCCTGGAGCGCGGTGGGGCTGCTGGCCCTGGCCGCCGCCGCGCTGGTCCTCTGGCCGCGCTCCAGGCCGGGGGAGAGAAAGGCACCCCCAGCCGTGAACCACGCGCCGGCCCCCGCCCCCCAGCTCCCCGCCGCCGTCCCCCGGAAGGGGACCGTCGTCTGGGTGGCCAAGCGCGCCCGCCGGGTCTACCTCTGCCGCGACGGGCGGGTCGAGCGCGAGTACCGCGCCGGTCTGGCTGAAGTCGTGAAATACGGCGTGATCCTCGACGCCGACTTCTTCGCGTATCTCGAAGAACATGTCGACGCCGTGAATGCGCAGGACTCCGCCGTGCTGGCCAACGTCGTGCAGCGCTGTTGTCGACTAAAGGCCGACGTCGTCGAGGCCGACGAGCGCGAGACCAGCGGCCTGCGCGCCGCGCTCATCGAGGCCGTCGAGGCCGCCACCGAGAAATCCAGGAAGCTCGGCCAACGCTGACCAACCGCCTTCGCGTTTCACGGGGCCTGCATCCCCCCCCTTCCTGGCAGGAGCCTGGCTGATGAAGCCGTCGGTCTGTATCTGCATGGCGATCAGGGACGGCGAGTTCGTCGAGCGG
>CAZONU010000117.1:10734-12822 GCA_964581145.1 uncultured Planctomycetia bacterium
CCCGGGCCAGACAAGCAGCGCGAGGGCGACGGGGCCACCCCCGAGGGCGAGTTTTACGTCTGCGCCAGGAACCCCCGGAGCAAGTTCGGCCTGGCCCTGGTGCTCAGCTACCCCAACGCCGAGGACGCCGCGCGCGGGCTGGCCGCCGGGCTGATCACCCGCGCGCAGCACCAGGCCATCGCCAGCGCGATCAAGGCCGGGCGCATGCCGCCGCAGGACACCCCGCTGGGCTCCTGGATCGAGATCCACGGGCGCGGCTCCTCCCGCGACTGGACGCTGGGCTGCGTGGCCCTGGACGACGGCGACATGCGCGAGCTTTTCGAGGCGTGTCCGGTGGGCACGGCCGTGATCATAACCAGGTAGACTTGAGAACCGGCCCGCCCCGGGCGATGATGGAGGGGGTTGCCGGGAACCGGTCCGAAAGGAGAAGCCCATGAGCCCCGCCAAGGAGTGCAGCAACGAGCGCGACTGCGCCTGCACCTACCCGGGCTGCCCGCGGCACGGCAAGTGCTGCGACTGCCTGGCCTATCACTTGAGGATCAAGGAGCTGCCGGGCTGCTGCTTCCCGCCGGACGTCGAGAAGACCTACGACCGCTCCTTCGCCAGGTTCTGCGAGGTCAACGGCCGCTGAGCGCCGGCCCGGCCGCTACGTGAAGGTGAAGTAGTAGCCGACGTAAACGGCGACCAGGAGCAAGACCGCGCCGATCATTCCGGCCAGCAGGCCGTGACCGGGCTTGACCGCGCCGTGCACCTTGCGGACCGACCTGTGCAGATAGGGCGCCAGCACCTCGGCGGCCAGGGCATAGGCCAGGCCCACCACCAGCATGATAATCAGGGCCTTGAGCCAGCGGCTCCACCCGGCGCCCCGCAGCAGCTTCGTGACCCACTCCTCGCCGAGGCCCAGGGCCAGGAAAGCCACCACCAGGAGCAGCCAGCGCTGCAGCTTGCGCACGTTGTCCTTCATCAGCGAGCCTCTCACAGCTGCCTCCAGGCGGCCGCCAGCGCGGCCAGCTTCGCGAGGGTCCCGGCCACCTCCCCCTTCTTCGCGGGCACCTCGAAGTTCCGCCCCCCGGAGAAGCCGGCCTCGTCCAGCGCGCGGACCAGGGCCTGCCAGTCGGTGGTGCCGGTTCCCGGAATCCAGTGCAGGTCCTCGCCGGCCCCGTCGTTGTCCTGAAGGTGCACCGCCAGCAGCCGCGCGCCGGCCAGGCGGGCCTCCTCCGCGGCGTTCTCGCCGTTCGAGTTGGAGTGGCCGGCGTCGAGGCATACCCCCACGTGCTCGCCGAGACCTTCGAGCATTTCCAGGAGCTCGGCGACCCGCGCCCCCGGGCGCGGCTTGCCGCGGGCGGGCAGGTTCTCGACGGCCAGCTTGAGCCCCAGCTTCCCGGCGCGCCCGGCCAGTTCGCTCACCGACTCGCGGGCCCGGCGGCGGTTGGCCGCGAACTCCTCGTCGGTGAGCGGCGTGTCCGAACTGGTGGGGTGGACCACCACGACGCCGACGCCGACCTCCCCGGCGGGCCCGAAGCAGGCCGCGGCGGCTTCCAGCGAGGCCCGGCGGACCTCCTCGTCGGGGTGGTTGTTCTTCCAGCCGGACGACGGGGTGTGCAGCGACACGGCCCTGAGCCCCGCGGCCTCCAGGTCGCGGCGCATCGCCTCCGGGTCATGGGTCCAGCTCTCCGGGCCGGCGGGGTCGACGAAGAGCTCCACGCTTCTGAAACCCGCCGCGGCGATCTCCCCGAAGAGATCCGCGCGCCCCAGGCCGGCGTTGATGCAGGTGGAAACGCCGTATTGGCCGCCCAAGCTACGCCCCCTCCCAGCGGTCGCGCACCGCGGCCAGCGCGGCCAGCGTGACTTCCAGCCCTTCGGGCCCGCGGCGCACCTCGAAGGTCAAGAGCGGCTCGGCGGGCGAAGCGGCCAGCGCCTTTCCCAGAGCGGTCCAGTCGACGGTGCCCTCGCCGGGGACGGCGTGCCCGTCGCCGGTCCCGTCGTTGTCGTGAAGGTGCACGGAAAGCAGCCGCCCGCCCGCGGCGGCGGCCTCATCACTGGCCGGGAGGCCGCTCATGTTGGTGTGGCCGGTGTCGAGACACACGC
>CAZONU010000118.1:0-4006 GCA_964581145.1 uncultured Planctomycetia bacterium
TATGAGCCCGCCCGCGCCACTTCGATTGCGGCCTCCTCCGCTCCGGCGAGCTGCGGCGGCCAGGGATTGCGGCCTCCTCCGCTCCGGCGAGCTGCGGCGGCCAGGGATTGCGGACTGCGGAATGAAGCGGATTGAAGGGGACGAGCGCTTGAGCGGTTCCGAAATCTTGCCCGCCGCGGCGGGCCCAAATCCGAAACTTGCCCGCCGTGGCGGGTCCGAAATGGGGTCCCGCTCTCGGCGCCTCCGTGCCTCTGTGGCGGGCTGTCCGGGTCAGCCGCGCCCCAGGCCGTTCTCGAGCACGGCCGCCGCTCCGGGATGCCGCTTCTTGAGCTCCTCGATGTGCCTGAGAATCACCCTGAGGGCGATAACCGTCCGGTTGAACCTGTCCGCGTCCATTGATTCCCCCCTGCTCCGCGCCGTATCTATTCGGCCATGCGCCCCGGGAACATGAGTCTATTTCGGGATTGGCGGCCGGGCCTTTCGGGAAATATAGTGCTTCCGGGGACAGGAACCGATCCCTGCGGGCTTCCGGTTCCTGTCCCCGTGGGTCCGCCCTAGTCCAACAGCCCCTGGCCCACGCGCTCGATGCGGCGCATCATGGGGTCCTGCTCCAGGCTGCGCAGGCGCTTCTCTATCGCCGGGGTGACCTTGGTGAACTGCACCCCCACCCGGAACAGGTCCCGGAAGGGCACCGCCTTGACCCAGCGGACCTGGCCGCGGAACTTGAGCAGCTCGTGGAAGGCGGGCACGTCCAGCTTGATGCGCAGCTTGCGGCCGACGTCCATGCTCTTGGACGAGGCGAACTCCACCCCGCCGCGGCTGAGGTTGAGCACCGGCAGCGGGCCGCGGCCGGCAGGCTTCTCCAGGAAGAGCAGCAGCCCCCCCTTGGAGCACTTCAGGTAGCAGTCCTTGATCTTGAACCGCGGCGCCTTGCGCCTCTCCGCTCCGGGCATGTGCGCTCCTCCCTCGAAGGGGCCGGGCCTCCCTGCATACCGCTCCCTGCCTCCGAACAGGATAGTCCCGCCGCCCGCCGGGGTCAAGGGGCAAGTGGGGCGGGGGCGACGCTTCCTTTGCCCAATATCGTGATCCGCTTCGGCCCGGAAGTCAACGCCGGGCGCGGTTGGGCCTACCGTTCGGCCGACCCGGCCCGCTTCAACTTGTGCGGCAGGTTGTCGAGGATAAAAGCCGCCGCGCTGCGTATCCTGCCGTTCTTGTCGTTGCGCGCCTTCTTGAGGACCGGCACGGCGGCCTGCGCCGCTGTGCCGGCGTAGTCCAGGGCGTGGATGGCCTGCAGTCGCACATACAGGCTTTCATCCTCCTCGATCAGCTTGATTAGCTGGGGGACTATGCCCGAGGCATCGCAGCCCAACTTGCAGAACTCATTGAGCGCGTGCCAGCGGCGATGAGCGTTGGGGTGAGACAGCTCGGCGATCAGCCTCTTTCTGGTCATTTCCGGCTCTTGGCGTGAAAGCTCGCGAATAATCTTACTGCGCTGGACAGCGCCGGCCCCGAAGACCTTGTCCATCTCCTGAGCGGGAGCGTCGTAATTGGAGTAGTGGGCTGCCGCTGCTGACCCTCGCTCGCCCCACCTGAAGTGAATGTAATAGTACCTGCCGCCTGAGCCCTGCCACTCGTCGTAGTCGGAACGTATCTTCGCGAGAGCCTCCTGCGAGTCCGCACTGAAGCGCACCACGACGTTGTCAAACGATCCGCATCTCAGGCCTGTGCTCGCGTTCGTTTCGCTCAGTTGCAGCGAGCGGCACAGGAGTCGGCAATTGCGCACTTCGGTGAGGCGCCTCTTGCCGCCCGGGCTGACCCATACGCGCGCATCGGCCAGCCAGCGCTCCTGCTCCAGGGCGTAGGGAAGGTCCTCGATGTATGGCAGAGAGCCGCCGCCGACCGCTCCTCTGTCGCGGTTGTAGCGCTTGGCAAGCGCCCCGGCCAATTCCTCCGAAGGAGCAAGTAGTCTCAGGCCGGGGGCGAACTTCCTCACCTCCGGGTTGGCTATCGCCAGTCCCAACCACAAGTCTGGTGCTCCATAGACGCGCTTGGCGACGTCTGCGAAGGTCTTGTCCGAGGCCAGCAGGGCGACCGTTGGAGACCGCTTCAGCCGTTCTTCGAGATTGGGCCGGGGCCACAGCCGGTGGGCGATCAGTGCAGCCGCCCCGCAGAGCAGGAGAGCGGCGGCCAGCAAGAGTCCGACCTTTCGGCATCTACCGCTGATACCCATACGCCCGCTCCTCCAGTGGCCTGCACAGGCGGGAGTTTACGCACAGGCGGATATTTGGCAAGAGGCTGCTTCGCGTGATGATATGGACTGCGCCGGACTTAACCCCCTCAACCCCCGCTCTTCTTCCTGTCGACCAGCAGCTGGCCGCCCACGCCGACGTTCTCGGGGGCGTTCTCGCGGATCAGCACGACCATGATCTCTTGGGGCAGGCCGTAGGCCTGCGAGGCCGCGGCGGTCACCTCGCGAACAAGCTGGCGCTTGGCCTCGACGCTGGCCGGGGGGCCCTCGACGGTGATGGTGGGCATGGCTTCTTCTCCTTCTACTGAAGATCGAGCAGGCGGCCGGCGGCCTCGGCCAGCCCCGCGGGGGTCAGGCCCTCCATGGCCACCGGCGCGACGGGCCCCAGCGGCGCCCACAGCTCCGGGTCGGTGGGCCCGAAGACCGCCAGGCCCTCCGCCCCGGCCCAGGCGGCCAGGTGGCTCAGGCCCGAGTCGTTGCCGAGGTAGAGGTCGCCGGCCGCGAACAGCGCGGCCAGGTCGGGCACCGACCAGCACTCCGAGACCGTGCCGGGCACGTCTCGAAAAGCGGCGCGCACCTCGGGGCGCTCCATCTCCGCGGGGCCCAGCACCAGCTTGACGTGGGTTTCCCGCTCGGCGGCCAGGACCTGACAGGCTTCCGCGAAGCGCGCCGCCGGCCAGCACTTCTCCACCGAGCCCGAGCCGGGGGCCACCGCAACTCTCCGGCCGGGCCGCGCCGCCCAGGCGGCCTCGTCGGGCGCGACTTTCAGGGGCGGCAGCGGCGGGGCCTCCGGCCGGCTGAAGTCCCCCGCGGCGGGGGCCCGGACGCCGGCGAGCTCCAGGGGCTCGGCCTCCAGGTCCGCGCCCAGGGCCTCGGCGGTGCGCGCCAGGAGCTGCTCGGCGACGTGCCCCGCGCCGGGCTCCGGCCAGGTGTCCACGCTCGCCGTCAGCGGCACGCCGGCCCGGCCGGCGCGCTCGGCGATCTCCCCGGCGCCGCCGGCCCCGAAGGCCACCAGCGCGGCGACGTCCTCGAACAATCCGTCCCGCTCCACGGCGTCGACGAAGAGCGCCGAGAGCTCCGGCGACTCGTAGGGGCGGGTCTGGCTGAACAGGCCGGAGAGCTCGCCCACCCGGCAGCCCGGCGGGGAGGCCGCCAGGGCGAGGGCGAGGTCCGCGAACTCGCGGCCGACCAGCGCGAAGGCCGGCAGGGAGACTATCGCGTCGCCCAGCGCGCCGGGGCGCAGCACCAGGCAGCGGGTGCGTCCGTTCACGCAGCCCCCGCCACGGAGACACGGAGACACAGAGACGGGGAGTTCAGTGTCCGGTGTTCAGTGGGCCGGAGGGCTGAAAACTGAAGACCGAGAATTGAAAACCGGCGTTGGGTTTCTCCGCGCCAGAGACCAAGACCTCCGTGTCTCTGCGCCTCCGTGGCTGTCGGTTTCATTTCGCGTGGGTCAGCGCCCGGCGGATGAGGTCGCCGGCCCCCGCGCCGGGGCCCAGCTCCCGGAGGGCGCGGTCGACGGCGCCCTCGGCCTCGGCGCGCTTGTAGCCCAGGGCCACCAGCGCGCCGGCGGCGTCCCCGGCGGCCCCGGAGGGCAGCCCCGGGGCGGCGGCCCCGGGGGCGCCGAACTCCTCGACCTTGCCGCGGAGCTCCAGGGCGATGCGCTCGGCCTTCTTGGTGCCCAGGCCCTTGACGCGCTTGAGGGCGGCGACGTTGCTGGTCCTGACCGCCGCGGCCAGCTCCGCGGGGCGCATGGCC
>CAZONU010000118.1:4016-12769 GCA_964581145.1 uncultured Planctomycetia bacterium
GCCGAGAGCACCGCCAGGGCCAGGTTGGCGCCCACGCCGTTCACCGAGATCAGCGCGCCGAAGACCTCGCGCTCGGCGGCGTCGGCGAAGCCGACCAGCTCCTGGGCGTCCTCGCGGACGAGCAGCCGGGCCAGCAGCGTGCAGTCGGCGCCGGGCTGGGGGAGCTTCTCGAAGGTGGCCAGGGAGATTCGCAGGAAGTAGCCCACGCCGCCGGCCTCGATGACCGCACCGGCGGGCGTCTTCCTGACCAGCTTGCCGCGGACGTGATCGAACACCGCTCTGTCCCGGGGAGCCCGCGCCCGGCTACTTGTCGCTCTTGAGGCCGAGGTTATGCTCGGTCAGCTTGACGCGCAGCTCGCGCAGCGAGGTCTGGCCGAAGTTCTTGACGCTCAAGAGCTCCTTCTCGCTGTGGCCCACCAGGTCTCCGATGCTCACGATGCCCAGGCGCTGCATGCAGCTGCGGCCGCGGACGGAGAGCCCCAGGTCGGCGATGGGCCGGTTGAGCAGCGGGTTGTCGCTGCCGGGGCCCAGGCGCGCGCGCTGGCGGCGGCGGCGCTCCTCGTCGCGGCCCAGGCCCAGGTAGAGGGCCTTGGCGGCGAGCAGGTCCTTGATCTCCTGGAGGCTGGTCTCCCCAAAGTTCTTGTGGGCCAGGAGGTCGTCCTCGGTGTGGCGGGTGAGGTCGCCGAGGTTTTTGACCCCCAGCCGGGCCAGGCAGTTCCGGCTGCGCACCGAGAGCTCGAAGTCGTTGAGCGGGGTGCGCAGCAGCATCTCCATGCGCTCCTGCTCCTTCTCCTGGGCCTCGTCGTAGTACATCTCGGTGGAGGCCACCGCGTCGGAGAGGTACAGGCGGATGCGCTCGTTGGTGGGGGCCAGCTTGAGGGCCTGCTCGAAGCAGGCGATGGCCGCCTCGAAGCGGTTGTTCTCGTCGTGGAGCAGCCCCAGGTTGGTCAGCGCGTTGGTGAACAGGCTGGACTCGCCGGCGACGCGCTTATAGCGCTCGGCGGCCTCCTCCTCGTAGCCGCGGAGGTCGAGTATCCAGGCGCTGCGGAAGTTGGCCCCGGGGAGCTCGGGGTCGGCGGCCAGGGCCTGCTCGTAGAGGTCCAGGGCCTTCTGCTGGTCGCCCTCGTCCTCGGCCAGGAGCCCCTGGAGGTAGAGGACCTCGGGGGCTCCGGGGGCCTTCTTGGCGGCCTTGGCGGCGACCTCGGCGGCCTCCTTGGCGCGGCCCAGGCGGTGCAGGCACTCGCCGCGGCTGGCCAGGTCCACGGTGGGGTCCGGGGCGCTGGCGGCGGACTGCTCGAAGATGTCGGCGGCCTCCCGGACGCCGCCGCGGGCCAGGCGGATATGGCCGACCAGGAAGCAGGCCAGGGGCACGTGCCGGCGGTGGTTGAGGAGCTTCTCGGCCTCCTCGTCCTGGCCCATGGCCCACAGGAAGGCGCCGTGGCGGACGGTGGCCTCCTCGGCGGGCAGGCTGGGGGCCAGGTCCCGGTCGAAGTTGGCCAAGAAGTCGCGGAGCTCCTTGCGGTCCTCGGGCGAGACGCTCAGGTAGCGGCGCAGCTTGAGGGTCTGGCGGGGCCCGAACTCGGCGGCGGCCAGGCGCTCGAGGAGGGGGGTGTCGGGGCTGATCATGGAGTGTTTTCCTCCCGCGGGGGGGGGCAGAAAAAACCCGGTTTCGGCCGGGCGCCGGGAGATGAGGGTATTCTTTTTCGGGCACAAGTCAAGCGCGGAAAGCCACATCGGGCGAATTTCGCTATTTCGGGGACATAATACTATTTTCTACTTGCCCGCCTTCGGCGGCCGGCCGCGCCGGCCGCGCCGCAGGGTCCGGCCGGTGAGCCTTTCCATGCGCCGCAGGAAGCGGCGGCTGCCGGCGGGCCGCCCGGTGCGCGTGGCCAGGCGCAGCGCCGCCTGCGCCGCTGTGTCCTCTTCGCCCAGGAACGCCGCCCAGTCGTCCACCAGTCCCCGGAGGGTGCGGTCGGCGACCAGCGGGTCGGTCTTGCGCCTGCCCAGGTGGAAGCGCGCGCTGCTCCAGCGGTAGTCCCTGGCGGACGCGGCCGTCCCGGCGCGCACCGGGTTGAGTTCCGCGTAGCGGGCGGCGGCCAGCAGGTGGCGCTCGTCGAGCACGCAGGAGCCGAAGCGTCCCTGGAAGAGGTAGCCGCGCGCGCCGGAGGCGAAGTTCTTCATGCGCGTGTAGCGCTTGTGCGCCTCGCCCACCGCCGCGGCCAGGGCCGCCGCGCGCGAGGGGACCATCACCAGGTGGACGTGGTTGCTCATCAGGCACCAGGCCAGCACCTCGACGCGGAAGCGGCGGCACTGCTCGGCCATGAGCTCGATGTAAATCTCGCGGTCGCGGTCGTCGTCGAATACGTCCATGGAGCGCACCCCGCGCTGGGTCACGTGATGCGGGTATCCGGGCACCACCACTCGGGCTATTCGCGCCATGGGGCGGCAGGCTAGTTCCGCGGGCGCGGAGCGTCAAGAGGAAGAAATAGTGTTATGTCCCCGGATTCTATTGACCAAAGAAGAACCGTCGCCCCCGTGGCGGTCTTCGACATTCTTCGTTGCCACTGCATGGCGCAGCAGGAGTAGAGTGGCCATGATTTCTGCCTCGCCCCGTCATACACTAAGGTACTTCTCTCCATTCAACAGGCGTTGGGCCATGATGAAGATTTTCAGATGGTACGGGTCGATCCGAGGAATTACATCTTTCGTCTGAACATCCATCTCTATGGCATTCCATTTCTCTGTTTGCGCGTCCCACTCGACACCTTGAACATGCGCGCTGGCACGCTCGCCAGAGAAGAGAGAAAGGCCCTCCGCAATGTCCATCTGAACAAGACCTTCGACCTCATTGCTGTCCATTTTGTACTCAGATGGTGCCTCCGAACGTCGTAGCAAATACACATCGCAGAATTCACGGTTCACCACATCGCCAATCTTGGCGACGTCGAACTTGACGCCGAGTGGTATCAGCTCACTGAAGTTTATGGCCAGTCCCAATTCCTCGAGGATCTCTCGCACGCCATCTTGCGGTTTCTCGCCCGCGCTGTAATGACCAGCGGCAGAAATGTCGAGTGCATTTGGGAAGAGCTTCTTATCTCTGCCACGTTTCTGAAATAGCACGTACCCACGGTCGGCGGGGCGGACTATCCAGCAGTGGATAGAGCGATGCCATGCTCCTGAAGCGTGGGCTTCATCTCGAGGCAGCTGGCCCCGAAGCTTCATGTTTTCGTCGTACACATCAACTCTCTCATCTGCCATTGTCAGTCCTCCTTCTTGCCGAGTTGGGCGTATGTCTTTACGGCGCGAGGGATGTCGCCATGCTTGCTGAATAAGGACTGCGATTCCTTGCTGGCAGCCAGCGCCTCGTCCAAACGATCAAGGTGCAGGTAGGCTTCAGTGTTTCCCGTCAGCATCATTGGGACAGATAATAGCCTGGAGGTAAGTGAGTAGTCAAGCTCTTTGGGGGTACCCCCAAAGAGCTTGACGCGGCGGTTTGGTTCCCGAAGCTGGGCCGCAGGACGGCCCTGGGGAGGGGAGCCGAAATGGCAAAGCGCAACGTGGTCAAGGAGATCCGGAAGGCGACGCGGAGAAAGTTCAGCGCGGAGGAGAAGATCCGCATCGTGCTGGAGGGCCTGCGCGGGGAGATCCCGGTGTCGGAACTGTGCCGGCGGGAGGGGATCGCTCCGACGGTGTACTACCGCTGGTCGAAGAGCTTCCTGGAAGCCGGGAAGAACGGCCTGACCAGGGACACCAAGCGGGACGCGACCTCGGACGAGGTGCATCCGCGTGTGAAATCGCAGCTCCAGACGTGATTGGGGTGCGTCGGCCCGCGCCCCCTTCCGCCTGTGGGGGCGCGCCTTGCGCGCCGCATCCGGCGGCGTCAAGTGCAAAAACCGGGCCGAAAACCGGGCGCACAAGTGCCCGCGCCGCGGGGCGGAAATTGCCTTGACAGCCCCTCGGGCTGCCGCTAGCTTTCTAATCATTAATTAGGGGCCGTGCCCTGCGAGGGCCGGCCGATTTTCGCGTGCAGGCGCGAGGCGGTCGGTCACGCGGACGCACGTTGTGCGTCCCCCCAGCGTGAGGGCAGAGTCAGGGACGGGGGAACCATGTTCGGAAGCACTGCAGCCTGGGGCCTGGACATCGGCTCGTCGAGCATCAAGGCGGTGAAGCTCCGCAGGACCGGCAGCGGGGCGGAGGTGACCGACTTCGACGTTATCGAGATCGAGCACAGCGACGACGAGTCCACCCGGGACATGCGCAACGCCGCGGCCGTCGCCGAGCTGGTCCGCCGCAAGAAGTTCGGCACCACCCCGGTGGTGGCCTCGGTGGCCGGCAACCAGGTCTTCTTCCGGCCCTTCAACCTCCCGGCGGTCGGCGAGCGCAAGGTGCCGGAGATCGTCCGCTACGAGGCCCGCCAGCAGGTGCCCTTCCCGCTGGAGGAGGTGGTCTGGGACTACCGCACCGCTCAGGGCGGCTCGCCCGGCGAGCTGGCCGTGAGCCTGGTGGCCATCCGCAAGGAGATCGTCGAGCGCCTGCTGAGCGTGCTGCGCGAGCAGGGCCTCAACGTGGCCGGCCTGACCCCCAGCCCGGTGGCGGTGCTCAACTACGTGCACTACGACGTCCAGCCCATGGAGACCAGCCTGATCCTGGACGCCGGCGCCAAGGTCACCGACTTCGTGGTCCTCCACGGGGGCAGCTTCTGGTTCCGGCCGCTGCCGGTGGCCGGGGCGGACCTCACCCACGTGTTCGAGCAGAAGTTCCGCATGCCCTTCGCGGAGGCCGAGAACCTCAAGACCAAGCTGGCCGAGAGCAAGCAGTACGAGAAGATGTTCCAGGTCATCGAGCCCACCCTGCGGAGCCTGGCCGGCGAGATACAGCGCACCAGCGGCTACTACCTGTCGCTGCAGCGCAACGTGCGCATCAGCCGGATATTCGGGCTGGGCCACACCTTCCGGCTGCCGGGCATGGTCGACTTCCTCAGCCAGAACATCGAGACGGAGCTGGAGATGCTCAGCACGCCGCAGCGCGTGGCGGTCTCCTCGGCCATCGACACCACCTGGTTCGCGGAGGAGTTCCCGGGCATGGGCCCGGCACTGGGCCTGGCGCTGCAGGGCCTGGGCCTGGCCCACGTGGAGATGGGCCTGCTGCCCGACTCGCTGGTCCGCGAGAAGCAGGCCCGCACCCGGCGCAAGCTCTTCATCGTCGCGGCCGCGGCCATCGCCGGCCTGGTGGTCAGCGAGTACGTGGCCGCCAAGAACGAGACCGCCGGCCTGGACGGCGAGGAGGGCCGCAACGCGAAGATGGAGAAGCGCCTCAAGGAGACGGCGGCGAGACAGACCAAGGTCCGCAGCGCCGCCGGGCTGATCAAGCCGCGCAGGACCCAGCTGGAGCGCTGGGGCCGCATCGGCATGGAGCGCGGGCGCTGGGGCGAGGTGGCCGCCAAGCTGCTGGCCCAGGTGGACGAGCACAACAGGAAGCTCCCCCGGCCGGCCGGGCAGCCGGCCGCGGGCGAGATGTTCCTCAGCGACCTGTACGTCTCCCGCCAGAGCCCGCTGAAGGACCCGCGCTTGAGCCGCCTCAGGAGCGACCCGCACTTCAGGGGCCTGCTGGGCGACCGGACCGACGGCCGGCTGTACGTCGTGGCCGGCTTCGAGTGCCGGGGGGAAAAGGGCAGGTACCCCTCGGTCGAACCCGTGCTCAAGTTCGAGAAGGCACTGCACGAGGTAAAGGGCTTCCGGGGCCTCCGCGAGGTGGCCGGGAAGCTCCGGCCGGGCGAGAAGGACGAGTGGAAGGCCGGCGGCGACGTGCCCCAGGTCCTGGAGCACTTCACCGAGGAGTGGCGGAAGGGCAGGCCTCCCCGGGCCGGCCAGATCCGCAACGCCTGGGTCTTCCGGGGCCTGTGGCTCTACGAGCCCGAGGCGCCCGAGAAGGCGGCGGCGGCCGAGGAGACGACTTCGGCCTCCGGCGGCGGCGAGAAGGGCTGAGGCCATGAACAAGGACTACGTATCCTGGGGCATCCTGGGCGGGGCGGCGACGGTTGGCCTGGTCGTCTACCTGGCGGTCATCGTCCCGACGCGCAGCGGCAACCGCAAGCTCATCGAGGACAAGCGCTTCCTGGCCGCGCGCCTCGTGACGGTGGCGGTGGCTGACGATCCCGAGGGGTCTCCCCGCAAGCTCACCGAGGGCATCAGGCAGCTGGCCTCGGGCAAGAAGCCCAACGGCAGGAAGATGAACAGCAAAGAGGTTGAGAAGCTCCAGAAGAAGCTGCTGGGCATACCGGAGGAAACCAAGAAGGAGGACATCTCCCTCGATGACATGGAGCGGGCCAAGGTCCAGGAGTGGGACCGGAAGCTTTACAGGCTCTATCCGCTCACGCGCAGCCTCAAGAACCTGCCCACGCCCAGGCTGGAGAAGGCCAAGCGCGCCCAGGACTCGGCGCTGGGCAGGGCGCGCGGGGACTTCGTCAGGAAGCACTTCGCGGCGCGCAGCTTCGAGGCCGACCCGGGCAGGGATTTCAAGCCGCCGCCGCCGGCCCATATCGGTCTCTTCCGGGAGTGGGTCCGGGAGGAGGACAAGCGGGTCGACGCGGCCTTCGCGAAGGCGGGCGAGGGCATTGACTTCCGGACCCTGGAGGACCGGGTCAACCTGTTCACCTTCGGCCGGCCGCTGCAATGGCTGAAGGACGGCCGGGTGACCGGCTGGATAGACGAGGGCAAGCCCCAGGACCGCGCCAGGGTTCTTCACCGCCTGGTGCTCCGCCGGCAGATCCTGATGGCCCTGGCCCGGGCCAAGGTCTCCGTCCGCCGCCTGGACCCGGTCAAGAACCCCGAGGGCGGGGTCGTCATGGGCCCCGACGGCAAGGTCAAGGAGCGCGAGGTCGTCGAGCCGCGCGGGGTGGACAAGATCATCAGCCTGGTCTTTCTTCGCGGGGCCGCGGCGGCCAGAGCCAAGGTGCCCTATGCGCCTCACAGGGTTGAGCTCAAGGTGAGCTGCCACCTGGCGGTGGTCCCCGCCCTGCTCCGCGAGCTGGAGGCCATCGGCATGGCCAGGAACAAGGAAGGGAAGCTGGTCCAGAAGCGGGCCTTCTGCTTCTGGGCGGAGCACTTGAAGCTTACACGGGTGGCCGGGTGGCCGGCGACCGCCGCCGGCAGCGAGGAGCTAAATCGTGAACGCGCGGCGGGCCACGGGCGTTACCTGGAGTGGCCGGTCAAAGTGAACCTTACCGGGGTGATCCCGGAGTTCAACGAGAGGTTGGACCCGGCGCCACGGAGGAGGTAGAGTGCGGGCCAAGGTGAGCCAGTTGCCGCCGCGGGCGGCGGGGGTGTCCCCATGAACCGGATCAAGGATCACCTCGACAAGATAGTCGCGGTGGCGGTCATCCTGGGCTGCCTGGGCCTGATCGCCAAGACGCACCTCTCCGAGCGCCAGCAGGCCGTCAGCATCAAGGAAATTGACGGCGCCTTCCGGAAGCTGGATGTGGCCAAGAAGCGCAAGGTAGAGGTGCCGCCCACGCCGGATTACAGCGACGACTTCAAGAGGAGCATGGCCCGGCTCGACGAGAACGTGCCCGACGGCCTGGCCTCCTGGAAGCTCCACCCCCGGCCGGACCCGCCGGGTGAGCCGCCTCCGAAGAACTGGACTCTGTTGGCCAAGGCCTTCGGCCCCGCCGAGCGTGCCGGGGCCGATGCCGAGGTGACAACACTTAAAGGCAAGGGCGTAGACGAGGCTTTCGTACATGAGCCCGAGCCGAAGGGCACCGGCTTCTGGGCCTGCGCGGGCCGGTTCACCGGCCGGACCGATCCGGGGGTTGGCCCCACCAGGCGGAAGCTCATCGCCGCGGGGTACCCCGACCCGCTCCTCAAGCACCTGAAGAAGGGCCGCGTCATCGGGCCGCCTCCGCCAACGGAGGGCGTCCTGGCCCTGCCGACAATGGAGGTCAAGGGCGTGTACCTGGGCAAGGCCGAGCTGGCCGCCCTGTTCAGCAGCCTGGACAAGAACTGGTCGGTGAAGCTGCTGCAGGTCTGGCGCAGGAAGGCCGCCGAGAAGAAGTGGCCGACCGCGCCGCTGTTCACGTTGAGGCTCGAGGGCAGGAAGGTCACGGTGACTCCCACCGGGGGCGCGGCCGGCACCGAGCAGGGCCTGGCCATCACCGAGATCAAGCTGCCCCCCCGGGAGGCCTACGAGTACCGCGCCCGGGCGGCGGCCAGCTTCCCCGAGAAGATGAAGCTCGCCAAGGACCTGGACGTGAAGGACGCTCCCAAGGAGCTGGCCGGCCTGCTCGGGGGCCCGGGCTACGTCACGAGGTTCACCGCCCCGGTCAAGATCGAGACCCCCGGCGAGGTGCAGATCCAGTTCTCCGGCGAGCTGCTGCTGGGCAGGAAGCGGTACGGCAACTTCGGGTTCAAGAAGTGGCTGCCCGGCCGGGCCGAGCCGGTGAGGCACATGATGCGCTCCCTGCTCGGCAAGCGCATTAAGGCCGCTGCGGTCAAGCGCATCGGCGGCAAGCCCGTCAAGGTGGTCTTCGACTCCGAGGCCATTCTGATCAGCATGGCCATCGAGACGCGCGAGGACTGGGGCGAAAAGACCATTATAGTCAAGGACCCCGAGACAGGAGTGCTGGTGCCCAAGAAGGTCAGATACCGCAAGCCGGACATTAAGGTCAAGGTGGCGGTCATCAGGGACACCCGCACCGGCAAGACCCACAAGCTGGACCAGTCCGGGGGGAAGAAGGGCTGGTGGCCCAAGGGGATAGC
>CAZONU010000119.1:0-771 GCA_964581145.1 uncultured Planctomycetia bacterium
CTTCTTGGCCGTCCCGCCGGTGGAGAGTATCTCCACGCCGAGCGCCACCAGCTCCCGGGCGAACTCCACGATCCCGCTCTTGTCCCAGGCGCTGACCAGCGCGCGCTTGATCTTGACCTCGCTCGGCATCGGTGCGTTTTCCTTTCTGCAGCTAGACCAGTTCGAACTCTTCCTTCGCCGAGCGCTCGACGACCTCGCCGATCCGCCAGGTGGGGACCTTGAGCCTCCTGAGCCGGCGGGCGATGGCCGCGCTGTAGTACTCCGGGCAGACCAGCACCATGCCCACGCCCATGTTGAAGGTGCGGAACATCTCCGCCTCCTCGATCTCCCCGGCGCGGCGGATAAGCTCGAAAACCGGCGGCACCGGCCAGGAGCCCTTGACTATCCGCGCGGCCAGCCCCTTGGGCAGCACCCGCGGCACGTTGCCGGGCAGCCCCCCCCCGGTCACGTGCGCCAGGGCCTTGACCACCTTCTTGACCTTGTACTCGCTGAAGACTTTGAGAAGCGGGTTGACGTATATGCGGGTGGGCTCCAGCAGCTCCTCGGCCAGCGTGCGGCCCAGCTCGGGCACCTTGCTTTCCAGCTTCCAGCCGCCGGCCTCCAGCAGCAGTTTGCGGACCAGGCTGAACCCGTTGGAGTGCAGCCCGGTGGAGGCCAAGCCCAGGATCACGTCCCCGGCCTCGACCCGGGAGCCGTCGATCATCTTGTGCTTCTCGACCAGGCCCACCGCGAAGCCGGCCAGGTCGTACTCGCCCTCCGGCAGGCAGCCGG
>CAZONU010000119.1:781-12767 GCA_964581145.1 uncultured Planctomycetia bacterium
ACCACCCGGGTGCCGACCTCCGGGTCGAGCTTCTCGGTGACGAAGTAGTCCAGAAAGAAGAGGGGCGTGGCCCCGGTGACCACCAGGTCGTTGACGCACATGGCCACCAGGTCGATGCCCACCGTGTCGTGCCTGCCGGTGGCCAGAGCGACCTGGAGCTTGGTGCCCACCCCGTCGGTCGAGGCCACCAGCACCGGCGAGCGCAGCCGCCTGCCCAGCAGGCCCAGGGCCCCGTCGATCTGGAAGGCGCCGGCGAAACCGCCTATCTCCGAGAGCACCGCCGGACCGTAGGTCGAACGGCACAGGCGCTTTATGCCCTTGACCATCCGCTCACCGGCCTCGATGTCGACGCCCGCGTCGCGGTAGGTCAGGCCTCGTTTCTTGCCGGCGGCCAAGGTCTCTTTCCTTGCGAGATGCCCAGTTTCACGGGCTATCCTATTGCTTCCGATAAGCCCGTCAAGCTGAGAACCGGGGCGCTCCCGGGCGCCGCGGGGCCCGGCACCGGCCGGCGGCGCGCCGGCCGGCAAGTTTACCTTGCAGGCGGGCGCGCCGGGCCTAAAATCCATTGTCCGCGCCGGTGTCTCCAGCAGGGAAGGGCCGCGCATGCCTGCCGAGGTCAAGCTCAGGGACGTCCAGGACGGCGCGGTCCTGGCCGAGGACGTGCTGGACGCGCGCGGCAACGCGCTGCTGACCGCCGGCACCCGCCTGACCAGGGCGCACATATCGCTGATCGGGCGCCGGGGCGTCAAGGCCGTGACGGTCATGGGCCCCGAGGACCTCCAGAAAGCCGAGGAAGAGGAGGAGGGAGTCGACCCCCACCGGCTGGCCGATGCCCTGGCCGACCAGCAGCGGGCCTTCGCCCTGATCGGTGAGGACCCCCTGATGGCCGCCATCTACCGGGCCGCGCGCGCGCACCTGGAGGCCGGCAACCTGCCGCCGGGATAGCCGATGGGAACCGCGCTGGCCAGGCTCGAGAGGATCATCGGCTCCATCGACGGCCTGCCCACCCTGCCGTCGGTGGTCGCCCGGGTCAACGAGCTGGTCGACGACCCCACCGCCTCGGCCGGGGACATCAACGAGATCATCTCCCACGATCTGGCGCTCAGCGCCAAGATACTCAAGCTGGTCAACAGCGCCTTCTACGGCTTCACGCGGAAGATCTCCTCCATAACCCACGCGGTGGTCATCCTCGGCTTCCAGACCATCCGCAGCATCGCCCTGTCGGCCTTCGTGTTCGACGCCTTCGACGCCCAGGGCCTGCCCTTCGGCTACCGCAACTTCTGGGTGCACTCCGTGGGGGTGGGGGTGGCCGCCAACGTCGTGGGCGCGCGCCAGGGGCTGCCCCTCAGCGAGGACGCCTTCATGTGCGGGCTGCTCCACGACGTGGGCAAGCTGGTGCTCCACCAGCACATGGGCACGGACTTCGCCCGGGTGATGGCCAGGGTCCAGGCCCAGGACGTGACCCTCATCGAGGCGGAGAAGGAAGTCCTCAGCACCAGCCACGCGGAGGTCGGCGGGCTGCTCATGGAGCACTGGAAGCTCCCCGAGAAGATGGTCGACGTGCTGCGCTTCCACCACGAGCCCGAGGCGGCCTCCGAGGAGGGCCGGAAGCTGGTCGCCGCCGCGCACGTGGCCGACATCCTGGTCCGCGCGCTGCTGATCGGCTCGGGCGGGGACCAGAAGATACCCGTGGTCTCCCCGGCGGCCTGGGACCTGCTGGGCCTCTCGGAGGCGGACCTCCCGGAGATGATGAACGAGATCACCTCGGAGATGGCCAAGGCGGGCGCGTTTATCGAGCTGGTTCAGGCCTCCAGAAGCGCCAGGTAGGCCCCGTCGCCCAGCCCCGCGCGGGGCAGTATGGTCTCCTCGCTCACCAGCCGGACGCCCTCCCGCGAGGCCAGGACCGCGCGGACCACTTCGCCGTTCTCGGCGGCCAGCAGCGAGCAGGTCGCGTAGAGGGCCCGGCCGCCGGGCCGGGCGGCCGCCAGCGCCGCGCCGAGTATCCCCCGCTGGCGCCCGGCGAGGGCCGCCACCGCCTCGGGCCGCGCGCGCCAGCGGGCCTCCACCCGGCGGTTCATCGCCCCGGTGTTGGAGCAGGGCACGTCGGCCAGCACCGCCCCGAACTGCCCGGCGAGCTCGGCGGGCAGCGGCGGGACCTCCAGAACGCGCGTCGCGATGCTGCGCAGGCCCAGCCGCGCGGCGGCCTCGGTTACGAGCTCCAGGCGCCCGGCATCGGCATCGCAGGCCAGGATTTCGGCGCGGTCGCCGGCCAGCTCGGCCAGCTGCGTGGCCTTGCCGCCGGGCGCGGCGCAGAGGTCCAGGACCTTCTCGCCCGGCCCGGGGGCCAGGAGCGCCGCGGCCCGCTGCTGGGCCCCGTCCTGCACGGTGAAGAGCCCCCCGCGCAGGCCGGAGAGCCCGCCCACCGGCCGGTCGGGCTTGAGGCGATAGCAGCCGGGCAGCTCGCCGCGCGCCGCCCATGAACAGCCCGAGAAGATTTCCCCGGCCGCGCAGAGCTCCTTCGGCTCGCGCCCGGCCAGCGCCCGGACCTCCGCGCGCAGGGGGTTGACCCGCACGGTGACCGGCGGCACCTCGTTGCCCCACTGGAAAATGGCTTCGGCAGCCCCGCGGCCGTGCTCCTCAATCAGGCGCTCGACCAGCCAGCGCGGATAGCTGTAGTGGGCGGCCAGCCAGCCGGCCGGGTCCGAACCGGGGTCGGGCAGGAGCGGGCGGTTCAGGAACAGGTATTCGCCGCCCCGGAAGGCCAGCGCCGCGCGCCGGTTCTCTTCGGGAACTTGGCCGCGGCCGCGCCCGGCGCGCAGCTCCAGCGCGGCGCGCAGCACCGCGTTGGTGAAGCCCGCGGACTTCCTGCCGGCGAAGGAGCGCGCCAGGCGCACGGCCTCGTCGACCGCGGCGTGCTCGGGGACCCGGGTCAGGTAGAAGGTCTGGTAGACGGCCCCGCGCAGGGCCTCCAGGACCGCGGTCTCGATGCGGGCCAGCGGCATGGACGAGACCTCGCCGATCACCGCGTCAATCGAGGCCCGGTGCCGGACCGCCCCGTAGGCGATCTCCTCGGCCAAGCGCCGGTCGCGCTCGCCGATCCGGCCGTCGGCGCACATCTCCTCCAGGGCCGCGCTGACGGGCACGCCGCGCTTCTGGGAGAGGAGCGCCGCGTTGAGCGCCGCCAGGCGGGCCGGGGAGTGCGGCCGGCCCCTGGCCGGGCGGCCGCGCCGGCCCCCCTGCGGACGCGGCTTTCCCGGGCGCTGCTTCACGAGCCCCGCCGCTTCCTTCCTCGGCGCTTCTGCTTGCGCGAAGCCCGGCTGCCGGGCAGCAGCTCCCGCCCGGCGAACTTGACCAGCAGCGTCGCGTAGCTGCCCGGCGGCATGGTGAAGTCCAGGCGGAGCTTGCGCCGGCCGGGGTAGAGCTCGTCCGGCCGGTCGCCCCCGGCGCGCAGCTCTCCGGGGGCCACCAGCGCGGAACGCTCCCCGCCCCGGAAGCGCAGCTTCTTCGTGCCCTCGACCTTGAGCCGGTCGAGCGTGAGCCCCTCGGCGTCCAGGGCTTCGCGCGCGGATTCGGCCAGCGGCCCGGCCCCGTAGTCGGCGGCGGCGGAGGGCAGGGGGATATCCAGCCCGCGCAGGGCGGCCAGCGATTCCTCTGGAATCTCGTCGAAAAAGGCCAGCCGGCCGGGCGCGTAGCGCACGTTGAAAAGCGCCTCCCGGCCCGGGAGCCGCGCAAGCAG
Organism: uncultured Planctomycetia bacterium; assembly: GCA_964581145.1. Taxonomy (GTDB): domain Bacteria; phylum Planctomycetota; class SZUA-567; order JAKLDR01; family JAKLDR01; genus CAZONU01. The sequence goes on from CAZONU010000119.1 coordinate 4,518, forward strand.
CCCGGCCAGGGTCTCGTTCCAGAGGTAGCTCTGGTAGGCGAAGAGGTAGAGCTGCGCCAGGCGCGGCTCTACCAGCTCGAAAGCGCGCAGGAAGCCCCGGGGCTGCTCGCACAGGTGCGCTACGACCTTGCGCGCGTCCCCGCGCGGGAGCTTTGCGTGGAGCTCGGCCCACTTGCCCCACAGGGCGGCGGCACGCTTGCGCCGGGCGCGCTCGCGGGGGGCGTCCCGCCTGCCGGGCGCGGCCAGGTGCAGGCGCAGCCCGCCCTCGAAGTCCCCGTCAATCAGCCGGCGGGCGATAAACCCCTGCTTCCCGCGAAGGGACCCGAAGCGCTGCTCGTCAAAGTAATTTGGCAGGCCCTGCCGGGCGGCGAGGCGCGCGCGCCCGCGAACGGTCCCGACCTCTTTCGGGGGCAGGTCGCGGAGCGTGATGCGGAAGCGGTTGCCGGCCAGCAGCGCCCCGGTCATGGGCTCCGCGCAGCGGCCCAGGGGAGAGAGCTCCAGCCCGGCGAGCTTCACTTCCCGAAGCTGCTTCCCGGCGACGGTCACGTGCTGGCGGGTCAGCGCGTACTTGTCCTTGAGCCCCCCGGCGCTTATCGACTTCGCCGGCCGGCCCAGGTGGCGGGCCAGCTGCGCGATGGCCTCAAACGTGGAGAGCCCGCGCTTCTCCAGCATGTAGAGGCCGAACCCGCCGCGCGAGCCGGGCTCCACCCGGGCGAGCTCCTCGACGCGGAAGTCCTCCGGCCGGCACTTGATCTTCACAGCCGGCCCTCGTAGAGTTCGGCGTGCAGCTCCAGGAAGCGGTCCAGCCGGAAGCGCTCCCTGACGCGCCCGCGGCCGGCGGCGCCCATCGCCGCGCGCCTCTCCGGGGACGCGAGAAGCTCGGCGATGCGCGCGGCGATCTCCGCCTCGTTCTCGAGCTCGACCAGGTATCCGGTCTCCCCGTCCTCGACCAGCTCGATGCAGCCCGGGATGCGGCTGGCCACCACCGCCAGGCCGCTGGCGCCGGCCTCCAGCAGCACGTAGGGCAGCCCCTCCCACAGGCTGGAGAGCACGAAGAGGTCCAGGCCCGCGTACAGCCGCGCGGCGTCCGGGCGGTGGCCCAGGAACATCACCCGCTCGCGGATGCCCAGGTCCTGGGCCAGGGCGTGCAGGTAGGGCAAGAGCGGCCCCGCGCCGATGAGCAGGAACCTGGCTTCCGGGTGCTTCGCGGCGACCAGCCGCGCCGCGCGCAGGAAGTGCCCGCAGCCCTTCTGCGGGGCCAGGCGCGCGACCATGCCCACGGCGAGGTCGCCGCCGGCAAGGCCCAGCTCGGCGCGGACCCGCGCGCGGTGCTCGGGCGCGGCCAGCTCCTCGAACCTGTCGGGGTCCACGCCGTTGGGAATCACAGTGAGGCGATCCGGCGCGGCCACGCGCAGGGCCAGGGCCACCTCGGCCTGGCCCTGGCCCACGGCCACCACCCTGTCGCTCAGCCGCCAGAGCAGCCGCTCGGCGGCCAGGAAGACCAGGCGCCCCAGCCCGCTCCGGGCCCACTGGAAGGGGTAGACGTGGGGGGTGTGGTAGACGCGGCGCACCCCGGCCAGGCGCGCGGCCAGGCGCCCCAGGAAACCGCCCTTGGAGCCGTGGGCGTGAACGGCGTCGGGCCGCTCCCGGCGGAAGAGCCGCCACAGGCGCCAGAGCGCCGCGAGGTCCCGCAGCGGGGCGGGCGCCCGGCGCATGGCGACCACCTCCACGCGGCGGCCCTCGGTCCACATGCGCTCCAGGTCCGGCTGGAACTCCCCGTCGGAGCGCGGCGAGACCACCGGGAGCAGGTCGAAACGCTCAGGCTTGAGGCCGTAGAGGATGTCCAGGAGATGCCGGCGGGTGCCGCCCTGGGTGGCCTCCAGGACCAGCGCGACCTTGATGCGCCCGCGCTCAGCCACGGCCCGCCCTCCAGGCGGCCAGGGCCTCGACCAGCCCCAGAACCTCCTCCTCGCGGTGCTCGCTGGAGACCGAGATCCTCAGCCGCGCCGAGCCGCGGGGCACGGTGGGGTAGCGCACCGCCGGACAGAAGTAACCGCTTTCGAGGAGCGCTCGGGAGGCGTCCAACGTCGAAGCGTTCTCCCCGAGCACCACCGGGACGATGTGGCTGCGGCTCGCGCCCGTATCAAACCCGGCGGCGGCCAGCGACTCGCGAAGCAAGGCGGCCCGCGCGGCCAGGCGCTCGCGGCGCTCCGGCTCGGCCTCGACGACATCCAGCGCGGCCAGCGCCGCGCCCAGCTGCGCGGGCGCCGGCGCCGTCGTGTAGATGAAGGCGCGCGCGCGGTTTATCAGGTACTCGACCGTTGTCTTCGACGCGCAGATGAAGCCCCCCAGCGAGCCCAGCGCCTTGCTGAGCGTGCCCAGGGAGACGGCCACCAGGTGCTCGGCGCCGAGCTCCTCGGCCGCGCCGCGGCCGGCCGGGCCCAGGCAGCCGGTGGCGTGGGCCTCGTCGACCATCAGCCCGGCCCCGAAGCGCGCGGCGAGCTCGCCGAGCTCGGCCAGCGGGGCGAGGTCCCCGTCCATGGAGAAGAGCCCGTCGGTGACTATCAGCCGCCGGCCGCGGGCGGGCCTCTCCAGGAGCCGGCGGAGCTTTCCCGTCCGGCCGTGCGGGTAGGTGCGCAGCCGCGCGCCGCTGAGCCGCGCGCCGTCGATCAGGGACGCGTGGTCCAGCTTGTCGAGGTAGACCTCGTCGCCGGGCCCCAGGAGCGCGGAGAGGGCCCCCAGCGCGGCCTGGTAGCCGGTGGGGAAGACCAGCGCGGCCGCGCAGCCCTTGAAGGCCGCCAGGCGCGCCTCCAGGCGCCGGGTGACCTCGAGAGTCCCGGCGATGAGCCGCGAGCTGCCCGAGCCGGCTCCGAACTCCCGGGCGGCCCGGACGGCGGCCTCGGCGGGCCGCGGGTCGCGGCGCAGGCCCAGGTAGTCGTTGCTGCCGAAGGAAACTGCGCCCTCGGGAGGGCTGCCCGGCGAGCGGGCCAGGTCCGCGGCGGCCAGCCCCCCGAGCTCGTCGGCCAGGGAGCTCTCGAAGGGCAGGGGGGGGCGGGGGCGCTCAGGCATCGGCATCGGCTTGCGGGGCGGCGTTCGCCGGGGCCTCGCCCTCCGCGCCGGCCGCCTCGTCCGCGCGCATCTCGGCGCGGATCTCGGCGATTTCCCTTCGCACCAGCAGGAAGGCGGGCAGGCCCAGGGCCACGTTGAAGGCCAGCATCAGCACCTGCTGAAGGGTGGCCAGGAAGAACCCGAAAGTGCGTCCGGTCTCCGGCCAGTGCTGCTCGAAGAGCACCGCGAACGCGGCCTGGCCGAACCCCAATCCCATGGGCGGGCCTATCGAGCTTATGGCTATCCCGGCGGCCACGCAGAAGCCGAACGCCGCCACGGATATCTCTTCCATGTTCAGGGCCTTGCCCAGCAGCCAGAGCACCCCGATCATCACTCCGTGGCCCACTACGGACATCCCCACCGCGGTGGCCAGCACCTTGTACTTGGCGCGGTATATCTTCACCGACCTGTAAAAGCGCAGGAACAGCAGGCCCCCGGGGATCTTCGCCAGCTTGGGCGCGATGGTTTCGCTTTCCCGGAAGCGCTTCGAGAACATGAGCAGAAAGCCGGCGCTGACCACGACCAGTGCGCCGATCATCACCAGGGCGGCGATGCGCAACCTGGGCACGTACCAGATGCTGTCAAACCGGACAAGCATCGCAGCCGCGCCCAGCACCAAGAGCCCGAAGAAACCCACGAACCGGTCGAAGCCCACGGTGTAGACCGCCTCGGCCCGCCGGCCCCGGGGCTGGTCGCGGGCCACGTAATAGGCCTTGGCCAGGTCGCCGCCGATGTAACCCACGCCGATGCAGTTGAAGAATACCCCCACCAGGGTGAGGTGAAAGACGCGCCGGAAGCGCACCTCGAAACCCTGGCAGCGCAGCAGCATGTACCAGCGCGCCGCCCCGATCCACGGGATCGCTCCGAGCAGGAGAAAGGCGCCCACCAGGTACTCCCACCTGCGCAGGGCGGGGGCCAGCCCGTCCCAGTCGACCTTCTTCATCTTCTCGGAAGCCAGCAGGTACCAGATGAGCCCCGCGGCCACGGCCAGCTTCACGGCCAGCACCAGCAGAGACCGGGCCCGCTTGCTCACCGGTCGGCCTCCCGGCCCTTGAGCATCTCCACGAAGCTCTCCAGCCGGTTCCGGGCCGCCGCGTCCAGCGGTCCGGGGCGGTCGCATTCCAGGCTCAGCACCGGGACGGGCAGCCGTTCCTTGAGCAGCCGCGCCTGGATCTGCCGGTGGCAGAAGCTCTGCAGGTAGTGGATCAGGCCGCGCGGCCGGCGGCGGTCCAGCTCGCGGCCGAGCCGCTCCAGGCGATAAAAGGCATCATAAGGGTATGTGTAGTTACAGTATATATCCTGTAACATCTTATCGGCTGACAGCATCATAGTGAACTCGGCGGGCACCTCGTTGTAAACCACGCGGGCCCCCAGGCGGGCGAGCGTCTCGAAGAAATCCCCCGCGATGGGCGGCACCCCCGCCAGGGCCAGGGGCAGGGCGGGGGCCGGCGCCGGGCGGGCCCGGGCCGCCTCCAGGAAGGCGGCCAGCTCCCGCCGGTAGGCCCCGGGGTCGCCGCGGAAATCGCTGGAGGAGACCATCCAGAGGTGGGCTTCCCGGGAGGTGACCCGCCCGCCTTCCCAGGCGAGCCGGTCGAGCTCGGCGAGCAGACCGCGGACGGGCTCCAGGCGCTTGCGCCACTCCTCGGCGGCGGCCAGCGTGGTCCCCAGGCGGGCGGCGAAGCGCTCGATGGCCGCGGCGGCGGCCTCGGGAGTGCGCTCCAGCGGGTAGGCGAAGGCCACCGCCTCGAGGCCCTCGCTCTTGAGTATCTCCAGGAGCGCCGCCGTGTTGGAGCAGTCCCCGTGGACCACGCCGACGAGACGGCGGAGGCCCGCCCGCCGGCAGGCCGAGTAGACGCCCTTGATCCAGGCGCAGGAGTTCCGCGGGAATCCGGCGCGCTCGGCCTCCTCAATGTATTCCAGCGGGCTCCCGGCGGCGATGAACAGGTTGTTGAGGTCCACGGGCACGAGCCCGGCCGCGTACACGACCTCCACGGGGACCGTGGTGGTGATGCCGATGCGCTCCCGGCCCCCGGAGATGTCCATCCGCACAAGCTTATCCCCGTGAGGCCCGGGCGTCAATAGGGCAGGGCAGGGCAGGGCAGGGGAGCGGCTTGATTGTGGGGCGAAGCGCGGGGTATAATCGGGGCATGCGTTTGGTGATCCTGATCCTCCTGGCGGGCGGGACGCTGTTGGTGCCGGTCCCCTGCGCGGCGGGCGAGCCCGACCCCGAGCAGCTCATCAAGCAGCTCGGCGCCGACGAGTACCGGGTCCGGGAGGAGGCCACCCGCAAGCTCCGCGCGCTGGGAACCGCGGCGCGCGCCGCCCTGGAGAAGGGCGTCAGGAGCAAGGACCCGGAGGTCCGCGAGCGGGCCGGCATGCTCCTGAGCGAGATCGTCTGGAAGCTGCCCCCCGAGCTGGCCGCCCGGCTGGGGGAGTTCGGCAGGCGCTTCTCGGGATACGTGAAGGCCTCCGAACCGGCCAGGCTGCAGCTGCTCTCCGACCTGCGCAGCCGCGCGCCGGCCGAGGCCGAGCCCTACCTCCTGCAGGCCGCCAAGGAGCAGACCGGACCGCAGGCCCGGGCCTGGCTGGCCGGCCTGCTGGGCATCTACCGCAGCGCGGCCGCCGAAAAGGCCCTGCTGGCCGCCTCGCGGGGCGAGGACCGCTTCTGCCGCGCGCAGGCCGCCACCGCGCTGGGCGGGTTCGAGGGCAAGAAGGCCACCGCCCGGCTCCTGGGCATGGCCATCGACGACGACCCCACCGTGCGCCGCGCGGCGCTGCAGGCGCTGGGCCGCCGCGGACCGCTGGGGGCCGGCGCCGCCCCGGCGGTGCTCAAGAGGCTGGGCGACGTGGACGAGACCGTGCGCGCGGCCGCCGCCGAGGCCGCCGGCAGAATCGGGGACCGCCGCGCGCTGGAGGCCCTCTGGAAGCTGACCGCCGCGAGCGAGGGCTCGGTGAGCGCTCGCGTGAGGGCCATCGAGGCGGCCGGGCGCCTGGCCGCCCGTGACGAGAAGCGGGTCGCCGCCAGGCTCGCCAAGCTGCTGGACGACCCGCTGCCGGCGGTGCGCTCCACCGCGCTGGCCGCGCTGGTGGACATGCGCGCCCGCTCGGCGCTGCCCAAGCTGACCGGTCTGCTGGGCGACGGGGATCCCGACATCGCCGACGGGGCCGCGGGCGCCCTGGGGATCCTCGGCGGGAAGCGCGCCCGGGAGGCCCTCCGGGAGGCGCTGGCCGGGGCCAAGTCCGAATCGCTGAGGATCGCCGCCGGCCAGGCGCTGCTGCTCATGGGCGAGAAGGGCTGCGCGCCGAAGGTCGCCAAAATGATGTTCGGCCGCAACGCGATCACCGCGTCGGTGGCCGCCCAGGCGCTGGGGGCCACCGGCGAGCTGAAGTGGGCCGCCCGGCTGGCCAAGGCGGAGGAGCACTGGAAGTCGGAGAGCTTCCGGCTGACCTCGCTGCAGGTGCGCGCCGGGCAGCTTCGCGACCCCCAGGCCCTGGGGCCGCTGGCCGAGCTGATGCGGAAAGAGCGGTACGATTTAGCCCGGGCCTCCTTCCTGGCCGACCGCGGGCTGCCCGCCGAGGCCGCCGCGATCATCGAGGAGGCCGTCAAGACGGACCTGGACCAGCCGCGCAACCTCTCGCACCTGGGCACCGTCCAGGTGCAGGCCGCCAGGGGCGGGCCGGGCCTGGCCAAGCTGCGCCTGGCCGTGAGGATGGACCCCTTCGACGCGCTCAACCTCAACAACCTGGCCTGGTTCCTGCTGGTGTGCCCGGAGGGCAAGCTGCGCCGCCCGGTCGAGGCCCTGGGGTTCGCCGAGCGGGCCGCCCGTCTCGAGCCGCGGCTCGGATACATCCTGGACACCTACGCCTGGGCGCTGTACATGAACGGCAGGAACAAGCAGGCGCTGGCCGCCATCGAACGGGCCATCAGCTGGGCCCGCGCGGACAACCCCGGGGAGGACAGCATCCTGCGGGCCCACCGCGCGCGCATCCTGGCCGCCCTGGGCCGCCGGGACGAGGCCCTCAAGGAGCTCACCGCGGTGCTGGCCCGCTACCCGCGCGACCCGGACCTGGCCGTCGAGGCGGCCCGCGCGTACTGCGACCTGGGCCTGACCCGCAAGGCCCTCGGGGAGTTGGGCCGCGTGCTGGAGCTGGGCCGCCCCGCCCTGGAAACCCTGCGCCTGGACCCCGAGCTGGCCCCGGCCCGCAAGAGCCCGGACTTCAAGAAGCTGCTGGAGCGCGCCGCGGCCGACCGCAGGCGCCTCAAGGCCCGGTTCGAGGGTGCGCCCCGGCCGCCTCGTCCCGGAGAGGACGCCGGGGACGTACCCGTACCCCCGAGGGGAGTCCTGCCGGCCGGAGGGGGCGGGGGAGGGGAGGAGTAAATGCCGCCTCCGGCGGAAATCGTCCTGCCCGACCCCGATTACGGCCCGCCGCCGCTGCCCGCCGGGTTCCCGCGCTGGAAGCACTTCGCCTGGGACGGCTGGCAGCTGGAGACGCCGGTGGACTGGGACCTCGGCGCCCTGGAGACCGGCCCCAAGGGCGGTTACTTCCGCCTGGACGACGAGTTCGAGCCGCGGCTGATGGTCCGCTGGCAGCCCCTGGCCGGCAAGTTCGATCCGGAGAGGGCCATCGAGCGGCACTTCAAGAAGCAGCGGCGCTCGTCGGGCAAGAGCGGCACCGCGCCCCTGCTCAAGATCGGCGCGTCGCTGCCCGGGCTGCGCAAGGCCTTCAAGGATCTCGACTACGAAACCTACTCGCTCGAGGACGGCGAGGAGCGTTCGCTGGGGCTGGCCGCCTTCTGCCCGAAGTGCAAGCGGGCCTTCATCGCCGAGATGACCACCACCAAGACCGGTGGGGCGGGGGAGAGGCTGATCAAGCGCGTCCTGAGCTCACTGCGCGACCACGCCCGCGGCAAGCTGGCCCGCTGGGAGGTCTTCGGCCTTTCGGTCGACCTGCCGGCCTCGCTGCGCGGCGTGCGCCACACCTTCAACCAGGGCTACGTGGGCTTCTCGGCCGCCGAGCGCGGCACGCGCGTGGACGTTTCCCGCTGGACCCTGGCGAACATGCACCTGGCCGAGGTGAACCTCAGGGAGTTCCTCGGGCGCCACCTGCTCAAGAAGCGGGACATGCCGCCCGTCAGCGTGG
>CAZONU010000120.1:0-5354 GCA_964581145.1 uncultured Planctomycetia bacterium
GTCTTGGCGTCTTGGCGGTGAAAAGAATTATAGAAGCCGTGACGGGCCCTGAGCGCCGCGGCGGCCCCGTCGCAGGAATCCGCGAAAAAACCGGTTTGGCGCAGCCCGGTGGCGTTCAAGGACTCATCTGCTGTCTAACTGCCTGGGATGAGGTGGAATACGGATCTGCTGCGGATCGCCGGTTGCAGGCGGGCGGCGTCTGCATTAGAGTGTCCGCTCGCCATCCGGAAAGGAGCGCCACATGAAGATCGAACTGCGCGATGACTGTGCCTATGCCCTGCTGGTGCCCACCAGCATGGGCGTGCGCATCACCCCGGCGGGCGGCCAGCCCGTGCACTGCGGCGGGTCATTCCTGATGCAGGCCACCAGCGCCGAGAGCAACGTCGCCAGCGTGTCGTCCTACCTCGGCCTGCCCGTCAAGGTGCTGACCACGTTCGTGGCCGGCAGCCCCATCGCCCGCTTCATCAAGGACAACCTGGCCGGCCGGCACATGGACTGCGAGGGCAGGGAGGTCGATCAGGGCGGGCCCTGGGGCTACCGCCACCAGTTCAACATCGCCGACAGCGGCTCGGGCTCGCGCGGCCCGCGCGTGCACAACGACCGCGCCGGGGAGGTTGGCCGCACCCTCAGCGCCGGGGACTTCGACCTCGACCGCATATTCGGCGAGGAGGGCGTCCAGATCGTGCACCTCTCCGGGCTGATCGGCGCGCTGAGCCCCGAGACCGGCAAGTTCTGCCTGGAGATCGCCCGGGCGGCCAAGAAACACGGCACCCGCATCTCCTTCGACCTCAACTACCGGGCCTCCTTCTGGAAGGACCGCCAGCAGGAGCTGGGCGAGATCTTCGCGGAGATCGCCGGCCTCGCGAACGTCCTGGTGGGCAACGAGGAGGACTTCCAGCTGTGCCTGGGCATCGAAGGCCCCGAGGCGGGCGGAGAGGACCTGGCCGCCAAGATCGAGGGCTTCAAGGGCATGATCGACCGCGCCAGGAAGGCCTACCCCAACGCCGGGGTCTTCGCCACCACGCTGCGCCAGGTGGTCAGCGCCAACTGCCACCTGTGGGGCGCGATCATGGCCGAGGGCGACGACTGGCACGTGGTCGAGCCGCGCGAGATCACCGTGCTCGACCGCATCGGGGGCGGCGACGGGTTCGTCGGCGGCGTGCTCTACGCCATCCTCAGGGGCTGGGAGCCGGAGAAGTGGATCCGGTTCGGATGGGCCAGCGGCGCACTGGCCACCACTCTGCTGACCGACTACGGGCAGCCCGCCGACGAGGAGCAGGTCTGGAGCATCTGGGAGGGCAACGCGCGCGTCCGGCGGTGAGGCGGCGGCTCCGTGCGCTGCGGGCCTTCGCTGGAAGCGCGGCTGTCAGGCAAAAGGCCTCCTCCCCGCGCGGAGGGCGCAGTAATGTCGGAAGAGACCCGAGGATCGAGAACCGCGGCCGGGATGGCGTGCCTGCTGGCCCTGGCGGCCGCGGGGTGCGCGGGGACCCGGACGGAGACCGCGGCGCGCGCCGCCGGGCCGGGGCCGGGCCGCGCTCGCCAGATGCTGGGCGGCGTCTGGGAGCTGCACGCCGTCCCCGACGACCCCAAGCAGGCCGAGCTCGCCGCGCTCAAGACCGCCAGGTGGCACAAGCTCCGCGCCCCCTTTAACCTGTCCAAGATCCCCGGCCTCGACCGGAAAGGGGCCGAGAAGGTCCACTACGCCTGGGCCCGGCGGAGCTTCACCGCGCCCGCGGAGACGAAACACCGCAGCGCGGTCCTGCACGTCGACGGGCTGTGCTGGGGCTCGAAGATATGGGTCAACGGGCAGGAGATCGGCGGGCACCTCGGCGGCTACGGGGCCTACGAGTTCGACCTGAGCGCCGCGCTCAAGTGGGGCGCGAAGAACGAGCTGCTGGTGCGCATCACCGGCTGGCCGGTCATCCCCCGCAGCAGGAAGAAGGCGGCCAACCACTACCTGGAAGTCCCGCTGATTCCCCACGGGGCGGCGCTCTTCCGCTGGGGCAGCAAGCAGGCCCGCTTCCACGGCCGCATCTGGGTCGACTACTTCGACCGCGCCCGCCTGGAGAGGGTGCAGATACTGGCGGACACCGACGGGACGCTCCGCGTGCGGGGGCTGTCGCGGAACTACACCCGGCACTACGGGGAGCGGCAGGTGCGGGCCAGGATATTGCGCGGGGGCCGGGAGGTGGCCAGGGGGCGGGCGGTGGTCCCCGGGCGCTACACGGCCTTCTCGCCGCGCACGCCCTACGCCTTCGAGATGAGCATGAAGGTGCCCCGCCCCGCGCTCTGGTCGCCGGAGGCCCCCAACCTCTACCGCGCCGAGCTGGAGCTGGTTCAGGACGGCCGGGCGCTGGACCGCTGGGCCGGGAATTTCGGCTTCCGGCGCTTCGAGGCGCGCCCCGACGGCTTCTATCTCAACGGCCGGCGGACCTTCCTGCGGGGCGTCTGCTTCTGGGGCGAGGGTGCCTCGTGGCCGCACGGAATGCGCGATGACCCGCGGGCGGTCAAGAGCTACTTCATCGACCTGCCCAGGGCCGCCGGGGTAAGGGCCATCCGGCACCACACGATTCCGGTGGACGGCCTCTGGCTGGAGATGGCCGACCGCCACGGGATGATGCTCCTCCAGGAGTTCCCGATGACCATCAACTACATCCGGCCGGACTTCAGCAAGGAAGAACTGAATACTTACCGCCGCAACGTGATCGAAGAGTTCCGGACCATGCTGCCGCTCTACTGGAACCACCCCTCGGTGATACTGTGGGTCCCCACCAACGAGTCCCCGCGGCAGAACGCCGCGTGGGAGAACGGCCCGCTGCAGGCGCTGTTCAAGGGCGCGGACCCCTCCCGCCCGGCGATGCGCAGCGGCGTGGAGAGCGACGACATCTTCGACACCCACTGCTACAGCGGTTTCTGGGACGGCAGCGAGGGCCAGTTCGCGCTCTACGCCGCGGAGATGGCCCGGCAGGGCCGCGCCGCCGGCAAGCCCGTCGGCAACACCGAGTACGTGGAGAACTTCGGCGGCGGGCGGGTCACCAAGTGGATGGGGCCCAAGCCCAAGTCGGTGAGCGACGCGGAGTGGCAGGCGCGCCGGCGCGACGTCCACGCCGGCTTCATCCTCGAACAGAGCGAGGTCCTGCGCCGCCTGGGCTACGACGTCACCCTGCCCTACGCCTGGGGCGGCGGCTACCTCCGGCGGCCCGGCGGCAGGGAGAAGAAGTGGGCGCCCCTGCCCAACTTCTACGCGCTGCGCTCGGCGATGAGCCCGGTGCTGGCCAGCATCGATCTGGCCGACCGGCACTTCGTCGCGGGGAGCGAGCTGGCCTGCGACCTGGCCGTCTGCGACGACACCGGCGCTAACCGCAAATTGGAGGTCCGGCTCGTGCTGGTCTCCGGGAACCCCGGCTTCCAGTGGCCCAGCCGGCGCAAGGGCGTGAAGGTCGTCGCCGAGCGGGTCGTGACCGTCCCCGCGGGTCGGCGCGGCTCGTTCGCCCCGCGGCGGCGGGCGGTGAACATGAAGCTGCCCGGGAAGCCGGGCCGCTATTACCTGCTGGCGATAACCCCACAGGAGCAAAGGCCCGCGGCGGTCAGCCGGCGCGTCCTGCATTTGGTGCCCCCGCCGCCGGTCGCGCGCCTGGCCGGCAGGAAGGTCGCGGTCGTCGACGCCGACGGGACGCTGGCCGCGAAGCTCAAGAAGCTGGCCCCCGGGCTGGAGCTGGCCGGGGATCCCGCCAGGGCGCAGGTGGCGGTGGTCGGCCCCTTCGTCCACCGCGAGCTGAAGAAGCTCGCCGGGGCGGCAGGGGCGCTCAAGGCCCTGGCCGCCTCCGGCGGGCGGGTGGTTGTCCTCGAGCAGGACCGGCCCCTCCCCCCGCTGGGCCTGGAGGTACCGCGGGTCCACGCCCAGGGCGGGGCCTCCACGGCTTTTCGCACTGCGGGGCGCAACTTCCGCGCCTGGCGCGGCCTGGGCGACGACGACCGCGTCTTTCGCCGGATGAACGGCCCCACCGGCGCGCTGGTCCGCCGTCCGCTCGCGCCCGCGAAGGGCGACGAGGTGCTGCTCTCGGCGGCGCAGCGCGGCAGCGGGCTCAAGTGGGCGGTGGTCGCTCGCCGGAAGGTCGGGGAGGGCGAGGTGGTCTTCTGCCAGATGCCCCTGCACCGTCACCTGGTCGGGAAGGACGCCGACCCGGTGGCCCAGACGATAACCGTTAACTTGCTGGCCGAGTGAGCCCGGTGGCGGGCCGCCCCGCCGACTCGTAGACCTCGCGGGTGCGCCGGGCCAGCTTGCGGGGGTCGTGCCACTTCTCGACGAAGGCCCGGCTCCGCTGGCCCAGCCGCGCCAGTTCGTCCCGGTCGGCCAGCGCGGCCTGCAGAACGTCGTAGAGGTCCCCCGGCTCGGCCCGGATCACCGGCAGGTCCGCGCGCATCTCGGCGGGGACGAACTTGAGGTCCTCCTCGCGGACGTAGCATATCACGGGCTTGGCCAGGGCCATGGCCTCCACCGCCAGCGCGCCGTACCAGCCGAGGAGCAGCTGGTCAACGACGAGGTCGGCGTTCTCGCAGAGGGCGCGCATCTCGCCGTGCGGCCGGCCGGTCACTTCGACGTATTCTACGTCGGGGCGCCCGGAGGTTATTCTGGCCATGGCCTCGGCGACGTAGTCGGAGCCCTTGATGGCCCGCTCGGTGGGGGCGTGGAGCACGCGCAGCTTGCCCCCGGTCCGGGCGGGGGCCGGCCGCCACTCCTCGGGGTCCACCGAGGCGTAGGGCATGAACTCGGCTCCGGGCAGGACGCCGAGCAGGTCGGGGTTCAGGGCCCAGACGTGGTCGGCGTAGGCCAGGAACTTCTCGATGCGGCGGCGCTTGCGCTCGTCAGAGGAGCGGTCGCAGCGGCCGCCGCAGCAGTCCTCCCGCGCGCAGGCGCAGATTCCGAAGTGCTCGACGCAGTAGTCCCGCTGGCGCGCGTCGCAGCCCTGGTAGGTGACGGCGATCTTCTTGCCGGCCTTCTTCAGGCGCGGCAGGTCCCAGAAGTCCAGGAAACCGAGCCAGGACGGGTAGTAGAAGAAGGAAAGTCCGAAGTTGAAGTGGAAGACGTCGTAGCGGCGCCAGTGCTTCCAGAAAAAGCGCCGGCGCTTGAGCTCGTTGAGGAGCCCGGAGCGCCCGAAGTCCAGGCAGAGGTCGGGCTCCTCAACGTAGGGGGCGGCGAAGTAGGAGAGCGAGGTGCTCTCCAGGCCCAGCCGGCGCTCGGCGCGGGCCAGGCCGCAGGGATGCCCGCCCGTGTTGGTCGGGCAGTGCAGGATTCTCACGGAGCGGGCGGCTCCGGCGCGGAGAGGGTCCGCGCGATCCCCTCGGCGAAGGAG
>CAZONU010000120.1:5364-12724 GCA_964581145.1 uncultured Planctomycetia bacterium
CCCGACCAGGTCGCCCTCCTCCGGCCCGGGATCCGCGAAGACCGGCCCGCGGCCGAGCGCTTCGCCGATGGCGGTCGCCATCTGGCGGACCGAGAGCGCCTCGCCGCCGGCGGCGTTGAGGACGTGTGCGCCGCTTGCCTCCAGGAGGCCGGCCAAAGCCGCGGCGGCGTCGTCGACGTAGAGGGGGTTGATGCGCATCCCCTCCTCGCCGGCCAGAGACACCGGATTTCCCCCCCGGACGCGTTCTATCAGGTTGGGGACCAGCCGGTCGCGCTGGCCCGGACCGTAGACGCAGAAGAACCTGACGGTGAGCACGTCGAAGAACGCGCGATAGGAGTCGGCCAGGCGCTCGGCCAGCAGCTTGGTCAGCGAGTAGAAATCGGCCGGCGCCAGGTCGGCGTCCTCGGCCAGCGGCGAGTCCGAGCGCCGGTACACCGACCCCGAGGAGGCCAGCAGGAACTTCGAGGCCCCAGCGTCCCGGGCGCAGTCCAGGATTTCCAGTGTCGCGGCGCAGTTCACGGCGAATATGTCGCGGGCCGAGCCCGGGAAGTCGCGGTAACGAGGCGACTGCGCCAGGTGCACGGCGCAGTCGAGTGTGGCGGGAATATCCTCCGGCCGGCCGGGTTGCGAGAGGTCCCACGAAAGCCATCTCGCCTCGGAGAACTCCTCGGCCAATGCGTCGCTCTCGGCGGGCAACGCCGCGGCCGAGACCTCGTGCCCCGCCTCGACCAGCGCCGGCAGGAGTCTTCTGCCGATGAAACCGCTCGCTCCGGTGACGAGAATCCTCATGAGGCCTTCCCGAAGAGTCCCCCGTAAACGGCGTCCATCCGCCGGCCGAAGGCCTCTAGGGAAAAGACCTCCTCCACGAAGCGCCGGCCGCGCTCGCCCAGCTCCGCCCGGCGCGCCCCGTCATTGACCAGCTCGCGCAGGGCGTCGGCGAGGCCGTCCGGGTCGGCGCTGACGATGGGGCAGTCCCTCCCGGCCGGCAGGTACTGGTCCGGCTTGCGGATGAAGCAGACCACCGGCTTGCCCAGGGCCATGGCCTCCAGCGCGAAGTAGCCGTGGAACCCGGCGATGAACTGGTCGGCGATGATATCGGCCGCGCGGCAGGCCTGCAACACGGTCTCGCGGGGCGCGCCCTCGACGATCCGAAGCTCGACCTCGAGGCCTTCGGCGCGCAGCGCGGCCACCGCGGCCTCCAGGAAGCGGGTGCCTTTGTAGTGGCGGTGGTTGGGGGCGTGGAGCACGCGCACCGGGCCCTCGCGGGGCTCGGTGCCGACGAAGGCCAGCTCTTCGACGTCCACGGGCCAGAAGAAGAGGTCATTGCGGCTGCCCGGGGTGTACTCGGTCATGTCGCCCATGGAGAGCACCAGGTCCGCCCAGCGCGCCAGGTGACGCCGGTTGGCTTTGGCGAGCTCTTCGTCGCAGATGCAGGCCTCGCCGACCGCGGGGCAGTCCATGCAGCAGTTGTACTTGCCGAGCTCCAGAGTGCGCTCGCGGGTGCGGACGTCCGCGCCGTAGGTGGAGATTATCGCCTTCTTGCCGACGAGCTTGAGGAGAGGGATCTCCGCGCGGTTGAAACCACTCCGGCCGGGAGCGGGCAGCAGCCCGCGGTCCGAGAAGAACTGGAAGACGTCGTAGCGCAGCAGCGCCCAGAGGAAGACCAGGTGGAAAATCAGGAACCGCGAGAAGCGGTTCCGGCAGAGGCGGCTCAGGTCGCGGGTGAATTCCTGGGTGACGTGGTAGGTGGAGTAGACCAGGGTGTCCGCCTCGCGGCCGCGGAGCCGGTCGGCGCGGGCGGCGTAAATCACGTTCACGATGGGCAGCGGCGCGTAGAGCACGCGGAGCGGCGCACCCCGCAGGCGGCGAAGCGCGGCCAGCGCGCGCACGGCGGGCCAGAGGACCAGGTAGGGGATCAGCAGCAGCGCGGCCGAGAGCGCCCCGGTCAGCGCGGGCGGAAGCGGGCTCAACCGGCCTTCTCCTTGCCGCGCGCCCCCATGATGCTCGCGTACATCTCGATGTGCCGCTCGACGACCACCTGCGGCGAGTGGTAGCGCAGGTACCAGTCGCGGCCTTTTTCCTCGAGTTCCCGGCGGAAACCGGTGTCGGCGCTGAAGTGCTCCAGCCTCTCGAAGACCTCGTCCGGGATGCGCGCATTGAGCACCGGCGGAAGCTCCGGGAAGCACCAGCGGTGAATCTCCTCGTTGAGGTAGATCATGCAGGCCCGGCCGCAGGCCAGGGCCTTGGGCAGCGTGCTGCCGAAGGCGCCCAGGAAGAACTGGTCGGCGACCAGGTCGCAGGCCTTGATGTAGCGGATCATTCGCAGGTTGGGCTGCGGCGGGACCCAGAGCACGCGGTCCGCTATGCCCAGCTCGCCGAGCAGCGCCTCGGTCTCGGCCACCTTCTGGCCCCAGCGCACCAGGACGGCGCCGGCCCGCGGGCGGACCTCCTTGACGAAGCGCGCGAAGCCGCGCAGGAAGATGTCGTTGCCCTTCTCCCAGTCGGGATGGCGGCGCTCTTCCCAGTGCTGGCGGGCGGGGTGGAAGACCAGGAAGTCGGCGCCGAGCTTGCGGGCAATCTCGCTTCGCAAGGACTCCGCGGCGCGGTCATCTGATGCGTCCGGAACGTTGACCGGGTGGGGGATGAAGCGGTAGTTATCGAGGCCGAGTTTCCCGGCGGCCTCGATGTTGTCGCAGTTGGTGATGACCACCCCGTCGGCCAGCCGGTAGGCCAGGGCGGTGAGCCGTCCGGCGGCACTGTCCTCGAAGGGGATGTTGCGCAGGGTGCCGTGCTCGAAGGCCACATAGGGGTGCGCCCCGCAGAGCATGGGGAAGATGGGGTCCGTGGCGCAGGCCTGGACGACGTCGTAGCACGCGAAGAGCCTCTTCCACAGGGGAAGGCGTGAGGAGCAGGAAGCGAGGTCATCCACGGACACCGCGTCAGGGCGATTCGGGAATGCCCGGCGGTAGGCGTCGGCCAGTCGGGCTGCCGGTCCTTCAGGAGGAGATCGCCGGGCACCCTGCTTCCGGGATGTGCCGGCCAGCGTTCGCACCGCCTTGCGAACGGCACACACCGGCAGGAACGCCAGCCAAGCGATGAGCTCCCACGTCCGGCTGCCCAGGAGGAAGAGGACCCGAGCCCACTTCCGGCCCCTGAGCCAGCGGTAGGCCCCCAGCGCCTTCCACCAGACACGCGCCCCGCGCGCCCTGCCCCCCCGCCTGGCCAGCAGATAGCGCACGCACAGCTTCAAGGGGCCCTGGGCGAACCACTCCGGTCTGGCGAACTCCTTGAGGTCCACCGCCGACCAGTCGGGCGCGAAGTGGTCCCTGACCTCGTCCTCGAAATCGGCGTCCTCCCACTCCGGACAGGCCATGATGTGGTAGTAGTCGTGACAGATAACGTCGCAGTCCAGGCCCGCCGCGTTGAGCAGCCTGGCGTTGAGGTGGGCATTGTTGGCGACGTTGCCGATGAACAGGACGCGCATTGCTTATGACACCTACCGCTTCCCCGCCCTGTTGGGAAGTGTCAGATAGCCGGGCGCACCTGTCAACAGTGCGCAGAGACCCCACGCCACGATTTGGCTCTTCTTCACGTGCAAGGAGGTGACCTCCTTGGGCCGGTCGTCCGACGATCTCTCAGCGCATCTCCTCGAACATTCCCTGCATGACCGCGTCGAGTTTTCGGACATCTTCGCCGGGTTCGAAGCGGTCCACAGTGAAGCAGCGTTCGCACAGCGGGTTCTCGCCGCGCTTGTTCACGGTGCGGCGGAAGTGCTGGGCGATCCTGTGATTCCACAGCTTGAGGAAGTTTTCCTCGTCAAGTTTGCCCCGGTCATAGTGGATGCCGTAATAGACTCCCGAGCAGCAGAAGATGAACTGTGGCATTCCCTCTTCGTCCACCGTCAGATAGGCCGTCTTCCACGGTTCGTCACAGGGCGGGACCGCTTCTTGTTTCCTGATCCTCATCCCCCCCTTAAGACTGTGCGGTTCGCAGAACATGGGCGACCGCATCAGTTCCATGTTGAGCTGCTCGGCCACTCTGTCCGCCTCGGCGAACATCTGGTCCGCCAGTTCCCGGTGGTAATAGAGTGAGCTCTCAGCGCTCAGCTTGCGTTCGCCCATCGTGGTAGTGCTGACGTACTGGCACGAGCTGACGTAGTCCATGCCGATCTCCGCGGCCAGGCGGACGAAGTCCGGGAACTCCTCGACGTTCTCCCGCACCAGCACAATGGACATTCCCAGCCGCGGTGTCTTCTTGCCCAGCGCATTTCGGCGCTGCACAAGGAGCGTCAGCATGGAAACCGCGTTATTGAAGTCGCCGTGCTCGGTCAGGCGGTCATGGGTTGTCTTCGTGGCTGCATTAAGCGAGCAGTGCACGGCCTGGACCGGCAGGTTAACGATGTGCTCTACCAGCTCCCTGGTGAGCCCCTTGCCGTTGGTGAAGAAGTCGACCTCCAAGTGGGGGTGGGTCTTGCAGGCGTGCTCGAGTATCTGCGGAAACTCGGGATTGACCAGGGACTCCCCTATGCCCGCGAAGAGCGACAGGCGCCCCACGTACTTCAACCAGGTCATTCTCTTGAACTGTTCCAGGGCCAGCATGCTCTGCTGCTTCATTCCTTCGGGATGGTAGGAGCAGAACTTGCAGCGCATGTTGCAGTAGGTGCTCAAGTTGAGTCCCACGTACGTGGGGAAGGAGAGCAACTCGAAGCAGCAGTTGCGGCGCTCCAGCTCGTTGAGCTGGGCATTCACTAGGTGTGGCGCATCTGATTTCTCCATCCCTTCATGAAGGAAGCGGCGTTGACCTTCAGGATTCTTCTCGAGGGGGAGCATCTCCTCCAGGCTGAAACCCGGACCGCCCAGCTTCTCGACGAACGTGGTGGTTGCCGTGCTGGAGTTGATCTCGTTCCGGATATGGCCGGTTGGTGAGGGCATCTCCTCGCAGGTGAAGTAGGACAGCACGCTTCGGAAGGCATCGCGCCACCCGGCCGGAACGCCGCGCATGGAGATTTTGAAGAGAACCGTGCGGATCGCCAGGCTGCGCTGAACGACCCGTGAGGGGCAGTAGCTCGTGCTGCCCGTGACCCGCACGTGCGCCACCTTCCCCCCCCGGGTCGCGCCCATCACTGCGGACGTCGCCTCGCGCATGACGAAAGGGCATTCCAAGTTGAAGATGGCGAGAAAGTCGCAGCGGGCCAGGTGGTACAGCAGCCTCAGGCCCGGCAGCGGGCGCTTCCACCTGGGGATCACTCCCCACTTCAGGCGCTTGGCCGCCGCCTCCGTCCCGGGTTCCGGCTCGTCCATCACCATCACGACGTGGCATATTCCCGGGACGCGCCTCAGGCGCTCGTCCATGATTTCCATGAGCGGCACGCCGCAGATTCTTCTCAAATACCTGGAGCGGCCCTGCGCGTCCAACGGCTTGGCGCAGCGAACAACAGCGACGACCCGCTTCCCGGCCATCAGGATCTCTCCCAGCAAAGGGTACCTCTCCACCGAGGGCACCGGCACAACGCAAGCCGATCCGGCAATCGCATTATATATGTCCAGGTGACGCTGCACCACTAGATCAATCGAATGGTGTTTGAGAAACCACTGGCGCCCGCGACTGCCGGTTTCCTTGCCATTGTCCGGGTCGGACAGGATTTCCTCAAGGGCGGCGGCAATTTCCTCGGGGGTCCGGACGTTGATCACCGGAGGGTCTTCCGGGAAGCACCACTGGTGATCTTCCGGCCGGTAGTAGAGCATGATCGGCTTGGCGCAGGCCATCGCCTCGGGCGTGACGGTTCCGAAGCAGCCGAGAACGAACTGGTCGAGCACGGCGTCCGCAGCGTTGATGTGCTCCGCCAGCCTGCGCTTGGGCAGCGGCGGGAGCCAGACGACGGAGTCCTCAAGCCCCAACTCCTTGACGAGGCCCGCGGTGCGTTCCGTCTCCTGCCCCCAGCCGGTCATGAAGAGCTTGGGGCCCTTTCCCCGGCGGCGGACGAGTTCGGCGAACCCCCGCACCATCTTGTCGTTGCCTTTGACGGCCCAGTTCTGGCGCGCCGGAGCGAGAAGGATATGGGTGCAGTCGTGTTCGCGAAGCAGGTGTTTCCTCAGCGGGGTCTCCTGCGGACGGAACTTGGCGTCGTCCACGGGATGAGGGATGAATGTGCAGTTGTCCAGCTCGAGCTTGCGGATGGTCCCGATGGAGTCTCCGTTGGTAACGATGTTTCGGAAGGCGGTCTTGTAGGAGAGCGCCAGCAGGCGGCCGAGGGCGTCGGGCCTGAAGGGATGCTCGCGCATGCTGCCGTGCTCGAAGGTCACCCGGGGGATACTGGGGGTCAGGAGCAGCGGGTACATGGGCTCCCAGACGCCGTAGGCCTGGATGATGTCATAGGCCGCGAAGACTTCCGCCAGCTGAGCGCCGCGCCTCACGAAGTGCGCGATGTCCTTTTTCTTGAGCGGGCTCAACGTCGGCGCCAGCAGGCGGCGGTATTCGCTCAGGAGGTGGCGGTGCCACTCCCCGGCGGTCATGGAGTTCGGCGGCGCTGCCGCCCAACCCTGGTGCAGGTCATGGGCAGCCCTGATCGCTCCATGGTCGCGAGACTCCCCGACGTGCTTCAGAAACTCGCGGACCTCGTCCGGGACGTTCGCGTCCGCCCTGCAGAGATCCAGCACGCGCAGGCGCTCCCGCAGGGGAGCCGACCATTCCGAGTTCAGGGTGAAGTCCCCCGGCTTCTCGAAATACCATTCCGGGCGGCGGAAGCCCTTGAGGTTCACCTTGCTCCAGTCCGGGGTCTCCGTCTCGCCGAAATGCACGGGCGGGATGTCCGCGTCTTCCCACTCGGGTTGGGATATATAGTGATTGTAGCCGTGGGTGAAGACATCCGCCTCAATGTCGGTCTTTTCGCGAAGCGCCTTGGCAATGTTGTAGGCGTTGTTGGCGATGTTGCCGATGTGCAGCACGCGAAGCGGGCGATTGCGCGGGCGCCTAGCTTGGTCTTTCCGGTGCGTGCTCATCATCGGCGAGGGACCAGTTGCTCACCAACCCAAGTGATGTGGAGGGACAGATCGCAGTCCGGCGTCTTCAGCGATCGCAGCGGCATGAGTTCGTCCATCTACCGGCCGCCCTCCGCGGGCCGTCGGACCTTCACGGTGCAGTTCATATTGTAGTCGCCCATGAACTTGGCGGTAGTGCTCACCGTGAGGGCCAGGACGCTGTGTGCCAGGTGAAGCACTACGAACCTGCCCAGGTGGTCCAGGACCTTGGCGACGCCCGCGTTCAGTACATACTGACCGCTTTGCAGGTTGCACTGCCAGCCGAAATCCACCTCCACCGCTTTCCCGGCGCGTATGGGGATGACCATGTCGTAGTTCTGGGT
>CAZONU010000121.1:0-6332 GCA_964581145.1 uncultured Planctomycetia bacterium
CCATCGGGCTCGCCGAGCTGGTGGGCGTCTTCCCGGACGTCGCCGAGGCCGGGCGGGCCTGGGAGGAAGACGCATAAAAAGAGGCGGCCCGCGCCCCCCCGGCGCGGGCCCCTCGGAAGAGCGGCCGCAGGCCGCTCCGGTTATTGAAGCGGAGTCGGCGAATGCAGCAGGCGGTGGCCACCCTCCTCCGCCGGGGCGCCGGCCAGCCGGCCGGCGGGCGCGCCGGAGGAGTTCCGCAGCGGTATGCGCAGGACCGTGCCGCGCTTGAGCCTCTTGGGGTTGATGCCCGGGTTGGCCTTCTTGATGAGCGGCCAGCGCCGGCCATCGCCGAGCTGCCGCTGGGCGATCCGCCAGAAGGTGTCGCCGCGCTTGACCACATAGCTGCGGTAGGCCGGCACCGGCGGCGGGACGGACCTGCGCCGCGGAGGCCTGGGGGAATCGGGCCGGCGCGCAGGCTCGCGGGCCTTATCGCGGCGCGGCGCTTCCGAGGGCCGCTCCCCCCCTGCGGCCCTCGGCTTCCACACTATCTTGAGCAGCTTGGCGCCGCTTTTCTTCTCCCCGTTCCGCGCCCGGGCGTCGGCCCGCTCCGCGCCGCGGCCGTTCCAGCGGAGCGCGACGACCAGCACCACCAGTGCGGTCAGGGCGAAGATGCCCAGCTTGAACTCGCGGAAGAGCGTCTGGCGCTCCTCGGCGCTGAGCGCGCGCCGGGGTCTCTTGGTGATGTCCCGCTTGGCCATGTCTCTGCCTCGACGTTCCCCTCAGCCGTCCTGGGGGGAGAGCTCCCTGCGGATCTGCTGGAGGGTCCTGCCCCGGCGCTTGAGCCTGGCTATCTCGGCGAGCCGGCGGAAAATCGCGTCGTCGTAGAGCCAGCGCCCGGTGGCGGTGCGCGCGGCGGGTCGGATCAGCCCCATCACCCCGTAGACGTAAAGCTGGTGGCGGCTGAGTCCCCGGGCGCGGCGGACGACCTCTCCAGACCTGCAGTTCCCCAAGCTTCCCCCGTGCGGCCGGACGGCGTCTCTCTGCCCGCCGGCCGAATTACGCCGGGAAGACCGTCTCCCCGGTGCGGCCACCAGCAGTCTCAGCGCCGTCCCGTCCGAGAGGGGGCCCGGGACGTAATATCTATCGGAGGCGGGTGTGTTCACGCTTTAGGGATTCTGCGGCTTGCGGCCCGGAAACCGGAAGTTATAGTCCCGCCCGGGCGCCCGCGGGCGGGGGGAGGAGATTGCCATGCCCGGATACGGCTTCAACTTCCTGTGGATGTTCTCGACGCAGAGCGGGCCGGAGCCGGCCGAGCCCGACGGGCGCGCCCTGGACTTCCTGGCCGAGCTGGGCCTGGACTTCGTGCGGGTGCCCACCGACTACCGCTTCTGGACGAAGGACTTCGACTACCTCCACCCCGACGAGCGGATCCTGGGCTTCATCGACCGCTACCTGGAGGCCTGCCGCTCGCGCGGGCTGCATATGTGCCTCAACCTGCACCGCGCGCCGGGCTACTGCATCAACCGGGCGGAGGAGGAGCGCGACAACCTCTGGACCGACGCGGCCGCGCAAGACGGCTTCGCCTTCCAGTGGGAGAGCTTCGCGCGGCGCTACATGAACGTGCCCAACGAAACCCTGAGCTTCGACCTGGTCAACGAGCCGCCGGGCGAGGGCTCGCGGGAGTTCACCCGCGAGCGCCACGAGACGGTCATGCGCCGGACGGTGGCGGCCATCCGCGCGATCGACCCGGGGCGCGAGATCGTCCTCGACGGCATCGCCGGCGGCAACCTGGCCATCCCCGAGCTGGCCGACCTGGGCGCCGTCCACAGCGGCCGCGGCTACCAGCCCTTCGGCCTGACCCACTACAAGGCCCCCTGGAGCAAGGGCGCCATGGACCTGCCCGTGCCCGCGTGGCCGGGAATGGAGTTCCGGGGGAAGGTCTGGGACGGGGAGACGCTCCGCGAGTTCTACGCGCCCTGGCGCGAGGTGGAGGAGAAGGGCGTGCGCGTGCACGTCGGCGAGTTCGGCTGCTACAGGGAGACGCCCAACGACGCCGCGCTGGCCTGGTTCGCCGATCTGCTGGGCCTCTTCAGGGAGTTCCGCTGGGGCTACAGCCTGTGGAACTTCCAGGGGCCGTTCGGCATCATCGAGCACGGCCGGCCGGGAGCGGTCTACGAGGGCTTCAAGGGCTACAAGGTCGACCGCGAGCTGCTGGACCTCTATCTGGAGAACCGGGTCACGGACTGAGTGCCGGCGGGCGCCTACTTCTGGGCCCGCTTATAGCGGTAGGCCAGCATGGTGGCGTCGTTGAGGCCGCTGTCGCCGGCCAGGTAGAAGAAATGGACGTTCAGCTTCTGATCGTAAAAGCCGTGCCAGCACATGTACTTCGGCCTGTAGCGCTTCCAGGGGATCTTCGGCGTCGTGTTGCCCATGTCCTTCCACTTGTTGACCTTCGGGTCGTAGATCGCAATCGGGCCGTGGCTTCTGTGCCACAGGACCACGCCGTTGGCGGTGTCGAAGTACAGCTGCGCGCGATTGGTCGCTCCCAGGTCCGCGGGCTGGCCCGGCGCCTTCTTGAGCTCCCAGGCGTTGGCCTTCAGGTCGTAGACGTAAAAGGTCTTTGCCTTGGCCACGTATATCTTCTCGGCCTTCGCGTCGTAGCAGCCGTTGGAGTCGTAGGATATCTTCACCCTCTTCGCGCCGGAGTTGATCCACTCGTTCTTGGCGTAGTCGTAGAACCAGACCTGGCCGCGGTGCAGGCGGAAGGTCTGCTTCTTCGAGGGAATGTACTCGGTCACGCCCTCGAAGCGGCCGCCGGGCCCCTTGCCCGCGATGAAGCGCCGCTCCCACTTGCCGGTCTTGACGTCCCAGAAGAGCGGATGCTTGCCGTTGGGAATTACCTTGCCCGCGTTGCCGTACTTGCGTTGGTCTTTGGGTATGCCCAGCCACTCCCAGCGCTGGGACACCGCCTTTCCCCACCATGGACACTGGGTCCAGAAGATCTGGTACTTCCTGAGGTCGGTGTTGTAGGTGGTGTTGTTGTAGGCGTGCGAGAGGTAGGAGATGGGCACGTGGTTCCCCTTCATGTCCACCTCGAAGCCGTTCTCGTCCAGCTTGCACTTGGTCTGTTTGGTCGCGCCGGGGTAGAGGCAGATCCACTTGTGGGCGCCCGCATCGTAGAACCAGAGGTCGTCCATGTAGTAGCCGTCCGGCATCGCGCCGTGCACTCCTGTGCCGCAGAAGAACGCGCCTCCCAGATCGGGCGCGTAGGCCATCTTCGAACACCAGGACCGCCCCCGTGCAACGGTCTTCCTGGGGAAGCGGTTGCAGGGCGCGGCCTGGCCGAGATTGATCCAACTGTTGTCGCCCAGGGCCTTGAGGCGGGCGATGTGCGGGCCGGGCTTGGAAGGCAGCGCGGCCAACGGGCTCTTCCCGGCGTCCTTGGACGCTTCGCCGGCCAGGGCCAGTGCGCCCCAGCCTGCCAGCGTCAGGACCGCTATGATCGTTCTCATCATCTTCTCCTACTTCTGGGCCCGCTTGTAGCGGTAGGCCAGCATGGTCGCCCCCTTGTACCTGCTGTCGCCGGCCAGGTAGTAGAAGTGCGCGTTGAGCTTCTGGTCATAGCAGCCGTGGACCATGCCGCCGTAGGACGGCTTGGGCAGCTTGAGCTCCGGCTTCTGCCACTTATTGGTGTCGGGATCGTAGACGTAGAGCGTCTTGTCCTGATGGAAGTAGACGAGCTTGCCGCTGGCGGTGTCGCAGGTCAGCCGCCCGCGGTTGACCGAACCGAAGGCCGTCGGCCCGCCCTCTGTTTCGGAAACGGTCCACTTGTTGGCCTTGAAGTCCAGGTAGGCCATCTTCTTGCCCGACCCGGTCCACAGGTAGTTTCGCGTGGAGTCGTGGCAGCCCTGTACGCTCAGGGGTTTTCCCGCGTGCTTCATGCGCTTCCAGGAGTTGGTCTTGTGGTCGTACAGCCAACCAACGCTGAAATACCCTGCGTAGTAAACCTTTTTCATCGCGGGAATGTACTCGGTCAGTCGGGCGCAGGCCGCTCCCCGCGAAACGGGGCCCGGCCCCTTCACGAAGACGCGTTCCCACTTGCCGGTGGCCACGTCCCAGAGCAGGGGGTGCTTGGCGGCCGGGATGACCGCGCCCGCGGAGCCGTAGCTGCGCTTCTTCACTCCCGGGTGGGTCTGGTCCAGCCACTCCCAGCGCTGGGGAACGGCCCTGCCCCACCAGGGACACTGGGCCCAGGCGATGTAAAGTTTCTTGCGGTCGGAATCGTAGGTCATGTTGCCGTAGGCGTGCGAGAGGTAGGAGACCGGGATATGCTCGCCCTTCTCGTTGACCTCGAAACCGTTCTTGTCGAGTTTGAGCTTGGTCTTCTTGCTGGCGCCGGGATACAGGCAGATCCACCGATGTGCGTTGATGTCGTAGAACCAGAGGTCGTCCATGTAGTGGCCGTCGGACTTAACGTAGCCATGCACGCCCGTCCCGCAGAAGAAGGCGCCGCCGAGGTTCGATGCGCTGCACAGGGCTCGCCCGCCCCACGAGCGTCCGCGGGCAAGTCCCTCCTTGCCCCACCTGGGGTCCGGCGCGGGTGCGCCGAGGTCCAGCCAGGAGTTATCACCCAACGCCTTGATCCTGGCGATGTGTGGTCCGGGCTTGGAGGGCAGCGCGGCCAGCGGGCTCTTGGCGTCCTTGGAAGGGGCTCCGGCCAGGGCCAGCGCGCCCCAGCCTGCCAGCGTCAGGAGGGCCGCGAGCGTTCTCATCTCGTCGCTCCTCTATTTCTTCTTGGGCACGTAGCGCATGATGAACAGCCGGCACGGCCCGCTGGTGCCGTTGTAGGCCAGGACCAGCACGTCGAGCCTGGCATCGTAGACCAGCCCGGTGCCCGGACCCACGCCGCCGGCCAGCTCCACGCCGGTCTTGATCCACTTGTTGCCCTCGGACAGATTGCACTGGTAGATCATGCCCTTCTGGCCCTTGCCGGTCCGGGGCGAGCTGAGCAGGCAGTCGTACTTGGGGATGTAGACCGTCTCGCGGTAGAAATGCGGGGGCACCTCGCCGGTCATCTCCAGCTTCAGCCAGTCCCTGGCGCCGGCCTTGAGGTCCCAGGCCCACATCTGGGGGGTCTCGGACCTGCGGTCGGTGCGCTTGCCGGTGACCAGGATCAGCCGGTCGCGCTTGGCGTCGTAGACCACCCGGTTGCGCTCCCGGGCCGGCGCGGTGGTCTTGCCGCCGGAGAGGTTGGCCCACCTGCGCTTCTCCACGTCCAGCTTGAAGAGGCCCACCTGCTTGCTGCGATGGTCGCCCTTGGTCAGGTAGTTGTAGACGCCGTGGGGGGTGGAGACGTTGAGGCCGCTGACCGCCCAGCCGGGAATGAAGGGCTGCGGGAAGACGTCCACGAAGTCGCGCCTGGCCGGGTCGTAAATGTAAGTAAAGCCCCGCGTGGGCGTGCGGCTGATGGTCTGGGTGAAGGCTACTTTCTTGGTGACCGGATCGTAGGCGAAGCTGACCCGGCCGTGCTGCACCCAGGGGCGGCCCTTGAAGGTCCGCGAGCTGATCAGGAAGCTGGACTCGTCGCCGTAGAAGGCCGAGTAGGGCGCCGGCGGGAACTCCGGGGCGAAGCTGGTCTGCCACCTGAGCGTTTTCAGCGAGAAGTGGCCGATGTCCGTGCCGCAGTAGCCGCAGTGCCCCCCGCCCCAGTTGAGCACCTCCTGCCGGTCGGGGTCGTAGGCGATGGTTCCCCAGGTGCGCCCGTAGCTGTTCCGGGGCGGCTTGAGCGCCTTCCACTTGTTGGGCTCCAGGCTCGCGATCAGCTTCTCGCCGGCCTGGGGATCGACCGGCGGCAGCGGCCCGAAGGCCTTGCCGACCTTGTCCTGGGTGTACCACTCCGGCGGGTGATAGCGGTAGACCGGCTTGCCGTCGTGGGTGACGCCCTTGCCGGCGGCCTCCAGGCGGGGCTTCCAGGCGTAGAACTGCAGCTGGTCGTTCTTCGGGTACTTGCTGGTTCCGCGGTGGAGCAGCACCTGGTCGCGCTTCCCGTCATAGAGCAGGCTGTACCAGAAGCCGCCGGGGAAGCCCGTGCCGACCATCCTCCACTCGGCCTTGGCCGCGTCCAGCACCCAGACCTCGCCGCCGAACTTCCCGCGCGGGCGGTGGCGGTAGCCCGGGGGCCAGGGCACTCCGGGGATCCCGCCGGCCATGGCGAAGACCCCGTGCTTATCGAGGTAGCAGAGCGCCGGGAGCGCCCGCGGGAACGGGCGCAGGTTGGTCTCCAGCTCCCGCCACTGGCGCCCCGCGCAGTCGTAGACCCAGGTGTCGGAGAGGTACCTGTCCTGGGCGTCGCC
>CAZONU010000121.1:6342-12598 GCA_964581145.1 uncultured Planctomycetia bacterium
AGCGTGATCGCCGCGGCCTCGCCCGGGGCGAAGTCGTAGACCAGCGGCGCGTTGCAGCGCGGCGGGGGCTGTTTCGCGAGGGGCTGCTTGCTCCTGCTCCACGTCCTGGTCTTGGCGGCGAAGACCCAGGTCCCCGGCCGGGCGGCGTCGTCGTTGGCGGTCCCGCCGAAGAGCACCACCTCGTCGTTGACCGGGTCGTAGCAGAGCGCGCTCCAGAGCACCAGCGGCGGGTGCGTCTTGAGTTCGGGCACCTCCCACTCTCGACTTTCAAGATCAAAGAGCATGGTCTTCTCGCCGACCACGTAGAGGACCTTCTTCAAGCTGGGCACGTAGGCCGCCTGGTTGAAGTGCAGCACCGGAACGGGCCTCTTGGTGTTCTTGTCGAGGTAGGTGCCGCTGCCCCAGCGGATGCCGAAGCGCATCTTGGGCTTGCTCTCGACCCAGGCCTCCTTGCCCCTGGGCGGCAGGGGGACCCACTTCCTGGCCGCAATATCAAAGGCGCCGGTGGTCCAGTCCTTCCTGCCCGGCGCGCCCCAGATGAAGACCCGGCCGCCGGGCAGCATCACCGGCTTGCAGTAGCTCCTGCCCCCGACTTCGCCCTTGGGCGCCGCGTAGACCTGCTTCCACTCGCCCGGCGCGGGTTCGGCCGCGCCCGCAGTCCCGGTCATGAAGGCCGCCGTCAGGCCCGTCAGGAACGCTCGCATGCGCATGGCTCTTCTCCCCCGCTCCCGGAGCGGCTAGGCGTCCGCCGCGGGTCCCCGCCCGCCGGTGCCGCGGTCTATCAGGCTCGTCGAAACCTTCACCGTGCAGGGTTCCTCGTTCGGTCCCCTGAGGCCCTGGAAAAGCCGCCGCACCGCCTCGCGGCCCATCTGCTCCTTGCTCCAGGTAACATGCGTGGGGTAATCCTCTTCACTCCCGCTGCCCGGCTCGCCCCAGACCACCAGGCCGAACTCGCCGGGAATCGCGATCCCGCGCTCGGCCAGCGCGGCGCGCGCCCCCCCCAGCAGAAAATCGTGGGAGGGGATCAGCGCCGTGGCCCCGGCATCCAGGAGCTTGAGCGCCGGCGCAGCGGACTCGACTTCACTGGCGGCAACCACCGCGATCAGCTCCCGGTCCTCGTCCAGTCCCAGCCGGCGGCACTCGCCGACGTAGGCCCCCAGACGCCGGGCGGAGTGCCCGCGCCGCTTGGGCTCGAAGCCCCGGCAGAAGTCCAGGTACCCCACCCGGCGATGGCCCTTCTCATAGAGGTGCTCCACCGCCGAGCCGATGCCCTCGTAGTCGTCCTGGATCACGGTGTCCAGCTTGGGCGCGTCGGCCCGCACCGCCATGTGATCCACGCGGATCACCCTCAGCCCCGCGGCGAGCAGCGCGTCGATCCACTCCCCGTCGTCGCTGTCGCACATGATCCCCCCGGCGATGGCCCGGATTTCCCCCGCCTTATCCGCCGAGGCCCTTTCGCCCGAGACCGAGGTTATCACGATCCGCGCGCCGAGCCTGGCCGCCTCCAGCCGCGCCCCGGCCCACAGGCGCGCGTGGTAACCGCTCAAGAGGTCCTCTTCCCCGTGGGCGTGCAGGAACATCAGCGCGCTGCCGGCCTCGCCGTTGGCAAGCCGCTCCCCGGCCGAGTGCACCATGTAGCCCTTGGACGGCCGGCGCTCCAGGAGCCCCTCGTCAACCAGCGACCCCAGCGCCGAGCGCACCGTGAAGCGGCTGACCTTCATCTGCCGGCAGAGCTCGCGCTCGGAGGGCAGGTAGCGGCCCGGCTCCAGCTCGCCGCCCGCGATCTGCGCGCGGATGCGGCCGATCACCTGCTCCGTAAGTGGCAGGTCCCGCTGGGTCGTTCTTGGCACCGATCTGCCTCCCTTAGCCGGACCGGACCGGTCCAGCCCACCGATATGGTCTACACCGTACCACCAGCTTTGTTCAGTGGAAAGCCAGGAAAAGCCTGGTGCGCGCAAATCTCAGTCGTTAAGTGCGATACGTCGATCTGCTTTCAGAAAAGGCCCCTTCCACGGGGTTTGCGTTTGCGCCGGGGGGGAGCTGTTGAAGGGGCCTCGTCTTCCTCATTATTCCTTTCTGCCGCCGCCGCGTCGAAGTCGGTGAGCTCGGGCTCCTCGGTGCCCTCCATGAGCGTCTTGATGCGCGACTCGGCCTCGGCCAGCCGCTTCTGGCAGGCCTTCAGGCTCCTGACGCCCTCCTCGTACAGCTTGATGGACTGGTCCAGGCCGGGCATCTCCCCTTCCAGCTTCTCGACGATCTTCTCCAGGCGGTCGAGCTCCTTCTCGAAGCTGGTCCCCGATTCGTCAGCCTTCTTCTTTGCCATTCTCAGCCTCCTCGACCCGGGAGCGGAGCCTCCCGCGGGCCAGCACGGTTTGGATGCGCGAGCCGACCGGCGCGCGCGCGGCGCTCCTGAGCGGCCGGCCGGATTCGTCAAAGGTCACCGAGTAGCCGCGCTCCAGGACCGCCAGAGGGTCCAGGCCGGCCAGGCGCCCGGAAAGCGCGGCGGTCCGCTCCCGCGCTCCGGAGAGCCCCTCCCGCGCGGCCGAGCCCAGACGCAGCGCGAGCTCGTCGGCGCGCTGGCGGCGGGCGCCGACCAGCTCGTCGAGCGGGCGGGAGAAGAGCGGCGCGGCGGAGACCTCCGCGAGGCGCGCGCGGGCCGACTCCGCGACCCGCGAGAGCGCGGTGCGCAGGCGGTAGGCGGCCCCGGCGATTTCTTCGAGGACCTCCGCCTCGCGGCGCACGGCCAGTTCGGCGGCGGCCGAGGGCGTGGGCGCGCGCAGGTCCGCGGCGTAGTCGCAGAGGGTGTAGTCGATCTCGTGGCCCACGGCGCTGATGACCGGTACCCGGCTGGCGGCCACCGCGCGGACGGCGGGCTCCTCGTTGAAGGCCCAGAGGTCCTCGACCGAGCCGCCCCCGCGGCCGACGATGAGCACCTCCGCGCGGCCCAGCCTGTTCTGGAGCCCGATGGCCGCGGCGATCTCCTTCGAGGCGGCCGCGCCCTGCACCCGGGTGGGGGCCAGGATGATCGAGATGCGCCCGAAGCGCCGGGTGAGGACGTCGATCATGTCCCGGACCGCCGCGCCGGTGGGGCTGGTGACCAGCCCCACGGTGAAGGGCATCTGCGGGACGGGCCGCTTGCGCTTCTCGTCAAAGAGTCCCTCGGCGGCCAGCTTCTTCTTGAGCTTCTCGAACTTCTCCTGG
This sequence comes from uncultured Planctomycetia bacterium, assembly GCA_964581145.1. Taxonomy (GTDB): domain Bacteria; phylum Planctomycetota; class SZUA-567; order JAKLDR01; family JAKLDR01; genus CAZONU01. The sequence continues at coordinate 9,544 of CAZONU010000121.1, forward strand.
AGCGCGCCCAGGCCCAGGGGCTCGACGCGCTCGACGATGATCTGGTACTGGCCGGAGCGCTCGTAGGTGGTGAAGCGCCCGCGGACCAGCACCTGCTGGCCCTCGCGGAGGTGCTTGGCCGAGGGCACCCGGTTGCGGCCGCCGAAGATAGCCGCGCCGAGCACGGCGTTCTCGTCTTTCAGCGAGAAATACAGGTGCCCGCTGGGCGGCTGGCGGAAGTTCGAGACCTCGCCCTGGACCCACACGCGGCCGTAGGTCGACTCGATGAGCGCCTTGACGCCCCCGGCCAGCTCGCTGACCGTCCAGACCCTGCGACCGTCGGAACTCTCCGGGGGCAAGGCTGTCCCTCGCTCTGGCGTTCCCGTTCCTCGGCCCGCGCCCGCCGCGCCGGCCGCGGACATTCTAGCCACGGGAAGCGGGGCTGCCAAGTCTGCTACTCGGGCCCCCAGGACACGAGGACGAGGCTGTAATAAACGAGCCCGCCCACCAGCAGCAACAGGATCAGGGAGAGAACCAGACCGGCAACGGCCAGGCCCTGCCCGCGCAGCCGGTCCGGTTCGCCTCGAATCCGGCCCAGGGCCATGGCCGAAGAGCCGAAGCCGATCAGCAGGCAGAGAAACTCCGCGACGACAAACCCCACGACAACCGCGCCGGAAACGCGCAGTATCCGGACCTCCCCCAAGCCTATGAGAACCGCGACCACGGCGGTGGCTGCCGGAGATATGAAGCATCCGAAAACGGCCAGCCTTGACAGTTGGGGTCTGGAGTCGAGTTCTGGACGTGGCTCTGGGGACGAAGTCGCGTTCATTCCAGCTTGACCTGCACCCGGCGGACGGAGTTGCACCGGCCGCTGGCGGCGTCGATGGCGAACAGCGCCCCGGAGATTCGCACGTCTACCTTGGCGATGTCCCAGCGGGTGGGCATGTCCGTGCGCAGGTGCTCGATGACCTCGGCGGCGCGGCGGCCGATAACCCCCTCGTGCCCCCCGGTCATGCCGATGTCGGTAATGTAGCCGGTGCCGCCGGGCAGGACCCGCTCGTCGGCGGTGGCCACGTGGGTGTGCGTGCCCCACAGGGCGGCGACGCGCCCGTCGAGGAAGTGCCCCATGGCCACTTTCTCGGCGGTAGCCTCGGCGTGGAAGTCGATTAACACCAAGTCAGAGGCGCCGTCCAGTCCGGCCAGCAGGCGCTCGACGCAGGTGAAGGGGTTGTCGGCGGGGCCGATGAATGCCCGGCCCAGGAGGTTGATCACCGCCACCCGAGGTCCGCCGCCGGTCTCCAGCACGGTGTAGCCCCGGCCGGCCGCGTGAGTGGAGATGTTCGCCGGGCGCACCAGCCGCGGCTCGCTGTCGATTACCTCCATGACCGCGCGGTTCTTGTAGACGTGGTCGCCGGTGGTCAGGCAGTCGCAGCCGGCGTCCAGGAGGTCCGCCACGATTTCGGGAGTCAGGCCCGAGCCGCCGGCGGCGTTCTCGGCGTTGAGCACCACCAGGTCGACGTTTTCGGCCTCGCGCAGGCCGGGCAAGAGCTCGCGGACCGCCCGGCGCCCGGGGGAGCCGACCACGTCGCCCACGGCCAGGACGTTGAAGTCACTCAATATCTAAGGCCCCTTCCACCAGGGGGGAGTCATCTTCCTGAGCAGGTCCTCGGCGGTCAGGCTGCGCTCGGCGTCCTTGTCCTTGGCGGCCTTGCGCAGCGCGGGCAGCGCGGCCATCCCCAGGCCGCGGAGCGCCGCCGCGGCCCGCTCGCGCGCGCGGTAGTTCTCCGCGGAGAGCTCCTTGATGTGCTTGGTGACCGCCGCCTTGACCGCCGCGTCCTGGTCCGGGGGCGGCGTGAGCGTCGCGCGGCGACAGAGCAGGGCCAGCCCGCCGAGCTTGCCGTCGGTCCAGCCGAAGACCAGCTCCAGGCCGCCGTCCGGGGCCAGCGCGGCGCGCGGGCAGAAAACCTGGCCCTTGAGCCCGGCGGTGAAGGGCTGGGCCTTCCAGGTGGCGCCGCCGTCGCGGCTGAAGAGCAGCCCCCCCCTGGCCGAGTAGGTGTACCGCGAGCGGCCGGTGGTCCGGTCGCGCTTGTGCTGGCTCTTGACCCAGCCGTGGCCCAGGGCCAGGAGCTCCTTGCCGACGGCCAGGTGGCAGCCGCCCAGGGGATCGGAGCGGGAGCTGCCGAGCTTGAGCGCGCCGATGGCCCGGGGCTTGGCCCACTTGGTCCCGCCGTCGGAGCTGCGGTAGAGCCAGGCGCCGCCGCCGCTGGAGCTCTCCGTGGCCACCATGTAGACCTCCGCGCCGTCCTTGAAGACCCGGGCGGCGAAGAGCTTCTTGCCCCCCGCCGGCGCGGGCAGCGCGGGCGCGTCCTTCCAGGTCTTGCCCCCGTCGGCGCTGACCGAGTGCTTGGGCGCACCCCCGCCGCCCGAGCTGCTCAGCGGAGTGTAGAGCGCGTGGAGGTCCCCCCCGCCGGCCCAGACCGCCAGGCAGACCCCGGCGGACGTGTAGCCGCTGCTCTTGGCCAGCACGTGGGGCTTCGACCAGGTCCGGCCCCCGTCGGCCGAGGTGCACAGGGCCACTTCGCTCCTGCGGCCCCCGCTCGACCCGTAGCCGCTGCGCGCGTAGAGCGCGTAGAGCTCCCCGCCCGCGGCGGCCAAGTCCAGCCCCAGGATATTCAATCGCCCGCGGTGCCGGCCCCAGGGATCTTTGGGGGCTTCCGGCACCAGGACGTCGAAGGTCTGCACTTTCTTGTCATTGGCCGCATCCGGGGCGATTACCGTGGCCTGGATCCCGCTCTGGCCGCCGGTCAGGGCCACGACGCGGTCGCCCAGGCTGGCCCAGCGCGAGATCCGACTGGCCCCGGCGGAGCCGGACAGCTCGATCCACAGGCCCTCGGGGCTGCGCCCGAAGAACTGCGCCTGGCCGCTGCCCCCGGAGACCACCGAAGCGCACAGCCGGCCCTTGACGGCGGCCACGTCGTAGGGCATGGTCCCGTACTGCAGGCTGCCCAGAGCGCCCCGGTTGACCTGCCGGGGCAGGTGCCAGTGGAGCTTGGCAGGGTGGGGGGGCGGCGTCCTG
>CAZONU010000122.1:0-12585 GCA_964581145.1 uncultured Planctomycetia bacterium
CGCGCCCGGCGGCGAATTGCACCTGTGCAGACTTCTTTCCGGGGCGTTTCGGGCGGTTTGCTGAGTCCCGCGGTTCCCGCCCCGCCTACTTCAAGGCCACCACCCGGAAGTTGCGTATCAGCGCGCGGACCTCCGCGCCTATCGACCGGAAGCCCACCTTGCCGGCGTCGGGCACCGGGGTTTCGAGCGTTAAGGGATCGGTGAACTCAACGGCTAGCCGGCCGTTGACGCCCAGCTGCAGGCGCGCGCCGTCCTTGACCAGGCGCACGCGGTACCACTTGCCGATCTCCTTGCAGAGGTCCGGCCCCTGGCCCATGAGGTTGAGGCCGGGATTGCGCCGCCAGTTGGAGACGCCGGTATGCACGCCCTTGTCACCGTAGCGGCTGATGGAGACGTGGTAGGAGCGCAGCAGCGGGTTGCGCACGTAGTCGTTGAAGATGCCCTCGCGCTTGGGCATTTTGGGGTCGAACATGTCTTCGCCCTTGGCGCCCTTGATGGCCACGAAGCTGAGCACCAGGCCCTTCTTGGTGAGCAGCTTGATCTCGTACTCCACGGCGATGCGGTCGGGGAAGTCCCTGACGCAGAAGGCCTGCGCGCCGGCCTTGCCCTGGCGGCTGCCCACTATCTGCAGGCGCAGGGTGTTCTTCTCCTTCTCGTCGAGGACCATGTCGCCGGCGCCCTCGTGGCGCCAGTCCTTGAGATTCTCGAACTTCTCCTCGAAAAGCACCTTGCCCTTGGGCTCGATCAGCGTTGACACTTTCTTTCCTCCCTCCCTGACCAGCCGGTAGACCCGGAAGTCCTTGTAGCTGGCGTCCAGCCCCGCCCAGTGGCGCAGGCCGATGTGCCCCTTGGCAAGCACCGGCCCGTGGGTGGCCGCGTCGAGATACTGGTGAATCAGCCTGCCGTCAACCACCAGGAAGATGGTCGGGCCCACCTTGCCGATGGCCACGCGGTAGGCCTTGCCCGGCGTCGGGCAGGGGTCCTTGCCGCTCATCAGGAGCTTCAGCCCCGGCCCCACCCGGCGCACGTTGCCCAGCCCGGTGTTGCCGCGGTGCATCGAGAAGTGGTAGCCGTCGATGCCGTAGTTGTAGGTGTTCATGGTCCGGCCCACGCAGACCGCCAGAGTCTTGCCCTTCCTGGGCAGCCCGCAGATGGTGAAGAGCGCCCCCGCGCGGGTGCCCTCGGTGTGGGGGATGAAGGTGAACTCGGCCAGGAAGTCGCCGCCGAACTGCTGCTTGGTCCACATCATCGCGTCGGGGTGCGCGACCTTCTCGTCCTTGAGGCGGAAGGCGTCGCCCTCGTTCCTGGTGACGCACTGGCCGTAGGCCAGCCAGTTGCCGGCGCCCTTGGAGAAGTCGTCCGCGAAGAGCCGCTGGCCCTTCCTGACCCGGACCTTCTCGGCGGGGCGGGAGAGGAGCAGCGCGGTCCGGGCGGCCTCGCGCAGGGTCTCGACCATGGACCCCGTGCGCCGCTGGGGCTTCCTGTAGGCCGACCGGCCGGTCCACTCCCGGAGGTACTTGACGTTTCCGCCCAGCAGGCCCTGGGCCGAACGCACGTAGTAGTCGAGCTGCTCTTCGAGGAGCTTGCGCGCTTCAGCGGGCTTGGCTTTCCCGTAGACCACCAGCGGGGTCTTGGCGGGCAGCCTGGGCGTGTCCGGCGCCGCGGCCTTCTCCCGCTTCTTGAGCCTGGCGGCCAGCTCCAGGGTCACCTTGCGCGCCGCGGCGATCTCGGCGAGCATCTTCTCGTAGTCGGGCTTGCCGGACTCCAGCTGCTTGACCAGCGCCTCGACCGACGCGCCCAGCTTCTTCTCCTCGGCCTCGTCCACGCCCAGCCCGGTCGGCAGCCCGGCGGCCCGGGCATCGGCCGCCAGCACCGCCCCCGCCGCGGCGATCAGCAGGAGTTTGCGAAGTGTAACCGTGCTCACGGGCAACTCCCTCCTCGAGGACTCTCTCACCTCGTCCCGGCCACGTTGCTCATCGCGCTGCGGTTCGAGGAATCGTCATAGCTGCGCACCGCGAAGAACCTGGCGCCCTCCGGCACGCCGGTGACCGTGAAGCTCTCCCTGGAGCCCGGCGCCTTGGGCCCGGGCTCGCCCTTCAGGTTGGCGGCCATCCACCAGTTGGTCGCGCCGTCCGACTTGTAGCCCTTCCAGAGCTTCAGGAACCCGACGTAGTCGACGATGGGCTTGGTCGCGCACTTCACCTGGTAGCGGGCCACTTTTCCGCCGCCGGCATCGGCCGGAGCGCTGAAGCTGACCGTGGCCTTTTCGCCGGCCAGCGTGACCTGGAGGTCCTTGACCGCCGCCGGCGCGTCCGCGTCCTTTCGCGGGTGCGAGTGGACGTAGAAGGTCCGCGCCGTGTAGCGCACGCACTCGGCGTGCACGCCGTAGACGTTGACCCACGTGCCCACGCCGCCGAGGTTGTGCATCTTGGTGGCCCGGTAGCCCCGGTGGCTGCCTGCGAACCAGTAGTCGTAGGCGCGCTGCTTGAGGAGCTTCTCCCCGGTCAGGTCGTATGCCCGGGCGGGCGCGTCTGGCCAGAAGCGCGCGGTGTAGCCGGACATGCTCGGCCCCTCGGCCCACTTGTTGCCGTCGTCCAGGTTCCAGCTCAGCCGGTCGAGGGCGATGCCCCTGGCCGGGAAGTCCACCAGCAGCGCCGAGTGGTAGCCCGCGAAGTTGCCGTGCGGCTGGTAGATGACCCGGGCGAAGCCCTGGCCCATGGCCACCACCCAGTCGCGGGCGTCCTCGCTGCCGGCCGCCCGCCAGTAGTCCTCCATGGCCGCGGGCAGCGGCGCGTAGTGGTAGAACTGCGGGTCCTGCACCGGGAACCACTTGGTGCCGGTCTGGGCGTGGGTCAGCTGCCCGCTCCCGGGGTCCATGGTCACGCCGTGCTTCTTCAGTCCGGCCATGCCGCGCTCGCCGACCAGCTTGGCGATGCCGGCCGACAGATTTTTGACCTTGCGCAGCGTGACCGGGGCCGGCGCGGGCACGAAGCCGCGCGGCTCGGGATTGGGGCGTTTGAGATAGACCGCCGAGAGGTAGTCGCTGGCCTCGACCACGAACTTGTCGGTCGGCGCGGCCAGGCGCACGGCGTTGGCCACCCGGGCCGAGCGGCAGAAGTCGCGGCCGAAGGAGCGGGCCCCGTCGGTCTTTCCGGGGGTCTTGCCCCGGGCGCGCTTCTGGGTGTCGTGGTTCTGCTCGACCCCGTCGACCGCGGCCTCCAGTGCGTCGCGCTCGCCGGTGATGCAGAACCAGCCGGCCAGCCCCGCGCCGTAGGTGTGGCAGTAGCACTGCTTGCTGATGCCCAGCGGGCCGCACTTCAGGGAGCGCCGGTTGTGCACCGGGTCGTTGGCGCGCTGGGGGCGGTTGCCGTAGGGGCCGCCGCGCCACCAGACCCCGCCGTCCTTCCAGCGCCAGCCGTCGGTGCGCCACTTCTGGAGGTCCATCTCGTAGTTGGCCCAGGCCTGGCACATGGTCCTGTAGGGCTCCGCGCCGGTGCGCAGGTACATCAGCAGGAAGCACTCCACGTTGTCCTGCTCGGTCTCGTAGTGGTTGTCCTCGACTCTCTTGTAGCGGACGACCCGGACGCTGCGCCCCCGCGGCGCGCGGGGCGCCCGCCTGGCGTCGTACTTCCACTTCCAGGCGTCGTAGCACTTGCGCTCGTCGGCCTGGCTGCCGAAGCGGCCGATGGAGAGCCCCCCGGTCTCCGAGTACCAGGACGGCTCGCATCTGAGGTGCAGCCAGCCCCGGGCGGCCGAGGCCTTCTGCGCGCCGCCGCCGGGTGTGGCCGCGAAGTCGATGACGTACTGGCTGCTGAGGTGCGAGCAGTCGAACAGCCAGCGCGGGCCCTTCTCGACGCCGGCCAGGACCAGCGCGCCGCCCTCGACGGCCAGCTTGCGCGGCGGGTCCTCCTTGAAGTAAAGGTCGGCCGCGGAGACATTGCCCGCCGCGGTCTTCGCGAGGATCCATTCGCCGGCCGGCGCGGCCTCGCCGGTGAGCTTGCCGGCCAGCTTGAGCCTGACCGACGAGTCGGCGATCTGCCGGTAGCAGTAGTGCTTGGGGTTGCTGCTGGCCAGCGAGTACTTGACGTGCACGTCGCTGCGCCCGGCCCAGGCGGTGACCCGCGCGACGCAGCCCAGCTTGCTCTTCTCGTCGCCCACGAAACGCCCCCGCACGCAGACCGTGGTCCGCATCGACCCCCGGTATTCGACCACAATGCTGGTCGGCTTGTCGGCGGTGTAGCGCTTCTCGCCCTTGGTGACGTCGGTGTAGCCGGCCCCGCCGCCGGCGATGACCGGCTTGCCGCCGGCGCTCACCGACGAGAACAGGCCGAAGGGTTTGTTCTTCGAGATGACGAACGTGATCTTCCCGGTCTCGACAGTTACCCCGTCGGCGGCCTCGATTACCTTGAGCGCGCCCGCCGGCCTGGCCGCCGGCTTGGCGGCCTTGAGGACCAGCTCCTGCTTGCCCTTGGCGGCTAGGTCCACCTGCACGTCGACCAGCACCCAGCGCAGGTAGCCCTTCTCGTCGACGACCAGCGGCAGCACCTGCGCGGGGACCTCTCTTCCGCCGGCGAAGACCGCGAAGGGCTGGTCTTTCTTGAAGGCGCCCCAGGGCAGGGGCACGCCCCCGCAGGCCGGTGCGCCCTTGCGGGCGGCGCCGGCCGGCTCATTGACGGTCAGCCTGACGGCCAGCTCTCCCCCGCGGGCGGCGGCCAGGCCCAGGAGCAGGGCAATCGCCGAAACGAACAGTGCGGTTCGCGTTCTCACTTACTTGGCCTCCTCGAGTCCCAGGGTCTTGGGGTCCAGGCGCATGACGCCGACCTTCACGAAACCGTTGCGGTCGATGTGCGAGAGGCGCACCACCACCTTGAGCTCCGGGTCGTAGTGCGGGGAGTTGTTCAGGTTGCCGTGGCTGCCGAAGGTCGGGCCCTTGTAGGCGGCGGTGTAGAACTTGTTTTCCTCGATCTTGTAGAAGGTCATCTTGGGGACCAGCTTGCCCCTGCGCCCGCCGCCGGTGCCCCAGACCCACATGACCGCGTCGAGGTCGTCGACGTAGGTCGGGCAGCCCAGTATCCCCGGGCACTTGTTCTTGGGAGCCAGCTGCGTCCAGGCCTTGGCGGTGATGTCGTAGCTCCAGTACAGGCGCGGGCTCTTCCTGGGCGCCACGGTGTAGAAGAGCTTGTTTCTCTTGCGGTCGTAGCAGAGGGTGCCGTACTCGTTGTGCACGCTCTTGGGGCCGCCCTTCTTGACCAGTTTCCACTTGCCGGCCTTCACGTCGGCCAGCCAGAGCTGTCCCGGACCGCCCTTGGTGTGGAATCCGTAGACGCCCTGCGGGGTGTTCTCGAAGCAGACCTGGTCGCCGGCCCCGTAGCCGCCCGGGCAGCGGCCCATGCAGGTCACGAAGCGGTTCTCCTTGATGTCGTAGACGTCGCCGTGGACGGTGATGACCGAGCTGGTGACGTAGTCGACGGCGTAGCTCTTGCGGGCGTGGGTGCCCATCAGCCGCCAGCCGTGGAAGCTGGGTCCGGGGGTGGCGCCGGCGTTCCCGCGCCGCCAGTTGACCTTGTAGCTCACGATATCGTTCATGCTCTTCCAGCGGTTGGTCGAGACGTCGTACTCGCTCATCTCGCAGCCGGTGTAGCCGTAGTGCCCGCCGCCCCAGGCGTAGCCCCTGTGGGTGCGGGGGTCGTAGGCGTAGCTGCCCCACTGGCGCGCGCGCGAGGGCATGGGCTGCTTGCGCAGCACCCAGGTGTTGGCCGGCAGAGCGGCCAGCTCCTTCCTGCCGGCCGCGGGGTCGCCGGGCTTGTTCTTGGCCGAGTTCCATTCCTCGGGAAGCGGCGCGCCCCACTGCCTGTCGATCTTGCAGTGGTAGACCAGCTTGGGATCGCCGGGCGGCGGCGCGGGCGCCTTGGGCGCCGAGGCCAGGTCCAGGCGCAGGCCCAGGACGGTGGTCTTCTTGCTCTTGCCCCACCTGCCGACGGAGGGAACCAGCAGGACCGCCTTGCTTTGTGGATCATAGTCGGCCGAGCAATGGGGAGAGGTCACCGGCAGCTCCGCCGCCAGCCTGGTCCACTCGTTCTTGGCCGTGCGGTAGACCCAGGTGTCCTTGAGCACCTTCCAGCCGGGACCGTACCCGCCGGCCAGGAGCACCGCCTTCTGGCCGGCGACGTAGGCCATGGCGTGCGCGGCGCGCGGAGGCGGTGAGGTCTTGGGCTTGACCTCCTTCCATGTGCGCTTCTCGCAGTCGTAGATCCAGGTGTCGCCCAGCGGGCGCTGGAAGTTCTCGCCGCCGAACATCACGATCTTCTTCTCGGCCGAGTCGTATACCGCACCGGGGAGAATCCGCCCCGGGAGCTGCTCGCCCATGGGCTGGGCTATCGGCCCCCACTTCCTGGTCGCCTCGGGGAACGTCCAGGTGCCGCTGTTGGCCGGGTACCACTTGCGGCCCTCGGTGACCTTGCCCTTCTCGGCGGCCAGCACCCGCCGGACCCGCTTGACCTCGCCGGCCTCATCAAAGAACCAGTCGCCGACCGCCAGCTTTTCTTTCTTGTTCTTTCCGACGCGGCCCCAGGTGCCGCAGCCGCCGATGAGCACCGCCTCCTTGTTGTGCGCGTCGTAGACCAGCGTGCAGTATATGGGAACGCTGGTCCCCTCGGTGCCGCGCGCGGGGTTGAAGTCGGTGGACTTGTCGGTCATGGCCAGCTTGCCCAGGAGCGCCTCCCACTTGGCGCTCCCGGGGTCGAGCAGCCAGGTGTGGGCGTACTTCTTCGCCCTGGGATTGCCGCCGCCGTGGAGCAGCAGTATCCTCTTCAGGCCCGGCAGCCACAGGTAGTTCACGGCGAAGTTGTTGCCGACGTCCGTCTTCAGGCCGTCCGGATACGTCGCAACCTTGGCCTCCCACTTGCCTGAAGACGAGTAGTAGTGCACGGTGGCGTGCTGCTCGAAGGTGGCCTGCCTGCTGCGGTAGTGCAGGCTGGGCCACATGAAGGCCTTGTTGAGCTCCGGCATCCACTGGAGCTTGGCGTGGATGGCCACCACTCCCGGGGGGCCGTCGTGGACGGCGGTCCACTTGTTGGCGGGCAGGTCCTTGATTTCGCCCGCGGCGGCACTGCCCAGGGCGGCGGCGACCAGGAGCGACAGGTATGCGGTTGCCGTACGCATGTGTAATCTCCTACTTGAGCTCTTCGAGTTTCAGCGTCTTGGGGTCCAGGCGCATGACCATTACCTCGATGGGCCCCTCCCGCGAGCCCATGGTCAGGCGAACCGCGACCTTGAGGTCCGGGGCGTAGAAGGTGGTGTTGTTCAGCGTCCCACAGCTGCCCTTGCTCTCGCCCTGGTAGGTTGCGGTGTACCACTTCTTCTCGCCGAGCTTGTAGAAGTGCATCTTCTCGGGGACGCGCTTGCGACCCTCGGCGAAGACCAGCATGATCGCGTCGAGCTCCGGCACGTAGTCGCCGGAGGGGATCGCCAACTTCGGCGCGGGGCCTGCGGGCCTCTCCTCGGACCACTTCTTGGCCTTGAAGTCGAAGGTCCATATCCCCGCGTCCTTCATCACGACGTAGACCAGGCGGTCGCGTTTGGAATCGTGAATCAACTGGTCGTACTCGGTGTGGCCTTTCCTGCCCGGGATGGCGCCGGTGACCTTCTCCCACTTGCCGCCGGCGACATCGGCCTTGAACAGCCCCTTGAGGCCGTAGGCAAAGAGCCCGCGGGGCGTCGAGCAGTAGCAGGCCTGGTATGATTGCGTCCTCCCCGGCGGACTGCCGATGCAGCCGACCACCATGTGATGCTTGATGCTGTACAACTGACCTTCAAGGTTGATGACCGTGCCGGAAACCGGGTCCACGCCGAAGCTCTGGCGCGTGTGGCTCTTGAGATTGGTCCACCCGAAGAAGTTGGTGCCGGGGTGCGCCCCGGCCGAACCGAAGAGCCAGCGCGGCCGAAAGGTGGTGACGTCGGCCATGCCCCGCCAGCGGTTGGTCAGCACGCTGTATTCGGAGATCTCCGATCCGTTGTAGCCGAAGTGCGCCCCGCCGTAGGCGAAGGCGGTGTGGGTCTTCTTGTCGTAGGCGTGCCGGCCCCAGACCCGCGCCGGCGCCTTGAGCGGGGGCGCGAGCAGCTTCCAGGTGTTGGCCGGCAGCGCCGCCAGGCGCGCCCGAACGGCCTTGGGGTCTTCCGGCGCTCTCTTGCCGCGCAGCCACTCGCCGGGCAGCGGGGTCTGCTGCCGCTTGTGGATGTAGTTCCTGCAGTGGTAGACCCTGGCAGCCCCGGCAGAGGCCGGGGCCTTTGGCGCCGAGTCCAACTCAAGCCGCAGGGCGTAGACCGATTCCTTCTTGCGGTTGGCGGAGGAGAAGAGCAGCACCGTCCCGCTTTCGGGATCGGAGACGGCCGAGCACTGCCAGGCCGGCGCGGGCAGGTCCAGCCCCAGCCGCGTCCACTCGTTCTTGGCCACGCGATAGACCCAGACGTCGCCCAGCGCCTTCCAGCCCCCGTCATAGCCGCCGGCCAGGAGGACCGCTTTGTGCTGGGGGACGTAAACCATGGCGTGCCCCGCGCGCGGCGGGGGCGATGCCTTCGGCTTGACATGTTTCCAGGTGCGCTTCGCGCAGTCGTAGATCCAGGTGTCGTCCAGAACGCGGGCGTCGTTGTCCCCGCCGAAGAGGACTATCTTCTTCGCGCTCGCGTCGTAGGCCGCGCCCGGGAACCAGCGGCCGGAGGGCTGCTCGGCGAGGGGCTGCGCGATCATCTTCCACTGCCTGGCCGCCTCCGGGAAGGTCCACGTCCCGCAGTTGCCCGGGAACCACTTGCGGGCTTCCGTAATCTTGCCCCGCTCGTCGGGGGTAAGCCTTCGCACCCGCCCCAGCTTCTCGTCGAGAATCCAGTCGCCGGGAGCAACCTTCTCCTTCTTCGCGCCGACCCGTCCCCAGACGGCCCCGCCGCCGACGGAGATCGCCTCCTGGTTGTGCGCGTCATAGCACAGCGCACCCCACAGCGGCACGGGCATGCCGCCGAGTCCCTCGGCGGTGCCGAAATCGCTGCCCTTCTGGCTCAGCCTCGCGTCGGCGACGGCCTCCCATGCCCCACCACCGGGAGCCACCAGCCAGGTGGTGGCCCTCTGCTTGGAGTGCATCAAAGGGGGCTGGAGCACCAGCAGCTTCTTCAGGCCCGGCAGGTACAGCGAGGAACTCGGCGAGCGGGAGATCCCGTAGCCCCTGTTAATGTGCAGCTGGTACCCGGCGGGCAGCTCCGCGGGGACCTCCGTCCAGGCGCGCTCCTGCACCGAGAACTGCGCCAGCGCGTACGACGGTCCCGAACGCGGGATGCTCGCCGGCCAGACCAGCGCGACTCCCTTCTCGGGGACCCAGTGGATCCTGTTCATGTAACCGGTGACCGCCCTGCCGTCGTAGAGCGTGACCCACTTGTTGGCGGGCAGCTTGGAGGGTCCGGCGCCGCGGGCGGCCGCGCCCAGCAGGACTGTTGCCGTCAGGATCGCCAGTGTCCGAGTTTCTTTCATGGCCGGTTCCTTCACTTACTTGCGTGCCTTCGCGGCGTCCAGCTTGAGGACGAAGACGCCCTTGTTCTGGTAGCCGTTGACCAGCCAGAGCAGGTCGCGCTTGGGGTCGTAGGCCAGTCCCTGGGAGTTGTTGGCGCTCAGGGCCGGGCCCTTCTGCTTGCGCCTGGGCTTGTAGGCCGCGCTGAGGTCGAGCTTCAGCCGCAGCCACTCGTTCTTCTTCGGGTCCCAGGCGTTCCCCGTGGGGTCCATGACCAGATCGGCGCCGGGCGCGTACTCGAACTCCCGGCAGAAGCCCAGCTTGGCGACCATCTCCTTGTTCGCGGGGGCGTGCTGCTTCAGATCGCCCTTTTCCAGGTCGTAGGTGACCACGTCGCCTTTGAAGCCCTTGGCCAGGAGCACCAGCCGCTTGCGCTCCGAGTCGTAGGTGAGGCCCGAGGCGTCGGGACCGGCGTGCGCCAGCATCTTCGTCGGGGCGCCCTTCTGGGTGGGCAGCTGCACCCAGGCCTTCCTCTCGACGTCCAGGCGGTAGAGCGCGCCGGGGCGGCCCCTGGCCCGGGTCCACATGCAGACCCCCCCGGGCGTGGTGCAGGCGGTCGTGGCCCAGCCTCCGCCGCCCGGCGGGAGCTTGACCCAGGGCCGCTGGTAGTCGCCGGCGTCGGGGTCGAAGACGAAGGTGAAGATACGCATCCCGGTCAGCGAGATCATCTTCCTGCTGACCGTGTCGTAGGCGTATCCGCCCCAGGGGTGCACGCCCATCCAGGGGCGGAAGCCGTAGGCGTAGGTGCCGCCGGTGGCGAAGTAGCCGAACGTCAGCGGCAGCTGCGCGGGGTAGTCGGTGTGCCAGCGGTCGGTGGCCAGCGAGTAGCGGGTGACGTCCGTGCCGTGATAGGTGCCGTGCCCGCCGGCCCAGACGATGATCTGGTCGCGGTCGGGGTCGAAGGTGACTGAGCTATAAGCGAAGGTCATGCGGTTGAGCTTGCCGGTCGAGCGCCGGACCCACTTGTTGACCGGCAGGGCCTTGAGCTCGCGCCCGACTCCCTCCAGGTCGGGCTCCGGGTTGGTGGCGTCCCACCACCACGGCAGGCACTGCTGGCCGGCGGAGTGCACGGCGCCGGGCCCCGCGCCGAACTTGGCGGTGCCGGCCGCGTCAGTGACGCTCGGATCCAGCCGGCAGGCCCAGGTGTTCGGTCCCTTCCTCCCGCTGGCGGCCAGGGTAAGCACCACGTCGTTCTCGTCGCAGGCGAAGACCTGGGGCGAGTTGCCCGGGCTGGGGAAGGGGACGGGCGCGCGCTTCCCGGCGGGTTTGATCTCCCAGCGCTTGACCAGCATCCACTTGTTGGCATTGACGTCGTAGGTCCAGGCCTCCGGCGGCAGGGTCTTGCCGTAGAAAACGTTGCAGCCCACCGTGCACCGGGCCTGCCAGCCGCCGACCAGGACGATCCTTTTCGACTTCGGCAGGTGGAGCAGGCCGTGGCCCAGGCGCGGCGCGGGGCTCACCGCCGGGCGGCGCTCCTCCCAGGAGCGCGTCTTGGGATCGTACAGCCAGGTGTCGGCCAGCGAGCGGTCCAGCGCGTAGCCGCCGAACATGACGATCTTCTTCGTGCCCGGGTCGAAGACCATCGGCGAGTAGCAGCGCGGCGGCGGCTCGGCGGAGAGGGCGATGGCCGCGCTTTCCAGGTCGCCCTCCAGCACTCCGGCCACCCTGATCTTGTTGGCGTTCAGGTCGAACTCGACATGCTCCGGGAAGCTCTTGTAGCACTTCCAGACTGACGTAATCCGGTTGAAGGCCCGACCCATCTGCACTTTCTCGTAGCCCTTGGCCTTGACGCCGACTTCCCTCAGTTCGTCGGCCAGGGACTTGATCTCCTCGGCCTTGAGGATGCCGGTGAGCACTGCGGAGAGCTTCTTCTTGGCGTTCTCGGCCAGCTCCGTACGGTAGTAGCGGTTGCGGCAGGCGGTTACCACCGCGTGCGCCTTCCTCTGCAGGGAGCGTGCCTTCGCCGCCAGCTTGTTGAGCTTCTCGGTCCCGAACTTGAGCTTGCGCCACGCGCTCTTCTCCGGGCTGTAGGCCCAGGTGCCCGGCGAGCCCGTCTCGGTGACGACCTTGGCCCCGCCGAAGAGCAAAATCTCCTTGTTAACCGGGTCGTAGCAGCTCTGGCTCCATGCCGGCATGACCGTGGACTTCTCTAAGTCAAATGGCGGCAGGTCCGGCGCACCCGGATGCCCCTTGGTCACGAGCTTCTTCCATGCCCGTCCGACCGGGTCGTACTCCATGTCGACGCCGTAGAGCAGCTTCTTGCGGTCGCTGTCGTAGGCGGCCAGGTGATAAACTTGAAGCCCGTACCCGCCGCGAAGGTCGGGCCGCAGCAGGCCGTCCTTGCCCTTGCGCAGCCCGGAGCCGTAACCGAACGTGGGCGCGTTGACCGGGCCGGTGAGCTTGCCCCAGCTCTTGCCGGCCTCCGGCAGGGCATTCTCCCACTGGCGCTTCTTCATGTTGAAGGTCATCTCGCTGTAGGGCGGCGTGGGCTTGCGGTCGAAGCGCGCCTGGGCGCCCATGGCCGCCAGGATACGCTTAAGCTCCGGCACGTAGACCAGGGTTGTCCCGTGGCGCTGGCCGAGACCGCCCTCCTCCAGCTTGACCCATTCGTTGGCGGGCAGCTCACCCGATTGGGCCGCGGCCGCACCCAGCAGGAGGACTGCGGCGAGCGGAAGCGATGCGTTCTTCACGGCTGCCTCCGGACATCCGAGGTCACTTCTTCTTCCCCACTTCCTTGAGCGCGGCCCCCAGCGCCTTGACGATTCCGGCGGCGCCGGCCGCCTTGTGCTGCGCGAGGGCGGCCTCCAGGACCGGCTGGGCCTTGGCCTCCGGCCACTTGGCGACCTCGCCGGCCACCCAGGCGACGACCGTCGCGTCCTTGCCCTTCAACGCCGCGACGAAGCGCTTGGGAATCGGCTGCCTGGCCCGATCTGTAAGACGGTAGAAGAAGACGTTCCCTTTGACGTCGTTGACGACCACGTAGGCGTTCCTGGAGGGCACGTAGCGGAAGCGGCCATAGGTGCCGGTCCTGCAC
>CAZONU010000123.1:0-12556 GCA_964581145.1 uncultured Planctomycetia bacterium
AAGAATCCCTGTTGGCGGTCCCGCGACGGGCCCTGAGCGGCGGCGGCGCGGGCGCCTACAGGCGGTAGATAGCCCGCAGCTTCCGGTCCATGTCGGCGCGAGCGCCCACCGGGACGCCGCTCTTGTGCAGGCCCAGGCGGTGGCGCTCCTTGGCCTGCTCCATGAACATCTCGATCTCGTCGCGCACGAGCTCTTCCCCGCGGCCGTCGAACTCAAGGTCGAGCACCGGCATCCCGCCCAGCAGCCTGGCGGCCCTCCTCAGCTGCGAGCGCGCGATCGCGCCGGGCATGCAGGTGAAGGGCATCACGTTGACGACGCCGTCCGCGCCGCGTTCGGCCATCTCTATGGCCATGCCCACCGCGAGCGACCCGTCCCCGAAGAAGGGGACGAACCCGGCGCGGACGGCGTTTTCCCAGAGCCGCTCGATGTGCGGGACGTAGTTCTCGCGCCAGGCGGGCCCCAGCGCCCGGTTCGCCTTCCGCTCGATGCCGGCCATGGCCTTGCGGGTGATGGCCAGCCCCAGGCGCTTGAGGAAGCCCATGCGCTCGCGCGCCAGTATCTTCATGCAGTGGTTCACGTGGTGGATCCACTCGACGAAGGTCGGCAGCGAGACCGCCCCGCCCAGGGCCTCTATCTTCCTGACGATGTCGAAGTTGGCGAAGGGCTGGTTCCTGACGTAGTTCTCGCCGACGACGCAGATGTGCGGCTTGTCGAGGTCCAGGGTCTCCAGCGACCGGAACTGATCGGCCGCCCGGCGGAGCGCCTCGTAGGGCTTCCGGCCGCTCTCCAGCGCCCGGCAGAGGTCGTCGAGCGACTCCTGGTAGGCGCGGTCGACGGCGCCGGGTTCGGCCTCGAAGGGGCGGATCTGCCGCGAGAGACGCTCAAGCTCGGCCGCGGCCACGATCCCCGAGTAGACGTGCCTGCCGAACTTCACGCTGGGCAGCTGGCCGAAGTGGTCCCTCGACTGGTGCAGGCTTATGATCTGGACGCCGGGGTGGCCGAGCTCGTTGAGCACCCGGCGCATCCCGAACTCGTACTGGCCGAAGCGGCAGGAGCCGGAGCTCGAGGCGATGAAGAAGGCGGACTTCTCCGGATTGAACCCGGGCGAGCGCACGGTCTTGACCACGTTGCCGACGCAGAGTATGTAAGGCAGGCACTCCCTGCCGCTGGCGTAGCCCAGGCCCAGCTCCAGGCTCTCGCGGTCGGTGGGGATGACCTTCACCTTGATGTCGAACCAGCGGGCCGCCGCGGCGGCGCCGTACATGAAGTCGCCCATGTGGGGCATGTAGACGGTGCGGCCGCGGCGGTGCATGTCGAACACCTGGCGCGCGGGCTCGGCGTACTTCGTCCTCGCCTCCGAGCGCTGCGAGTCGAGATAGGCCTCGATCCGCGTGACCACGCCGGCGTCCGCGGAGTGGTCGTCGAACTCCAGGACGAGGTAGGGCTTGCCCTTCACCGCCTCGGGCACGTACTTGGTGATGAAGGAGTCCGGCCCGCAGCGGAAGTTGGTGACGTATATCATGCGCAGGCGATCGTCCTTGCCGACCAGCGAGGCCGCGGCGAGGATGGCCCTGCCGTAGTGCCAGTACATGTTCTGCCATTGCGAGAGCACGTCCACTTCATCGAGGGGCATCATGTCCATGGGAATCGGCAGCACGTCCATCTTGAGGAGCTTCTTGGCGAGGTCCAGGTTGGCCCCGGGATCGCCGGCGTTGTAGGGCCGGCCGACGATCACCACCCCGCGGCCGCCGGGAATATCCTTGAGGATCTGGTCCCCGCGCTCGCGCAACCTCGTGTGGAACCGTTCCTGCGCGGCCGCGGCCGCCTCCTGCGCCGGCTGGACCTTCCTCTTCGGCGCGCCCAGCGCGGCCGCCACGCGCTCGAGCTGGTCGCGCATCAGCCTGGGCCCCAGCGAGGGGAAGATCACCGGGTCCAGGACCTCGATCCCCTGCCCTTCCAGGTCGACTCCCGCTCGGGCCACGTGGCCCCAGACCTGCAGGTACGGGCAGTTGTAGCGGTAGGTTTCCTCCCCCTCGGGGCGCGCGCGGTCGACGAGCGTCGGCAGGAAGACGTGGTCGGGTTTCTCCTCGATGAGATCGAGAACGTGCCCGACGCCCACCTTCACCGGCATGCAGCTCTCCGTGGTCATGAAGTCGGCGGCGCGCTGCATGTGCGAGCGCGCGGTGGGGCCGGAGAGCACCGTGCGCGCGCCGAGCTCCCGCAGGAACGTCCGCCAGTAGGGCAGGAACTCCAGGAAGGCGAGCGCCCGGGGGATGCCCACCAGCGGGCCCGACTCCGGCTCCGGGACGTAGTCCTCCAGGAGCCACGCGGTGCGCTCGGCGAACAGGTCGGGCAGCGGGCTCTGCTGGCGGCGCTCGGTCTGGTAGCGGTCGCAGCGGTCGCCGTAGAAGAGCGGCGGGCGGCCCTCGATGGTCACCTTGCGCACGTCGCAGCGGTTCTCGCACTTCGCGCAGGTGAAGCCGCTCTGCTCGTAGGCGCGCTCGGCGACCTCCTCGAAGCCGCGGAAGCCGCTCGTCTCGACCCCCGCGTCCCGGGCCAGGAGCGCGACGCCGATGCAGCCGGTGATCTCGTTGTCGGGCGTGACCCGCACCTCTCGGCCGGTCTCCTTTTCGAGGGCCGCGACCACCGCGTCGTTGAAGGCCACCGCGCCCTGGAAGAGTATGCGCTCCCCGACCTTCGCGCGGTCGGCGACCTTGGTGAGGTAGTTCTTGGCGATCGAGAAGGCCAGTCCCGCCGAGAGGTCCTCCACCGAGGCGCCCGAGGCCAGGTAGTTGGAGACGTCGGTCTCCATGAAGACGGTGCAGCGCTCGCCGCAGTCCATCGGGCGCTTCGAGGAGAAGGCCAGGTCGCTGAACTCGCCGTCGATGCGGATGCCCATGCGCTCGGCCTGCTCGTCGAGGAACGACCCCGTCCCCGCCGCGCAGGCCTTGTTCATCTCGAAGTCGACCACCGTGCCGTCGCGAATGACGATGAACTTGGAGTCCTGGCCGCCGATCTCGAAGACCGTATCGACTTCCGGGTCGAAGGCGATGGCCGCGGTGGCCTGCGCGGTGATCTCGTTCTTGACGGTGTCCGCGCCGATGACGTCGCCGACCAGGTAGCGCCCCGAGCCCGTGGTGCCCACTCCGCGGACCTCGACCCGGTCGCCGAGCTCGTCCCCGATCTCCCGCATCGCCCGGCGGACGGCCTCCAGCGGGCGCCCCGCGGTCCAGAAGTACCTGCGGGCCACCACCCGGCCGGCAGGGTTGATGGCCGCGGCCTTGGTGCTGATCGAGCCGATGTCCACGCCCAGGTAGACCGGCGTGCGCCCCGCGGGCAGCGGCTCGACCCCCCTCTGCCGGTCCGCGGGGTGCGAGGGCTTCGCCAGCGGGGCCAGGGTCGAGGACGTGGCGGCCGCGCTGGCGCTCTCCTCCAGGCGGGCGACCTCGGCCGCTCCGAAGGCGGCCCCGGGCCCGGTCGCGCCGGGCCGGGCCGACCCGGCGGCGATCAGGGCGCAGCCCAGCGCCGGCAGGAACTCGGGGCGCTCGGGGAGGACCAGCTGGTCCCCGGCCAGGTCGAAGATGTCCCGCGCCGCCCGGCGCACGCACTCGTTGAGGGCCACGCCTCCGCAGAGGGCCACGGGGCGTTCCACCTTCCTGCCCTTGGCCACGCTCGACCGGAAGTTCCTGACCACCGCGTAGCAGAGCCCCGCGAGCATGTCGCGGTCGCGGGTGCCGATCTGCTGGAGGTGGATGAGATCGGTCTTGGCGAAGACCGAGCAGCGGCCCGAGACGTTGGCGGGCTTCTCGGACTCGATGGCGATGGCGCCGAGCTCCTCCGGCGTGAAGCCCAGCCGCACGGCCTGCTGGTCGAGGAACGACCCGGTCCCGGCCGCGCAGAGCGAGGACCGCGACGCGTCCACCGCGACGGGCTCCTCGCCCTCGCGCAGGCGGCGCATGATAATGAGCTTCGAGTCGCGCCCGCCGATCTCGATGATGGTGCGGACCTCGGGGTGGAGGCGCGCGAAGGCCTTGGAGAGGGCGCGCAGCCCGTTGATCGCGGGGATTCGGAGAGCCTTGGCAACCCATTCCCGGCCGGCGCCGGTCACCGTCGCCGAGGAGACCTCGTCCAGGGGGACGTCGCCCAGGAGCTTGCTCAGGCCCCGGGCGGGCCGGCCCTCGTGCCGGGACGGGCCCAGCAGCCGGAAGATGCTGCCGGCTTCGTCCACCAGCGCCAGCTTGACGGCTATCGTCCCGGCGTCGATCCCCAGGTGCACCCGGTCCTCCTTGCTCCTCGCCGCAGACTCTCCCAAGTGCGGATATCGCGAGTCATCGGCGGGAAGACAGAGCCATCATTGGCGAGTCAGAAGCAAGTATGAAATGGTGCTTCGGATTGTCAAGAGGATTACTCTTGCGCGGGACCTGCCCCCGGGTTACCTTGGTTTCGCTGCTGGCGGTGCCGGATGGGGAAGGCGGCCGGTCGCCTTCAGTGCGCGGGATTTCCGGTCCCGCCTCGCCCACCGGCCTTCGATGAAGAGAGCGGCAAGATGCGATCAGCTTCCTTCATGACTTGCGCGCTGGTGGGTTTCCTCGGCGTGCTCCCGGCCCGTGCCGGGGAGAAGCCCGCGCCCGCCGCGAAGAAGAAGCCCCCCACGCTCAAGACCAGGTTCGGCGAGCTGGAGATATTCCCGGCCGATAACCCCTGGAACCGGGACGTCTCCGAGCTGCCGGTTCACCCGCGCTCGGCGGACTACATCAAGTCCATCGGCCCCGCCAAGGGCCTGCATCCCGACTTCGGGACGGTCTGGAAAGGCGCTCCCAACGGGATTCCATTTGTCGTAGTCCCCGGCACCCAGAAGAAGGTTCCGGTCGCGTTCAAGTGGGCCGGCGAGAGCGACAAGGGGCCCTATCCCATCCCGCCGGACGCGCCCGTCGAGGGCGGGCCCGGGAGCAGGGGCGACCGGCACATCATCGTGCTGGATTTTCACAACAGGAAGCTCTACGAGCTCTTCAGCGCGTACAAGACCGAAGGCGGCTGGCGGGCCGGCTCGGGGGCCGTCTTCGACCTGACCGGCAACAAGCTGCGCCCCGCGGGCTGGACCTCGGCGGACGCCGCCGGGCTGCCGGTCTTCCCGGGGCTGGCGCGCTACGACGAAGTTGTGAAAAAGGGCGAGGTCCGCCACGCGCTGCGCTTCACGGTGCGCCGCACCCAGCGGGCCTACGTCCACCCGGCGCGGCACTTCGCCTCGAGGTCGCGCGACGCCAAGCTGCCGCCCATGGGGCTCAGAGTTCGATTGAAAAAGGACTGCGACGTATCCAGGTTCCCCAAGCCCGCCCGGGTGATCCTGACCGCGCTCAAGAAGTACGGGATGATCCTGGCCGACAACGGCGGGGACTGGTTCATCTCCGGCGCACCCCATCCCAAATGGAATAACGACGAGCTCCGCTGGCTCAAGAAGATCAAGGGCCGCGACCTGGAGGCGGTCCAGACCGGCAAGCTGGTCACGCGCTGACCCTCCCCGGAGGGAGGGCCGGCCTCACTCCGCGACGTTGCTCAGCGCGCCGCGGTTGCTGGAGTCGTCAAAGGCCCGCACCGCGAAGAACCTGGCGCCGGCGGGCACGCCCGTGACCGTGAAGCTCTCCCCGGCGCCGGGGGCCTTGGGCGCCGGCTCGCCCTTGACGTTGGCGGCCAGGAACCAGTTGCAGAAGCCGGCCTCCTGGTGGTCGTTGAAGAGCTTCAGGAAGGGCTCGTACTCGACGATCTTGCGGTCCGAGCACTTCACCTGGTAACGCGCCACCTTCCCGCCGCCCGCGTCGGCCGGGGCGGTGAAGGTGACCGCGGCTTTGTTCCCTTCGACTTTCACTTTCAAGTCAGTGACCGCCTTGGGCGGCTCCGCGTCCCGGCGCGGGTGGCTCCACTCGTAGAATGTCCGGCCGGTCATGTTGACGTTCTCGGCGTGCACGCCGGCGATGTTCACCCAGGTGCCCACCCCGTCGAGCCGGTGCATCTTCGAGGCGTTGTAGCCGCGGTGCGAGCCGCCCCACCAGAAGTCGTAGGCGCGCTGCTTGAGGAACTTCTCCCCTGTCAATGAGTACGCCCGCGCGCAGATGTCCGGGTGGAAGCGCGCCAGGTAGCCGCTGATGCGCACGCCCGCGCCGTGCTTGCTGTTCTTGGGCAGCTGCCAGCTGGCCTGGTCCTCGGCGAAGCCGCGCGCCGGGAAGTCCACCAGGAAGCGCCCGTAGGCCAGCGTGCCGTGCTTGGGCTGCCAGAGCAGGTGGGCCACCGCCTGGCCGTAGGCGATGCAGTGGTCCATGGCGTCCTCGTCGCCAGTCTGTCGATAGTAGGCCTCCAGCGCCCCGGACTGGTAGGTGTACATCCAGGTGTGCGGGCTGGCCACCGGCTGCCACTTGCGGCCCTGCTTGTCGACCAGCGTCCCGCCCTCCAGCTTGACGCCCAGTTCGGTCATCCTGGCCGGGCCCTTGCCGGCGGTCAGCGACTTGATGGTGCCCATGTCCACCGGGCCGGGCGGGGCCACCAGCCCGCGCAGCTCGGGCCTGGGGCGCTTGACGTAGACCTGGGCCAGGAAGTCGCTGGCCTCGACCACGAACTTGTCCGTCGGCGCCGCCAGGCGCACGCCGCTCGTCAGGTAGCCCGAGCGCGTGAAGTCGCGGCTGAAGACGTTGGACTTGCCGGGCACCTTACGTTTGCCGCGCTTCTGGCTGTCGTAGTTCTGCTCGACCGAGTCCAGGGCCGCCTCCAGGGCGTCGCGGTCCCCGGTGATGCAGAACCAGCCGGCCAGCCCCGCCCCGTAGCAGTGGCAGTAGCACTGCTTGCTCATGGAGAGGTACTGGATCTCGTTGACCCCGTCGCCGCCCAGATCGACCTTGAGGTCCACGGGCACCCGCTTGACGCTGTGCTTGCCCTTCTCGCCGCTGCTGCCCTTGCGTATCAGCCGGTTGCGCAGCCCGGTCACCGGGTCGGCCTTGCGCTGCGGCGTGTTGCCCAGCGGGCTGCCGCGCACCGTCCACCAGACCGCGCCGTCCTTCCACCTCCAGCCGTCGGTGCGGAAGTTCTGGAGGTCGGCGTTGTAGTTGACCCAGGCGCGGCCCTGCTCGTAGAAGCTCCGCGCGCCGGTGCGCAAGTACATCAAGAGGAAGGACTCGACCACGTCCTCCTCGGTGTCGTAGTGGTTGTCCGCGCCGCGGACGTAGCGGCGCAGGCGCGCGAAGTGCCCGGTGGGCCGCCGGGGCGCGCGCCGGGCCTCGTACTTCCACTTCCAGGCATCGTAGCACTTGATCTCGTCGGCCTGGGTGCCGAAGTTGCCGACGGCCAGGCCGCCGGTCCCGGAATACTCGGACAGCGGCGCCAGGACGTGCAGCCCCGCGCGGTCGGCCTTCTCCCGTCCGGCCAGGTCGCCGGGCGGAGCGGCGAAGTCCAACATGTAGTGCGAGCTGTAGTGCGTGCAGTCGAAGAGCCACAGGTGCCTGGTCTTCCAGGGCGCGCCGCCGCCCTCCGCCTTGGGGGTGATGCCCCGCAGGAGCAGCGCGCCGCCGGCCAGCTCCACCTTGCGCGGCGGGTTGAGGTCGAGGTAGAGGTCGTGGGCGTAGACGCGCCCCGCGGCGGTCTTGACGGCCAGGACCTGCCCGGCCCTCTCGGCCCCGGCGGCGTCCTCCAGCTTGAGGGCCACCCGCGATTCCTTGATGGCGCGGAAGCAGTAGTGGTCCGGGTTGCTGTTGGCCAGCGAGTACTTGACGTAGACGCGGCTCTGGCCCGCCCAGGCGGTGAGGCGCGCAACGTAGCGCATCCCGGTCTTATCGTCGCCGACGAACGGACCGGTCACCTTGACCGTCGCGCGCATGGGGCCGGCGTCGGTGACCTCGATGCTGGCGGGAGGCCCGGCCTTGTAGCTGGCGGTCTCCGTATCGACGGTCGCGTCGGTGTAGCTGGCGCTCCCGCCGCCGGCGACCTTCTTGCCGCCGGCCTCCACGGACGTGAACAGGCTGAAGGCCTGTTTCTTGCTTATGGTGAACTTAACCCTGCCGGTGTTTACGGTCACGCCATCGGCGGTCTCGTCCACCTTGAGCGCCTGGGCCGGCCGGGCCGGGCTCTTGCCGGCGCTGAGCACCAGCTCGGTCTTGCCGCCGCCAGCCACGTCCACCTGGGTGTCGAGGAGCACCCAGCGCAGGCAGCCCTTCCCGTCCACCACCAGAGGCAGGACCTGCGCGGGGACCGCCCGCCCGCCCGCGGAAACCGTGAACTCCTGGTCCTTCTTGTACTTGCCCCAGGGCAGGGGGATGCCCCCGGCGGCCGGCTCGCCCTTGCGGGCGACGCCGGCCGGCTCTTTGATAGTCAACTTCAGCGGAAGCCCGCCGGCCATCGCTGCGGAGGCGGACAGGGCCAGAAGGAGAGCAAGCGGGACGATGCGGCGGCCAGCGGTCATGGCGCGGTCCTCCCTTGGTACGGCGTGCAAACCACCCCGGCAGGATAAGCCGCCCGCCCGGCGGGGTCAAACGCAACCCCGCGGGCCGGCCCGTTTGCCAAAAGCCCGCGGGGCAGGTATCATCGTCCTGGTAACAAGGACGGGGAAAGCACTGTGACGCGCTACGTCGAAGTCTGCTTCGAAACCCCTCAGGACCAGAGCTATTTCTACCGCCTGCCGGAGGACTTCCCCGCGGAGGCTGCGCCCGGCCTGCGCGTCCGCGCCCCCCTGGGCCCGCGCCGCGCCGACGGCTACGTGCTGCGCACCGTGCCCGAGTCAGAAGTCCGTGAAGAGCTCGCCGCCAAGCTGGCCTCGAAGAAGAAAAAGGCTCCCAAGAAGCCCAAGAAGCGCCGCCAGCAGGAGGAGCTCTTCACCTCGGAAGAGGGCCGGACCGCCCCGGCGCCCCCCGGGGACCCCGACCCCCTGGCCGCCGTGCGCGAGGTCATCCGCCCCTCCGACGAGGAGGCCTACCTCTCCGGGAACATGGTGCAGCTGGCCCGCTGGATGGCCGCGCGCTGCGCATCCAGCCTCGGCGAGGCCCTCGGCGCGCTGCTGCCCGCTTCGGTCAAGAAGCACACCAGGCCCGAGAAGATCCGCTACGCGGAGCTGGCCGTCAGCCCCGATCAAGTCTCCGGCCTGGCCGCCGGGCTGGCGGGGCGCGCGCCGCAGCAGGCGGTGATCCTGGAGACCCTGGCCGAATGCGACGGGCGGCTCACCGTGGGCGAGCTGCTGCTCGCCGCCGACGCCGGCCAGTCCGCGGTGCGCGCGCTGGAGCGCAAGAGGCACATAAGAGTGGTCGCCGAGTACCCCCAGGACCGGGTCTTCATGGGCTGCGGCACCGAGCACGCCGAGGGCTTCGAGCTCACCGCCGAGCAGGCCGCGGTGGTCGACTCCGTTTTCAAGTCGATGGACTCCGAGCCCGGGGCGGTGCACCTGGTGCGCGGGGTGACCGGCAGCGGCAAGACCGAGGTCTACATCCGGGCCGCGGCCGAGGCGGTCCGCCGCGGATGGGGGACCATCGTGCTCCTCCCCGAGATCAGCCTCACCCCCCAGACCTGCGCGCGCTTCCGGGGGCGCTTCGCCAGCCTGGCGGTGCTCCACTCGCACCTCACCGCCGGGCAGCGCGCCGAGGAGTGGCGGCGCATCAAGGCCGGCCGGGCCCAGGTGGTGATCGGCGCGCGCAGCGCGGTCTTCGCCCCGGTGCCGCGCCTGGGGCTCATCGTCGTCGACGAGGAGCACGAAAGCTCCTACAAGCAGGACAACCCCCCGCGCTACAACGCCCGGGAGGTCGCCGCCGAGCGCGCGCGGCTGGAGGGCGCGGTGTGCGTGCTGGGCTCGGCCACGCCGAGTCTGGAGAGCTACCACGCGGCGCGCGCCGGGCGCTACAAGCTCCACCACATGGAGAAGCGCGTCGCCGGCCGGGCGCTGCCTCCCGTGGAGATCATCGACACCCGCGTCGAGTTCAGGGAGAAGCGCTACTTCGTGGCCCTGAGCCACCGCTTGCGCGCGCTCTTGAAGACCTGCCTGGCCCGGAAGGAGTCGGCCATCATGTTCCTCAACCGCCGGGGCTGGTCGACGGCGGTGATCTGCAACCGCTGCGGGTACGTGGCCCGCTGCGAGAGCTGCCAGGTGGCGCTGGTCTACCACAAGGACCGCGAGGCGGCGCTGTGCCACTACTGCGGCGCCGAACGCCGGATCGGCTCGGCCTGCCCGGACTGCGCCGCGCCGGGCCTCAAGCACATCGGCCTGGGCACCGAGAAGGTCGCCGAGGAGGTCAGGAAGTTCTTCCCCGAGGCCCGGGTCGCGCGGCTGGACAGCGACGTCATGGCCAAGCGCGCCGCGCACGCGCACATCCTGGCCGACTTCCGCGAGGGGGAGACCGACGTGCTGGTCGGCACCCAGATGGTCGGCAAGGGGTTGGACTTCCCCAACGTGACCCTGGTGGGGATGGTCAGCGCGGACACCGCGCTCAACCTGCCGGACTTCCGCGCCGCGGAGCGCACCTTTCAACTCATCAGCCAGGTGGCCGGCCGGGCCGGGCGCGGCGAGAAGGGCGGGCGCGTGGCGGTGCAGACGGCGATGAGCGAACACCCCGCAGTCCTGGCCGCCGCGAAGCACGACTATCTGGCGTTCGCGGAAAGGGAGCTGGACTCCCGCCGGGAGCACTTCTGGCCGCCGTTCGCCCGGCTGGTGCGCGTGGTGGCCCGCGGACCGGAGGCCGCCGGGGTGAAAGAGAGGATCGAGAAGATCGGCGAGGCGGTAAAGGCGGCCCTGGATGAGCTGGGCCCGGCGCTGCCCGGGGCGCGCTCCCCGCAGCTCCTGGGCCCGGCGCCCTGTCCCCTTGAACGCCTGGAAGAGAACTGGCGCTGGCACCTCTTGCTCAAGTGCCCGCACGGCGACTGGCTCGCGCGGCTGCTGCCCGCGGTGCGCAAGGCCGCGGCGGGCAAGCGGGGCAGGGTCCGCGCGGTGGTCGACGTCGACCCGGGGATGATGCTCTGATGAACGAAAGCGAGATTCTCAACCTTCAAGCGAACGTCCTGAGCGCCGCCGAGCGCGCCGAGTACAGGGGCATGCTTTCGGCGGACGTCTTCCGGCGTTTCCGGGAGGCCTGCCGGCGCGACGCCGAGGCCTGGGCGGCGGTCCAGACCCTGGCCGACTGGGAACGCTTCCGCGACGAGCGCATCGCATTGCTCAAGGCCTCGCTCGGCGAGCTCCCCCCGGCGCCGGAGAAGCTCCGCGTCGAAGTCACGGGCGAGCTGCGAGGTGAAGGTCACCGCATCCAGAAGCTGGTCTACGAGTCGCGGCCCGGCCAGCCGGTGCCCGCGCATCTTTACCTGCCGGACCCGCTCCGCGAGCGCCTGCCCGGGATTCTGGTCTGCCACAGTCACCACCGGCCCAAGGAGCAGGCTGAACTTCAAGATATGGGCGTCTCCTGGGCGCGCTCCGGCGCGGCGGTGCTGGTCCCCGACCAGCCCGGCCACGGCGAGCGCCGCGACCAGCCGTTCGGGGGCCGCCAGGACTACTACGGGCGCTACTGGTCGGGGATGCAGCTGCACCTCGCCGCGCAGAGCCTGATCGGCTGGATGGTCTGGGACCTGATGCGCGGCGTCGACATGTTGCTCTCGCGGCCCGAAGTCGACGGGGAGAAGATCATCCTGGTCGGCGCGGTGGCCGGCGGGGGCGACCCGGTGGCGGTGGCGACCGCGCTCGACTCGAGGGTGGCCTCGGTTGTGCCTTTTAACTTCGGAAAGGCGGTCGCCTGGAGCCCGAGGATGAAGGCGCCGGCCGATGCCGGGCTCAACTGGGCGGACAACGGCTCCTGGGAGGGCACCCGCAACCTGCGCTTCTCGGCCCGCGATGGTTTCCTGCGCTGGGTCATCGTCGCCGCCTGCGCCCCTCGCCCGCTGGTCTGGGCCCATGAGTTCGAGTGGGAGCCCGAAACCGACCCGGTCTGGAAGCGGCTGAAGAAGATATACGCGCTCTACGGCGCGGAGGACAAACTGGCCACGGCCCGCGGGCGGGGCAGCGTGACCGGCCCCGGCGGCCCGGAGAACACCCACTGCACCAACGTCGGCCCGATTCACCGCGCGCAGCTCTACCCCGCCTGGAAGAAGTGGTTCGGCCTGGAGGTCGAGGAGTTCCGGCAGCGCCGCGAGCCGGAGGAGCTGGCCTGCATGACGGGTGCGGCGCGCACGAGCTTCAAGCCCCGCCGCATCCACGAGCTTGCCGCGGAGATCGGCGGGAAGCTGGCCGGGGCCGCGCGGCGCGAGCTGGAGGCGCTGCCTGTCGCGAAGAGGAAGCCCCGCCTGCGCGAGAAGTGGGCTGCGCTGCTCGGCGACATTGAACCCAGGGACGGCGCCAAGGCCGAATCTCGTGGAGAAGAGCAGCTCGGCGGGGCGACCCTGAAACGGATGCTTCTCGAAGTCGAGCCGGGCATTCACGTGCCGACGCTGCTGCTCCTGCCCGCCGGCGA
This sequence comes from uncultured Planctomycetia bacterium, assembly GCA_964581145.1. Classification (GTDB taxonomy): domain Bacteria; phylum Planctomycetota; class SZUA-567; order JAKLDR01; family JAKLDR01; genus CAZONU01. The sequence continues at coordinate 12,453 of CAZONU010000123.1, forward strand.
CGGACCCTTCCCGGCCGTGGCCGGCGTCGCGCAGGGGGGCAAGGAAGCGTTCCTGCGCGAGCGCACCGCGGATATCGCCGGGCTCCTCGCCGGCGGGGTCGCGG
>CAZONU010000124.1:0-8023 GCA_964581145.1 uncultured Planctomycetia bacterium
GGTTCTTCCGGGGCTAGTTTACCTATTTCTGCGGTTCAGGGTTCCAGCCCCCCGTTCCCCTTGACTTCGCCCCCCGCGCTTCGCGCCTACTCGTCGACCTTCTCCATGGGCTGTCCGCAGCAGACCAGCTCGCCCGCGCCGCTCTCCAGCATCTTGACCTTGTTCCCGCAGATTTTGCAGAGATAGACCTCGCCGACCTCGGTAGCCATCGCGCGCCTCCCTTCCCGCCCGCTCGAAAAACGACCCCTTCCAAAAACCCGCCGGAAATACTATCTTCGACGCCCGGGGAAAGCAAGCTCCTCCGCCGCCCGGCCCCGTTCCCCTTGACTTCGCCGCGCGGCGCGCTATATTGGGTGCTTGCGCGGCCGACGGGTCCTGGTTCCCAAGGGCCGCGGAAAGGATGGGCTGGTGGCGAGAGTCAACTACAACTATGAGAAGCGCAAGCGCGAGATAGCCAAGCAGAAAAAACGGGAAGAGAAGCGGCTCCGCAAGCTGGCCAAGCGCGAGGCCAAGGCCAGGGCCGCCGGCGGGGAAGCCCCCCCAACCGAACCCGCCGCGGCCCCCGAGGAAGGCGCCGCCGCCGAGGCTCCGCCGCCCGCAGAAACCCCCGCGCCGGCCCCCGAGGCGGCCCCGGGAGAGGACCCGCCGCCTTCGACTTGATTTTCCTCCCGCCTTCCCTAGAATCCGCGCCCTGAGAACGCCGGGCCGCCCTGCGGGCGGCCCGCTCGGTAAAGAGCGGAAAGGAAGCGACCATGGCGAAGGCGAACGTCAAGGCCGTCGAGCGGCGCATCATGGAGACGCCCGTGCCCCAGGTCCGGCGCGTGGCCCTGGCCTACTCCGGGGGGCTGGACAGCACCCTGGCGGTGGAGCTGCTGCGGCGCAGGTTCGGCGTCGCCGACCGGAACATCGTGGCCGTCAACGTGGACGTCGGCCAGGGCAAAGAGGACCAGGACAAGGCCAGGAGCAACGCCAAGATCCTGGGCATAAAGCCCGTCTACCTCGACGCCCGCGCGGAGTTCACCGGCGAGTGGCTCTCCAAGGCCATCCGCGCCAACAGCGACTACAACGGCTACCCCTGCTCGACCTCGATGACCCGCCAGCTCATCGCCCGCATCGTGGCCCTGGAGGCCCGCAAGCGCGGCTGCGACGCGGTCATGGAGGGCTCCACAGGCAAGGGCAACGACCAGTACCGCATGCACAACACCTTCATGACCTTCGCGCCGGAGCTGACCGTGCTCTGCCCGGTGCGCGATTTCGACCTGGCCCGCCACGAGGAGGAGGCGGTCTGCAAGGCCTGGGGCGTGCCCGTGGACGAGATGATCTCGGGCGGCGACGACAAGACCATGTGGTGCCGCTCCCTGGCCTCGGGGGCCATCGGCCTCAACCAGGAGCTGCCCGAGGGGATCTGGCTGTGGCTGGTGCCCCCGGAGAAGGCCCGCAAGCGCGCGGAGTACGTGGAGATCGAGTTCGCCGAGGGCCTGCCGGTGAAGTTGAACGGCAGGAAGCTGGCCCTGGACAAGCTGGTCGAGAAGCTCAACGTGGTCGCCGGGCGCAACGGGGTCGGGCGCATAGATATGTTCGAGGACGGCATCATGGGCCTGAAGAGCCGGGAGATCTACGAGGCCCCCGCGGCGCACGTGATCCTCAAGCTGCACAGTGATCTCGAACAGGCCTGCCTGACCGGCGAGGAGGTCCGCTTCAAGAAGGGCATCGACGCCAAGTGGGCCCAGATGGTCTACTTCGGGGAGTGGTACCATCCTCTCAAGGACGCGCTGGACGCCTTCGTGCTTTCAACGCAGAAGGTGGTCAACGGCTCCTACCGCGTCAAGCTCTTCCGCGGCAACATCGAGATCGCCAGGCGCGAGGTGCCCACCAGCCTGTTCTCGCCGGAGATTCGCTCCATCAAGGCCGGGGGCTTCGACCAGCGCTGGAGCCACGACGCCGCCAAGGTCCGCGGCATCCGCTTCGAGATCCTGGCCAAGCGCAAGGAGGTCATGAAGAAGCGCGCGGGGAAGCGGCGCAAGTAGCGCGCGCGGGACGTGCAGCCGGGCCGGCCGGGGCGGAGCGCTCCGGCCGGCTCTCTTTTCAGCCGCGCTGCCGGAAGCGGCCCAGGAACTCGAGCAGGTCGGCGGCCAGGCGCAGGGGCGAGTCGCCGGGGAAGGGGCGGCCGGCGGCGAGGCGCTCCTGCCGCACGGCGAAGACGTGCATGTTGCGCATGTCCTTCGGCAGCTCGCCGGCGTGCTTCTCGGAGACCTTGACCAGGATGGCCGCGAACTTCCCGGCCAGCCGGGGGTTCCGGCCCAGCGGCTCGTGGAGGCCGCCGAGCAGCAGGCGCAGGACCGGGAGCTCCCCCGAGAAGCCCAGCGCGCCTTCGAGGATCTCTATGAGCCTGCCGGGCCGCGGGTTCTTCACCCGGGCCATCTCCACCAGGAAGTAGGGGGGGTCGCCGAGCTCGACGGCCTTCTTCCGGGCCCAGTCGCGGGCCCGGGGCGCGCTCATCAGGCCGTACTCCAGCTTGAGCTTGGTGAGCATGGCGGCCGTCTTCAGCGAGGGTTTCCTGCCGCGCCGCGCCATTGCCGACCTCTCAACAAAGGGCCGAGTCCGCCGGGCCTCCCGCGGGGCCCTTCTACCGCCCGGGGGAGGAGGTGTCAAGGCGGCGGGGGGTCATACCTGCCGGCCCGGCGCCGTCACCTGCTAACCGGGCGGCGCGGCGGCCGCGGGCCCGGAAGCCAGCCGAGAGGACAACTCCTCGATCAGAGCGACGTTCGCCGGGTCGCCGGCGGCGTTCGAGTTCTCCTGCGGGTCGGTCCCGTGATCGTAAAGCTCGCGGGCGCGGATCCGTCCGCTCTCGCGGTCCTGCCATTCGACGTAGCGGTAGCGATCGGTGCGCATTGCGTAACCCATCGCCCCGCGGCGCGGGTACTGGCTGAAGGCCGCGCTCTTCCAGGCGCGATTCGGCTCGGGAAGGAGCGGCACCAGGCTGGTGCCCTCGCAGTGATCGGGAACCGCCAGGCCGCAGAGCTCGCACAGCGTGGGGTACATGTCCACGAACTCCACCAGCGCACGGGAGCGCGAGCCGGGATCAGCGACCTGAGGGGCACGCACGATCAGCGGCGCCCGCGCGTCGATCTCGAAGTTGGTGTGCTTGCACCACGAGCCGTGCTCGCCGAGCTTCCAGCCGTGATCGCCCCAGAGCATGACCACGGTGTTCCCCGCCAGGCCCAGCCTCTCGAGTTCGGCGAGCACCAGGCCGAGCTGGGCGTCGGCGTAGCTGGTGCAGGCGGCATAGCCATGCACCAGCCGCCGGGCCAGTTCGTCGGGCATCTCGCCATCGTCGGGTATGCCGAAGTAGCCGCGCAGCTCGCCCCAGTTGGTGAGCGAGTACTCGGTAACGCCCTCCGGCGCGAAGGGATTGACCGCCAGCGGTACGTTCTTCGCGTCGTAGTACTCCCAATAGCGCTTCGGCGCGGCGAATGGCAGGTGAGGCTTAAGGAACCCCAGCGCCAGGAAGAACGGGCCGCCGGAACGCTTCAGACGGCGCAGTTCGTTGATCGCCGCCAGCGCGCTGCGCCCGTCCTGGTAGGCGTCGTCGGCCACGTCGGCGCACTCCGTGGCGGGTCCCAGGCCCCGCCGGCTACTGCCGACAGCCTCCATCCGGCGGTTGCACTCCGCAATTGCCTCGATGGCCTCGTCGGTCAGGTATCCGCGGCCCAACCAGTCGCCGACCGGCTTGATCGGCTCGCCGGACCAGCCCTGCGGGTCGTCCCGGCCGTGATGGTAGACCTTGCCCACCGAGGAAGTCTGGTAACCGTGCTTCTTGAAGTGCTCGGGAAGGGTCAGCACCTCGGGCATGGCTTGGCGCACGGGAGTCTGCAAATCGTAGATGGTGGTGGTGTCCGGGCGGCAGCCGGTCAACACGCTGGCCCGCGAAGGGGCACAGATCGCCTGCTGGCAGTAGGCGCGATCGAAGAGCACGCCCCCCGCAGCCAGCCCGTCGATGACCGGGGTTCTGATCCAGTCGACCCCGTAGCAACCCAGTTCCGGCCGCAGATCGTCGTAAACAACGAACAGAACGTTCAATCTGTCCTTCATGAGCACCTCGCCGAGGCCAAGGTAGCCGCAATTCGGCGGGTGTCAAGCGGACCGTCCCCACCGACCGAACCGCCCGCGGATTTCCGTTGTGCCCGCGCCGGGCGGGGGCTATGCTGGAGCCCGGACGCCAGGGAGGAGCCTCCGGGCGATGATCACCGGGAGCAGCTCGGCGGGCCAGCCGCTGGGCGAGGTCATGGGCAAGCTGCGCATGCTGCTGGCCGCGGCGGGCTGCGAGATAATCACCAGCGGGAAGGACTACGTCGACTTCCGCCATGGCACCTGCCTGACCCGGACCGTCTCCATGCTCCCCAAGCGCGGGACCATCCGGCTCAACTCCTTCGCGGGCCAGACCATAATCCGCTACGAGATCGGCGCGTCGCCGTTCATGCGCGCCTGGCTCACGCTGTGGGGCGTGCTGCTCTTTTGGACGATCTTCACCCCGATAATCGCCTACCTGGCGCTGGCGGTCCACCCCCGCCGCTTCATGGAGAAGCTGCTTGCCGGCCTCTGAGAGCGAGAAAGCTCCCGCCGCGGATTTCCGTTGTGCCCGCGCCGCGCGGGGGCTAAGCTTGGGCGGATAGAGACGAGGAGACAGACATGCCCGTGTCGGTAGTCGATCCGGTAAGCCCGGCGATAGCCTGGACCAAGCGCGTGCTGTTCCGGCCGTTCGACCTGGTCAAGTGGCTGGCGGTGGGCTTCTGCGCGTGGCTGGCCGCGCTCGGCGAGGGCGGCGCGAACTTCCGGGTGAACCTGCCTTCCAACCGCAGCGGCCCCTCGGGCCGGGACATCGAGGAGTGGATCAACGAGTACACCGTGGAGGTCGTGCTGATTGTCGTCGGCCTGGTCCTGCTGGGACTGGGGCTTTGGCTGCTGTTCACCTGGCTGTCCAGCCGGGGCAAGTTCATGTTCCTGGACAACGTCGCCCGCAACCGCGCGGAGATCCGCGAGCCCTGGGGGCTGTTCCGCAGCGAGGGCAATTCACTCTTCTGGTTCCGCGTCGCCTTCGGGCTGATTGCCGGCCTGGTCATACTCATCGTCGCGGGGGCCGCGTTGCTGATGCTCTATCCCAGCTTCCGCGCCGAGGACCTCCAGCCGCTGGGCATGGTCGGGCTGGCGGCCGGCATCCCGCTCATCCTGATCCTGGTGGTGATCTACGCCTGCATCGCCCTCTTCCTGGAAGACTTCGTGGTGCCCATCATGTACCTGCGCCGCTGGCGGGTCATGGACGCCTGGCGCGAGTTCTGGTCGCTGCTGACCGGCAACGCCGGCACCTTTGTCCTCTACGTGCTTTTCAAGATCGTGATGGGCATATGCATCGGCGTGATCGCCCTGGTGATCACCTGCATTACATGTTGCCTGGCGGCGCTGCCCTACGTCGGCATGGTGATCCTGCTGCCGCTCTTCGTCTTCGGGCGCAGCTACTCGCTGTACTTCCTGGCGCAGTTCCGCCCCGAGTACGGCCTGCTGCCGGACGATCCCGAGTACCTCGACGAGCCGATGCCCGGTGCCCGTGAGCGCGCCTGACGGAACCGCCCCCCCCGCGCCCGGCCCCAGGAAGCGCCTGGAGCGCATCTTCACCTGCGTGGCGATCATCCTCGTCGCGCTCATCCTGGCCGGCGCGTTTCCCGGGCGCCACGCGGTGAGGGGCTACCGCCGGGCGCGCTGGGCCGACCGGCGGGGCGTCGAGGTCGTGGTCGAGGCCAGCTTCGCCCGCTTCGCCAGCGCGCTGGGGCCCAGCGAGGGCGCGCTTAAGGGGCGGACCAGGATAGACCTGGCCGCCTACCGGCAGCTCCGGCGGCCGGGCTTCCTGGAGGAGGAGGCCGGCGGCGACTTCTGGAGCGGCTTCTACGGGATGGGCACCCGGCTCTACCACCACCACGCCGGGAACCACACGCGGGCGCCCCGGACCGGGGAGGAGCTGCGGGCCATCGCGGAGCGCGCCGCGGAACGCGCCGCCCGAAAAGCCGAGAAGCGGGCGCAGTTCGAGGCGCGCATCGCCGGGCTCGTCGCCCAGCTCGGGGACCGGGAGTGGCCCAGGCGCGAGGCGGCCGCCGCGCGCCTCCTGGAGATCGGCCGGCCGGCGCTGCCCGCCCTGGGCAGGGCGGTGCGCAGCCCCGACCCGGAGGTGGCCACCCGCGCCGAGGCGCTCATCGACAGCATCGTCGACTCGCCGCGCCACAGGTGAGGGGGACGCGCCCGGCAGGCCGGCTCCCGGACCGGCGGGACGATTTCAAGCCAGGGTTGACGCGGAGGCCCCCGCAGGTCAGAATGTAGGGTCGGGAGCCGTCGTCCGGAGGTCGGCCATGGCCGGGCTGGTCAAGTGCAAGGTGTGCGGGAAGCGCTTCTCGGAGGAGGCCGCCCGCGAGGTCCGCGGGGCGACCTGCTGCCCGCCGTGCTACGAGAAGCTGGCCGCCAAGCTCAAGGCCAAGGAGGCCTCGTCCCGCTCGGTGCCGGCGGAGCGCGCCGGAGCGGCGCCGCGGCCGTCGCCGCGCCTGCCGGCCTCGCCCTCGGAGAAGCTGGCCCGCAAGCAGGCCGGCTACCGCGGGCGGGGCCTGGGCGACGCCTACGACGCGCTGGACCTGCCGGACATGCCCGGGGGCCTGGGCCCGGACAGCCGGCCCTGGCGCCGCCCGGGGGGCACCGGCTTCAGCGTGGGGCCCAGCGCGCTGGGAAACGGCATTTACGCCGCGCTGGTGGGCGGGGGCCTGTACGCGGGCTGGTACTTCGCGGCCGGCGAGGCCGGCGCGGTCGCCGAGAAGCCCGGCGCGCTGGCCGTGATCCTGATGGGCGCGGCCGCCTTCTTCGGCCTGCCCGCGCTGATCCTGGGGCTGCTCGAGGCCGTCAAGGGCGGCGAGATCCGCAAGCAGGTCTGCGGCGGCCTGGCCGTGCTGGCCGGCGCCTTCCTGGTCTTCTACGTCGGCAAGAACTTCTACGCGACGCTCGCGAAGGTGCCCAAACCCACCGAGATTCCTCTGACCAGCGAGGAGCCCGACGAGAAACCCAAGCCGAAGCCTGAGCCCAAACCCAAACCTAAACCCAAACCGAAGCCCAAACCCGAGCCCGAACCCAAACCGAAACCCAAGCCGGAGCCCAAGCCGGCGCCGGAGCCCCAGCCCACGGCGGAGGAGAAGCTCCGCGCCGAGCTCAAGAAGCTGCTGCCCGCAGCCGCCGCCGGGGCCCGGGCCAAGTCCACCCAGCTGACCGAGCTGGGCGCCCTCCGCGAGAGCCGCATCACCAGGCTGGAGCTCACGCTCCAGGGCGTCGACCGCGCCACCGGCACGGTGATGGTCGGCCGGCCCCCCCACCTGAGAAAGTTCCCCTTCACCGCCGCCAGGCGGGAGCAGGGCTGGCAGGTGATCGCCCTGGAACTGCCCGGCTCCGCGCTGCGCGCCGAGCTCGGCGCGGGCGGCAAGTGGACGGTCACCGAGACCGAGACCGCCGACCCGGCCATCCTCTACCAGCGGGCCCTGAAGGGCCTGGACGTGGCCGGCCTGCCCCAGGCCGACCGCGGCCAGCCGCCGACGGCCAGGAACCTCAGGCCCTACGGCGAGGTGCGCCTGCGCGGCGCCGCGCCCCGCAAGGTCGCCGAGAAGGCCCCCGGCGCGATCCTGGGCTTCCCCGCCGACTCGAAGATCTCGGAGATCCTCGCCGCGGCCGCCTCCGGCGGCGGCCACCGCCCGGCGGCGATCATGGTGACCGGCCGGGGCGGCATGCTCTACCCGCTGCCGGAGATCACCACCGAGAAGCGCAAGTCCAAGTTCAAGACCGTGGACATCCTGGTCAGGCCCGACCCCAAGACCAAGGGCAAGTTCGAGATGCGCATCAGCACCCTGCGCCTGAACACCGACCGGGCGGCCTTCGAGGCCCTGGCCCACCGCATGAAGCAGCTCCGCGCTGCGGTCACCAAGCCGGGCCAGATGCAGGTCAGGAT
>CAZONU010000124.1:8033-12541 GCA_964581145.1 uncultured Planctomycetia bacterium
GGTCAGGATCGCCTCCGCCGGGGAGGTGCCGCTCAAGATGGTGGTCAGCGTCGTCGAGGCCTGTCTCAAGGCCGGCTTCAAGCGAAGCAGCCTGACCATCGACCCCGCGGGCCCGGGCGCGGCCCCGGCGCCGAAGAAGTAGCCGGGCCGCGCCACGGAAGAGATAAGCCGCCTGATTGCGCCGGTTCGGCCCACGGCCCGCCCGGCCTGCCATTGACGCGCCGGCCCGCCCGCGCTATCCTTTCACATATAAGGATTCACCTAAAGGACGCGGCCCCCCGTTCGTTGTCCATTGCGGGAGGGCGAGAATGCCTGAGGCCGGAGCCTGCTTGGTGACCGAGACTCACCGCGCGCTCGACGACGCCGAATTCTCGCGCGCCTGCGCGGAGCTCGGCCCCCGCGCGGTGAAGTTCGCCGCGGGGATGCTCGCCGACCGCACCCGCGCCGAGGAGCTGGTCCAGGAGGCGCTGCTGCGCCTGCACGCCGCCCGCGGCCGCTACGGGCCGGACGCCGAGAGCGTGCGGCGCTACGCCTTCCGGGTGCTGGCCAACCTGTGCCTCGACGAGCTCCGCCGCCGGAAGATCGGCGGCCAGGCCCTGGAGGGCGCTGCGGAGCTCTCCCGCCAGCGCGCCGAGCGGGTCCGCTCCGCCCCCGACGAGGAGCTGGCCCGCAGCGAGCAGCGCGCGGCGGTGGCCGCGGCTCTTGAGCAGCTCCCCCAGCGGGAGCGGGCCGCGCTGCTGCTGCGCGAGCTCGGCGGGCAGAGCTACGCCCAGATCGCCGAGGAGCTGGAGACCTCAGTGAGCGACGTCAACAACCTCATCCACCGCGCGCGCGAGCGCTTCACCGCGCTGGTGCGCCCCTGGATGGACTAGGAGGAAAAGTCATGGCTTCCTGCGAGGAAATGCGGGCGAAGCTCGACCGCTACATCGACGACGAGCTCCCCCGCGAAGAAAGGCTGGACGTCGAGAGCCACCTGGGCGACTGCCCGGAGTGCAGCGAGGCCCTCAGCGCGCGCCGCGCGGCGATGGGCCTGCTCGCCGACTGGTCGGGCTCGCTGGGCGACGTTCGCCCGGCGCCGCGGCGCCCGGCGCGGTCGAGACTGCCGCTGGTCCTGGCCGCGGCCGCCGCGCTGCTGCTGGTCGCGCTGCCGGTGGGCCTGCACCTCCGGGACGGGAGCACCCAGCCCGATCCGGAGCCCGCCTCCGGCAAGCTGACCTGGCGCACCCTGGACCAGGGCGTCGAGATCGTCCGCGGCGGGCCCGGCGAGGCCGTGGAGCTGGTGGTCGACCCCTTCCCGGCGACTCTGCGCAAGCTCACGCCGACCGACGGCGTGGAGATAGTAGACGGCAAGTCGGGCGGTCCCGACGAGCTGGTTGTGGACCCGTTCCCTGAGGAGGGCAAGTGAGATGCGTCGCGTAATCCTGTCACTGGCACTGTTGGGCTTCCTGGGCGGCTTCGCGCTGGGCGGGGAGGGCAAGAAGGACGACGGCCCCAAGGAGGGCCTGGTGGCCCACTACTTCAAGGACGCCACCGAGTGGGACGGCAAGTGGAAGGAGGGCGACAAGCCCACCGTCGACCCCAAGGAGTACACCTTCGGCGAGTACCGCTACTCGCGCATCGAGCCGCTGATCAACCACCTGTTCATCCGCCGCGGGTGGTTCAGCGTCCGCTGGGTGGGCTCGGTGAAGCTGGAGCCGGGCCTGGCCCCCGCCAAGGGCAAGGGCAAAGGCAAGGAGGGTGAGAAGCCCCCGCTGCCGGACGAGGTGGAGGTCACCTTCGAGCTGTGGTGCGACGACGGCGCGCGCCTGTTCGTCGACGGCGTCAAGCTGATCGACGACTGGCGGCCCTGCCACGAGAAGGACCCCGAGTCGCACCGCAAGGCCACGGTCACGCTCAAGCCCGGGCCGCACAAGATCGTGGTCGAGTACTTCCAGGGCGAGAGCCTGCGCAAGGACGACAAGGACCCCGCCAAGCTGTACTGGACCTGCGCGGGGCTCAAGATCAAGCGCAAGATCGTCCCCGCCGCGCACTTCTTCCACACCGCCGAGGACCTGGAGGACTACGAGCCCTCCACCAAGGTCGAGGACGACGAGGACAAGAAAGACAAGTAAGCCTTCCTCAGGGCTTCAATAGTCAGCGAACGCCGGCGGGCGGGCCCCCGTTTAGGGGGCCCGCCCGCCGTTTCGGGCCCGGCGCCGGCCGGTTACCTCCGAGCTATTGCAGTCGGTAATGTCAAGGGCTAAGTCGGTCCGCAAAAGTTCTGATGCCGAAGCCGCGCCCCGGCCGGGGGGGGGCGGAGAGCCCCCGCACCGGCCCCCTCACTTTCTCATGAAGGGGGCCGGTGCTTTCCTTGGAGAACATGCAGGCCTCCGGCGGCTGTGCAAACCGGCGTGCGGACGGAGTCGGCGCGCGGGCGAGCCGGCCGCCGCACGAGGGCGCGGCAGTGCCGAAGAGAAACAGCAGGGGGCCTCCCACAACTAGAGAGGGAGGGCTACCTGGAGGTGTACGGCGACGCCCACGGCTGGCTGGGGTGGGACGCCGAGCACAGCCGGACGGCCTGGTCCGCCGGGCTGGGCGTGGCGCTGGGGGGCAAGTTCTGATCCGCATACATCTCTTCACGTTCGCGCCGGATAATCAGCCGCCGGCTTCCTCCGGCCCTAGTCGAAGTCCTCCCGGGTGAAGATCGGCCAGCACTCGGTGCCGGCGGCCTCGATGGCCTCAAAGCCGCCCTCCAGGCGGTCGACCAGCACGATCACCGCGGCGACCTCGGCGTCCCACTCGCGGCGGATCGCCTCCAGTCCCCTGACCACCGAGCCGCCGGTGGTGACCGTGTCCTCCAGGAGGACCACCCGGCCCCCCGCCGGCGGCGGGGGGCCCTCGACCTGCTTGCCGGTGCCGTGCCGCTTGGGCTCCTTGCGGACCAGGAAGCCCGAGAGGGCGATGCCGCGCTCGCCGGCCAGGGCCACGGCCGCGCCGGTCATGGGGTCGGCGCCCACCGGGATGCTGCCGACCGCGGCGATCTCCTTGCCGCGAACCATCTCCAGCACGGCCTCGGCCACCAGGTACAGGCCCTCGGCGGAGAGGGTCACCAGCCGGGCGTCGAAGTAGAAGTCGCTCTTCCTGCCGCTGGCCAGGGTGAAGTCCCCGTGGAGCACGCACTTCGCGACGAGGGGCTTGAGCCGGGCCTTGATCTCTTCGAGCTCCACTCTTCTCTCCCTCCGGTCAGGCTCCGCGGCGGGCCCCGCCGCCGGTCACCTGACCTTCTCCCCCCCGGCGCCCTTCTTCGCGGCGCCGGCGCGCGGCGGGCCCAGCTTCCCCAGCCACTTCATGACCTGCGGGGTCCACTCCGCCGAGTAGCGGTAGCCGACGTTCGGGTCGATCAGCAGGGAGACGCCCTCCGGGTTCCAGCTGGCCAGCCACCTGGCGCAGTTCTTCACCGCGGTGGGGGTGACCTTCTTGTCCGCGCGGCCGACCAGCAGCAGCACGTCGGTGGCGCGCAGCCGCCGGACCAGTTCGGGGGGGCGCTGCTTGAAGGCCCGCGCGCGGATGCGCCCGTCGACGACCCCTCCCGCGGCGGCGATGCCCCGCAGGCGGTAGCCCGGGAAGCTGGCCCCGTAGCCCAGGACGAAGGCCAGCTCCGCGCCGGTGCCGTGGCCGGCCAGGACCAGCCGGTCGCGGTCAAGATTGTAGGTCCGGCCCAGGACCTCCAGCAGGCTGCCGAGCATGGCCCCGTCGTCGCGGACGTTCCAGGTCCAGTCCCGCGACTGGGGAAAGACCAGCAGCAGCGGCCGGCGGCCGGCGCGCCGCTTCCAGTCCCGGAAGTAGGTCTCCGCCCGCGCGCCGGCCCCGTGCAGGAAGACCACCGGGGTGAGCTTGGCGTCCTTCTTCAGCCGCTCCGGCGCCCGCACCAGGACGTAGCTGTCCTCGGGGACCAGGTCGATCCGCCGGTCGCCGCCCCGGGCGGAGGCCAGCTCCTTCTCGGCGGCGGCGAAGCGCGCGGCCAGCTTCAGCGCCGGCCCGGCGTAGCCCGCCGCGCGGGCCCTGCGCGCGGTCCGCTCGGCGCGGGCCACGTCGCGCGCGTCGATGGCCCGGAGCAGCTCGATCGTGTTGGCCGCGTCGAGTCGATCGATCCCGCTCCGCACAGCCGATCTCACTGCCTCAGCTCCTGGAAGCTGGCCCAGGACCATCCGCTGTCCTTCCAGCTTCTCCCGCGCAAGCTCTCTCGCGATCGCCATACCCTGCCCATTCTCGGAGGCCTGCGCCTGGGCGCGGCGCAGTCGCGCGTCCTGGAGGATGCCTTCGTCAGGGCGGGCTTGCCCTACAAACTTGTGGGAGCCACGCGATTCTACGCCCGCCGCGAGATCAAGGATGTCCTGGCCTACCTGCGCCTGGTGCACAACCCCCACGACAGCGTCAGCCTGGCTCGCATTATCAACGTGCCCCCGCGGGGCATCGGGCCGAAGACGAGGAGTGCTCTCGAAGGATGGGCCGACGATTTGAAGGTACCA
>CAZONU010000125.1:0-12467 GCA_964581145.1 uncultured Planctomycetia bacterium
TCACGGCCGTGGACCTCCGCACCGGGAAAGAGCTCTGGAAGACCGGGAAGGACGTCTTCGGCACCTGGCTGAGCTACTCCGCGAAGCACGACGTCCTGCTCCAGGCCGGGCGGCCCTCCCGGGACAACCTGCCCGAGCGGGGCGAGCGGATGATCACCTACCGCGGCGCGGACGGGAAGGTGCTCTGGGAGCGGGCGGTCAACTACGACGGCCCCTGCCTGCTCCACGGCGACACGATCATCACCCAGGGCGGCGCCCTGGACCTCCTGACCGGGAAGATGAAGACGCGCACCGAGCCCATTACCGGGAAGACGCTGCTCTGGCGCTGGACGCGCAACTACGGCTGCGGCACCGCGGTGGCCAGCCGGCACCTGATGACCTTCCGCTCCGCGGCGGCCGGCTACTACGACCTCCTCCGCGACGGCGGCACCGGGAACCTCGGCGGGTTCAAGTCGGGCTGCACCTCCAACCTGATAATCGCCGACGGGGTGCTGGCCGCCCCGGACTACACCCGCACCTGCGACTGCTCCTACCACAACCAGACCTCGCTGGGGCTGATTCACGACCCCGAAGCGGAGATGTGGACCTTCAACGACTACCTGCGCCCGGGCGGCGCCGTCCGCCGGGCGGGCATCAACTTCGGCGCGCCCGGCGACCGCCGCGCGGTCGACGGGACCCTGTGGCTGGACTGGCCCTCGGTGGGGTCCGTCTCTCCGGACCTCCGGGTGCGGGCTCGCGGCACGCTCCAGACCTTCCGGGGGCACTCGACCCAGGTGAAGGGGAAGGGGCTCAAGTGGGTGGCGGCCTCGGGCCTGCGCGGGGTTACGAGGCTCTACATCGACCTGGGCCGGGGGCCAGCGCGCACCTACACCGTGCGGCTCCACTTCTCCGAACCCGACGACAAGAAGCCCGGCGAGCGGGTCTTCAACGTGAGGCTCCAGAACCGGACCGTCCTCAAGGAGCTGGACATCGTCAAGGAGGCCGGCGGCCCCCGGCGGCCCCTGGTCAGGGAGTTCAAGGGCGTGAAGGTCAAGGGCCTGCTCACCGCGGGGGGCAGCATGTTGTACCTGCGCTTCCGCCCGGCGGTCAAGGGCACCGGCGCGGTAATCAGCGGCATGGAGGTCATTCTCGAAAAGCCCGCGCCGGCGGGCCGGGCCCCCTGACCTGGCGCGCGCTTCAGCTTATCAGACTTGATTTGAGCCGCTTGCGGCGCATCGCGGCCGGCCGGGAAATGGGCTGATCTCCAGGCGGTTCTGGCCCAACAACCGTCCCGCTACGGTGTAGTAGAAACTGGACCAGCCAGATGGAGCATAATTGGACCAGTCTTTGTGCTGCCGCTCCCTCCGGCCGGTCCCGACCGGGTTCGGAGGAAGCATCATGAGAGAGCTGGCGGCGGCAACCATCTTACTGGTCGGTGCGGTTTCTCTGTCTTCAGCCGCCGAGCCCCGCGGCCGGCGGATTCTGGACCTTACCTCCTACTGGCGGAGCTACTACGTCCTGCGCCCGGCCAGGACTAGCGAGAAGCTCTGGAAGACTACCAAGCTGCCCACCGCGGGGCGCAGCGGCAAGCGCTGGGCCGCCTGGGACAAGGCCGGCCGGGACTGGAACAAGCTGGCTGAGCACTACAAGTACCTCGGCTTCCAGTTCTGCGGGCACATGGGTTCCTCCGCCCTGGTCCGCATCCTGTCCACCCCCGCGCCGCCGGCCGGCTGGGAGCAGGCCGGGTTCAACGACTCCTCTTGGCCGCGGATGCGCTACCCGCTGCTCATGAACGCGGTCGGCGAGGACGGGATGGGCACCTGGAACGCCTTCAAGTTCGGCCTGGCCCAGGCCTGCTTCCGGGCGCGCTTCTCGGTGCCCGATCCCGCGCGGGTCGGCAAGCTGACTCTGGCGCTCACCTACCGGGGCGGGGCGCGCGTGTGGGTCAACGGGCAGGAGATCGGCCGCGGCCACCTGCCCGCCGGGAAGATCACCCCGGAGACCGGCGCCGAGCCCTATCCGGAAAACGCCTACACCCTGCCTCCCGGCGCGGGCTACACCAAGGGCAGCCGCTGCATAACCGAGCTCAAGGGGGCCCACCAGGCGAACTACGCCAAGTGGGGCTACGACGGCGGCGGGCGCGGCTATTACCGCGTGCCCATGACCCCCGAGGAGTGGAAGACCGTCAAGAAGCGCCGGAATCGAGTGCTGGGCCCGATAACGATTCCCGCCAAGCTCTTGAGGAAGGGCGTCAACACGATTGCCGTCCAGGTGGTGCGCGCGGACCTCAACCCGATCATCTTCATGAGCGGCAACACCAAGGCCGCGCGGCTGGGGGCCAATACCCACTACGGCTGGAACGCCTTCGAGCAGGGCGCCAGCTGGTTCCACTGCTGCCTGGTCGACTTCCAGCTGCGGGCCGGGCCCGCCGGGGCGGTGCTTCCCGAGGCCCGCCCGGAGGGCGTGCAGCTCTGGGCCGACGATCCCAACCGGCGCGTATTCGCCGCCGAGTTCGGCGACCCCGGGAAGGCGGCCCGCGTACTGCGCATGGTCGGCGCGCGAGGAGGAACTTACTCGGCGCAGCTGGTGGTGGGCACCAGCCGGGAGCTGCGGGGTCTGGAGGCCGAGGCCGGCGACCTGACCGGCCCCGGTGGGGCCAGGATACCCGCGGGCGCCCTGCGGGTGCGCTACGCGCGGCCGCGCACCGCCAGGGACATCGCGCTGATGGGTTCCGAGCGCGGCAACACCGGCAGGAAGAACCCGCTGGACAACGAGAACGTGTGGCTGGCCCTGTGGCGCTACGGCCAGCGCAATGTCGAAGGACAGCTGCCCTACAAGCGCCGGCTGCCCTACCGGCACCCAAACAGGGCCAAGAACCGGGCCGCCCTCGAGGCGGCCATGAAGAAGGTGTTCTTCTTCGACGAGCTGGCCTCCGAGCCGCCGGCGGGCGTGCCCGCGGACTCCTGCCAGCCGGTGTGGCTGACGGTGAAGATACCCGCGAAGACTCCCGCCGGGCTTTACACCGGCGCCGTCAAGATCCGGGCCGCGGGGATGAAAGAGGAGAATATCCCCGTCCGCGTCTACGTGTCCGACTGGAAGCTGCCCGACCCCACCAGGAAGGGCCAGGACTTCTCCACGATGGTGCTGGCGGAGCAGTCCCCCTGGGGGGTGGCCAAGGCCCACAAGGTCAAGCCCTGGAGCGACGAGCACTTCAGGTGCATGGAGGGCTCGCTCAAGCTCATGCAGGAGCTGGGCAACGACTACCTGATCGTCCCCGTGCTGCTCTGGAGCGAGTTCGGCAACCGCGACGACTCCTTCGTGGTCTGGGTCAAGGGCCGGGACGGCAAGCTGAGGTGCGACTTCTCGCGCTTCGACCGGTACATGGACCTGGTCCAGAAATACATGCCCCGGCCGAGGGTCGTCTGCTTCGGGGTGGCCCACGCCTACGCCAACTACATGTGGGTGGAGCCCAAGGTGCTGGTCCGCGACGAGGCCACCGGCAAGACCTCCGAGGTCATCGTCCCGCTGGGACATCGCGGCGAGGGCCGCGAGGGCCGCCGCGGCGCCAGGGTCAAGGACCCCACCCCGGAGATGATCGCCGAGGCCAGGGCCTTCTGGAAGCCCTTCGTCGAGGGCGTGCTCTCCCGGATGAAAAAGCGCGGGCTGGAGAAGTCGGTCTTCTGGGGTTACGCCTGGGACCACGGGGTGATGGCCTACCGCTATCAGGGTGTATTCGACCAGTTGGCCCCCGAGGTGGAGTGGGCCCGGGGTTTGCACGGCCACGGGGGGGTCACCGGCAAGCAGGGCCTGCGCGGGCCGTTCGGCTGCGTGGGCACCATCGTCTGCCTGCCCCAGCCGGTCAGGAAGGAGAAGTCCGGGCCGAACGCGGGCAAGTACGTCATCCACTCTCACAAGGGCTGGAAGACCGAGCTGTTCAGCTTCGCACTGCCGCGGGTCCAGAACGCGGTGCTCTGCGTGGAGGGCCGCTCGGTGCCCTTCATGTGGCGGATATTCCCGGAGCTCAGCCTGGCCCAGGGTGCCCGGGGCATCTGCCGCATCGGCCTGGACTTCTGGGACTGGACCTGGGCCGACGGCTGGCGCGGGGGCGGGCAGGTCGGCCTGGGCGTGAAGGTCACCGTCTGGTCGGGGAAGAAGGGAACCAACAGCAGCGCGCGCTTCGAGATGCTCCGCGAGGGGATGCAGGAGGCCGAGTGCCGGGTCTTCCTCGAAAAGCGGCTGGAGAGGCGCCCGGACGCCGCCGTCCAGAAGCTGCTCGACGACCGCATCCAGGCCACGCTGCACATCCCGCGCAGCTTCTACTTCCCGCGGATGAGCGAGCAGTTCCCCGGCTGGCAGGGGCGCAGCTGGGACCTCTACGCCGCCTGCGCGCGGGCGGCCGGCGGCCGGGCGCCCTCTGCGGCCGAGCGGGAGAAGTTCTTCGGTCCGGAGCCTTGAAAAGGCCGCGACGCGCGGGGAAGATAGCGGGCCGAGGGGAGAACCGACCATGCTGAGAACTGACAAGCTTCGCCGGGGCGCACTCGCCGCCGCCCTCGGCGCGGCGCTGCTCGCGGCCGCGCCGCTGGCGGTGGCCTACGTCAACCCCAAGTTCACCCCCAAGCACCTGGAGCGCGACGCGCAGCTGATCTGCACGCTGCGGGTGGACTCCATCTCCGCCGACAAGAAGGGCGCGACGCTGACCGTGGTGGACGTCATCAAGGGCAAGGCGGAGGGCAAGGGGATCAAGCTGAGCTTCACCGAAGCGCTGGCCGGCAAGGACGGGGAGGAGAACGTCCGGGGCCTCGTCGACCTGCTCAAGGCCGCCGGCAAGCGGGAGATGCTCCTGGCCGCCGGCGATTTCGAGGGCCGGCAGTGCGCGCTGATGCACGTGGAGGCCGCCTGGGTGCGCTTCAAGGCCGGGAAGGGCGGCACCTGGGAGTACGAGCGGATCGACACCGACCTGGCCGGCACCTTCAACGGCGGCACCGACATGCTCATCGGCACCCTGCGCTTCATCCGCAAGTTCCCGGACGCGCCGATCATGCCGGTGGCCGGCGGGTGCAACTGGAGCGAGCACATCAAGCTGGGCAGGCTGCCCGGCAAGGCCGCGGCGATAGTGGCGGTGGACGTGAACGACGACGGCAAGCTGGACGTCTTCGCCGCCGGGCCCAAGGGCGACCGCCTGTACCTCAACAAGGGCGAGGGCAAGTTCGAGGCGGCGGCGGAACCGGGTTCGGCCAGCCTGGCCGCCGCCTGGGCGGACTTCGACGGCGACGGCCGCGCCGACCTGGCCTCGCTGGGGAAGGACGGCCTCAAGCTCTACTTGCAGAAAGAGGCCGGGAAGTTCGCGGCGCGGGAGGCCCACAAGCTGACCACCGGGAAGCTGAATACCAAGAATCCCACGGTCTACGCCGTGGACCTCGGCGGCGACGGCAAGGCTGATCTGGTGGCCGGCATTGGCCCCCGGCCGGTGGTGCTGCGCAACAAGGACGGCAAGGGGGGATTCAAGCCGGTTATTCTGGGCAGTTCCTGGGCCGTTGCTGGCGTGACCGTGCCGCCGGACAAGGCCGAATCCCGCGTGGCCGCGGATCTCGACGGGGACGGTGTGGTCGACCTGCCGCCCCCGGGCAAGGCCGGCCCCTGCGTGGCCGCCGACCTGGACGGAGACGGTTTGGTGGACCTGCTGCAGCTTCACCAGAAGCTCGCGCTGTTCTGGCGCGGCAAGGCCGACGGCAGCTTCGAGGGGGGCAATACTGCCCCCGGCGCCAGGATGGGCAACGTGGAGTGGCGCAAGCCCTACGTTGCCGACCTCGACGGCGACGGCTTGCTGGACATCTGGCTGGTCGGCGGGGACCGGCCTCCGTTCCTGCTCCAGAACCGCGGCGGGGGCAAGTTCGAGGAGCTCATGCGCCTGACCGGCGAGCCCGGCTACAACATCCAGGCGGGGGCCACCTGCGGAGCGCTGGGCGACTACAACAACGACACCTTCGTGGACATGCTCGCCGGCTACTCCGAGCCGGCGCCCTGCCAGGTCTTCTTCAACCGCGGCTTCCGCAGCTTCGCCATCGACGAGCCCCTCCAGCTCAAGAAGGACGACGTGGAGGGCGGCGAGAAGGGCCAAGCCGCCGCGCTGTGGGCGGATCTCGACGCCAGCGGCTCCCTGGAGCTCGTAACCGCGCTGGCCTCGGGCTACCTCTACGTCTCGGTGACCAACCTGGGCGAGATGGACGACCCCAACTGCATCCGGGCGAAGGTCTTGAAGAAGGTGAAGTTCGCAGGGCCGGTCGTCGTGCGCTTCTACCTGGAGGGCCGCTGCCTGGGCGCGCGCCTCGCCGGCCGCTGGACCGGGCCGGCGCTGCTGGGCGCCCCCGAAACCGGCGAGTACGAGATCAAGTGGCGCACCCCCGACGGCAGGGAGCTCTCCCGCAAGCTGGAGTTCGAAGAGGGCGTGGTCGAAGTCCTCCTCGGCGAGAAGGGCCCGGCGGCCAGGCCGCCCGACGGGGGCAAGCCGCCCAGGACAGTGGAATCACCCGAGCCAACGGTGCATGACGCGCTCTTGCCCAAGACGCGATCCGTGAACTATTTCCCCATGCTTCTGGCCGGCGGCGCGGCGGCCGTCGCCGTGCTGATCATCGTGTTCCTGTGTCTCAGGAAGAAGAAGGAGTAGGCGCGCGGGACGCTTGTTTCACTCGCAGCTGCCCAGCTCCTTGGCCAGGCGCACGAACTCCCCGAAGCGCTCCAGGCTCACCGTGTCCGGCACCGAGTGGTCGGTGGCGGCCACGTAGCCCCCGTCCCTCTTCAGCTCGGGGATGACCCGGCGCATCTCCGCCCACTGCTCCTCGGGGCTCTTCTCGTAGAGCACGGCGTTGAGGCCGCCGTGGAGGACGAGCTGCCCGCCGTACTCGCGCTTCACGGCCAGCGGGTCCACGCCGGCCTTGACCTCCAGGGGATTCAGGCACTCGACCCCCAGGTCGATGAGGTCGGGGATGAAGGGGCGGATGTCCCCGCAGGAGTGCAGCTCGACCTTGCAGCCGCGGGCGCGGGCCCAGTCAGCCGCGCGCCTGTGCACGGGCTTCAACAGCTCGCGGTACATGTCCAGCGAGAAGAACTGCGAGAGCTTGTAGCCCATGTCGTCGGGCCAGCGGACCGCGTCGAACTCGTAGCCGGCGTCCCAGACCATGTCAAAAAGGGCCAGGTCCACGTCCAGCTCGTGGTTGAACATGTCGACGACCCATTCCGGGTCGGTGATCATGGCCATCAGCACCGTCTCGGTGCCGACCATGTGCGAGTGGGTGATGTCGAAGCCGAACCAGAACCCGGCGCGGATCCAGGCGCCCGCCTCGCGCCAGGCCTTGTAGCCCCTCTCCAGGCGCTTCCAGTCAACGCGGTCGCGGTCGGGTTTCATGCGCTTCCTGGCCTCGGCCCAGGTCTCCGGGGTGGTCACCCGGCACTCCAGGAACTCGGGCACGCCGCCGCGGTTCTTCCAGTTCCTGACGGTCTGGCCCCAGCGGGTGGTTTGGATCACGTACTCATCGGTCTCCTCGACGGTCTCGACCGGGTAGCGCGGGGAGTTGTCGGCGCCGATGCTGATGAACCTGTCCAGTTCGAAGAACTCGGCGAAGTCAGTGTCCCGGGGCAGGCCCTCGCGGTGCCAGCGCTGGAGCGTCGCGGCCCAGGGGCTGTCGGTCACCGGCACGCGGTCGGCCTCGCGGTGCTCGTAGGTGCGGGTCATGCGCTGGTGGGTGGTCATCTGGGACACGGCGTTCTCCCCGGCTCCAACGGTCGCTCAGGCTCTCACGACCCCTTCATCCCTTCCACTCGGTCTTTCGCTTGACGCCCTTGCCCTCATCCTCTTTTGCTGGAACTACGACGATGCGCATCAAGCCTTCGTATTCCTTTCCGGTGTCTCCTATGCTCTCAAGGGCTGTCCTGGCGAGGCGTCGCACCTCTTCCCATCCAGCGCTTTCATGTAGAGCCTCGGGTTCCCAGAGCTCAGCGTTATGTTCGCCACTCATCTTGTCAAGAAGGGCGTCCACGGGCCGCATAAGCTCTGCCTGCTCAGGAGTGAATACGCCTTCTTCAACCATCTCTGGCAGACAGCAGTAACCGTCATCGAACTGAAGCGCCAGCTCGTCAACGCACCCCGGCGTGCCGAACTTGTCGAGGTATTTCAACTGTTGGTCGGCCGGCAAGGCCAGCCGCGACAGCGCTTCGCGAAACACTCCGATTATTCCCTTGAGTTCGGGGCGCATTCCTTCCTCCTGCCATCTGGCCGCCGCTTTCTCGCCCCGTCAGGGGGCCGAACCGGGAACTTAGGGGCCCGGCCCGGAAAATCAAGAAAATGTGATCCCACTAATATGAACCCCCCGGCTGGGCGGGGCGTTACGGGGGCTGGCCAGGGACCGGCGCCGGTCCGAAACCGGCTCGCCTGTAACGCGCAAGTGCCTGGCGGTCAGGCACTTGGTGACGCGTCCGGCGCCGGCCCCGCCCACCGGAGGAGCGGGCATGCATATTTTCAAGAAAAACCGGCGCGAGGAGCGGCCCAAGCTGCGCATGACCCCGATGATCGACATCGTTTTTCTCCTGATAATCTTCTTCATGTGCGTGGCTGAGCTCAGCAAGCGGGAAATCGAGGCGGTGACCCTGCCCGAGGCCATGAGCGCCGTGCCCCAGAAGGGCGACCCGCGGCTGACCGTCAACGTGATGCGCGACGGCACCTACCGGGTCGCGCGGAAGACCTACTCCCCGCGGGCCCTCGGGAAGCTCATCACCCGCAGGGCGGTCGAGGTCCCCGGTCCCGACGGGCTCTCCACGCTGGCGGTGCGCATCCGCGCGGACGCCGGGGTCCCCTACAAGCACGTGCAGCGCGTGGTCGGCGATTGCAGCTCGGCGAGGGTCTGGATAATCTCCTTCGCCGCGACCCCCGGCAGGGAGCGCTGAGCGGTGGCCGCAATCCGGTTCCGCGCCAGGATGCCCGCCGGGCCCAGCCGGTTCGTCTGGGCCGTCTGCCTGGTAATCACCGCCGCGCTGGCTTTGATGATGACCGGCATCATCGTCGAGGAGAGCAAGCTGGAGATCGAGGCCCTCTGCCTGCCCGAAGCGGTGGCCGCCCGGGAGGATCCTCGCGGGTACGACCTGGTGGTCAACGTGATGCGCGACGGCACCATCCGGGTGCGGGGCGAGACCTGTACCGTCGAGGGGCTGGACAGGCTGCTGGCCCGCGCGCGCGTCCGGCGGGCGGCGGCGGTGGGCCGCGACCCCCTGGTCAAGATCCGCTGCGACGCCGACGCGCCCTACAGTCACGTGCTGGCGGTCATCGAGGGCTGCCAGCAGGCCGGAATTTACGAGGTGTCTTTCGGGGTCGCCCAGAAACACATCCTGTACGAGGGCGAGGAGGAGGGATAATCATGTTCTTCGGGAAGTCGAGAGTCGCCAGGGAGCTGACCGCCGAGCGCCAGTGGGAGCTGCCCACCTCGATGATCGACGTGGTCTTCCTGCTGCTGATTTTCTTCATGTGCGCCAGCAGGTTCCGGGTGCTGGAGCAGCGCCTGGACGCGTTCCTGCCCAACAAGGGCGACGGTCCGCCGCCTGTCCGCATTGACGTGGAAATTCCCATCCGGGTCACCGCGCTGGAGTCGGCGCCGCAGGTGCCTCGCTTCCAGGTGGAGAGGTGGGTGACCCACGACGCCAACGAGCTGGCCGCCCGCCTGATGCGCCTGCCCCGCCCCGCCAAGTACCGCATCGTCATAGACGGCGAGGGGAACTGCCCCTTCCGGCACCTGATGAGCGCGCTGGACGCCTGCGCGCGCGCCCGGCTCACCAACGTGGCCTTCCGGCCGCCGCCGGTCGCCAGGAGCTAGCGCGCTACCAGCCCAGGTGGATGCCCTCCAGCTCGGGGACGGCGTCCAGGGCGGCCATCTCGTCGGCCGACAGGCGCATGCCCGCGGCGGCCACGTTGTCCCGGACCTTCTCCAGCGAGCTGACCCCGGGGATGACCGCCGAGACGGCGTCAAAGGAAAGTATCCAGGCCAGCGCGCCCTGGGCCATTGTCCGCCCGCCCGACTCCAGTATCGGCCGGACTTTCTCCGCCAACTCCAAACGTTCTTTGAAGCTCTCCTCGCCCCAGCGCTCCCGGCGCTCGTCGTCCGGCGGGGGGTAGTCGGCCGAGAACTTGCCGGAGAGCAGCCCCCCGGACAGCGGCACCTTGGTGATGATTCCGATGTTACGTTTGGGAGCTTCGTCTTCCATAAAGCTTGCGCGGTCCCTCTGCGAGAATAGATTGTAAGTGAGCTGAATAGTCCGGCCCCCCGTGCCGTCCAGAAAGCGGCAGGCCTGCTCTCCGTCGTCGTTGCTGAGCCCGTAGCAGCGGATCTTGCCGGCCTCGACGGCGCGGTCGAGCTTGGCGAAGAGCTCCCCGTCGCTCAGCACCGCCTCCCTGGGGGTGTGCAGCTGGTAGACGTCGATGTAGTCTGTCCGGAGACGTTTGAGGGACGCTTCCAGGGCTTCTTCCAGCCGCGCGGCCGGGAAGTCCTTGTACCATGTCCCGTCGGGCCTCTGCACGCCGCCGAACTTGCTGGCGAAGATTACTTTGTCACGCCTCTTCTCGAAGACCCGGCCGAGCATCTCCTCGCTCCTGCCCTTCCCGTAGCCCTCGGCGGTGTCGTACAGAGTAACGCCGTTATCAAAGGCCCATTCGAGGACATGCTCCAATTCCGCGAGGCGCCCCTCGCCCAGCCCTCCGCAGCCCAGGCCCACCTCGCCCACGGTGATGCCGGTGTCGCCCAGCACGCGATACTCCATCTCCGTGCCCTCCACTTCCCGTCCGTCCCCGGATTGTAGCTCGCCGCGGGTAGAGCGCAAAAAAGAATCGGCCGCCCGGAGGCGGCCGATGAACCCTGGTCCGGGAGCCGGTCAGTTGACGACCTTCACCTTGGTGCCGCCGGGAGTGAAGTCGTAAAGCAGCTCCACGTCCTTGTTGAGCATGCGGATGCAGCCGGCGGAACTCTTGGTCCCGATGCTCTTGGGGTCGGTGGTGCCGTGGATGCCCAGCCCGATGGCGCCGATCCTGGGCTGGTCCACGAAGCCCATCCAGCGGGTGCCCAGGATGTTCTTCTCGTGCTCGAAGGGATACTTGACGGGGTCGCCCTTCTCGTTGGTGGTGTACCAGGTGGGTTTCTTGTCCTTGCCCTTGGTCGGCTTGATTACGAAATCGCCGAGGGGGGTGGCCCCGCCCTTGCCGACGCCCACCGGGAACTCCCCGAAGAAGTAGCCGTTGAGCCAGGCGGTCAGCGTGAAGTGCTTCTTGCTGACCAGAATCTCCATCCTGAGCGAGGTGATCACCTTGATCTTCTGGCCGGGCCTGACCATGTCCCTCTTCAGCTTGTTGATCCGGGAGATGCTCTTGGTGCAGTCCCGGGGCAGGCCGTAGGCCACGCCGATCTTCTCGACGTTCTCGCCGGCGAGCACGGTGTGCATCCGCGAGTCCTTGGTGATCATCTTGGACCGGATCAGGTGCTGGTTGAGCTTGTCCAGGCGGGTGATGAGCTGCTTGCGGTCCGGGCCGTAGCCGGCGGTGCGCAGCGCTGTCGAATAGGCCTCGCGGATGCGCTCCCACTTGGTGCGGTCCTGCTCCTCGACCTTGGCGTAGCAGCGGTCGTAAAGCGAGTCGCCTAGGCTGAGCGCGGCCGCGCCCCCGGTGGGCCCCCGGGGGTCGAGCTTCATGGCCTTGCCCAGGGCGGCCTCGCCCTCGGCGGTCTTGCCGGTCTTGAGATAACTTTGGCCGAGCATGTACAGGGCCCCGACGTGCTCGCCGTTCTTCTTGACGAACTCGGCGAGCTTCTCCGCGGCGGCCTTGTACTCGCCCTTGCCGAACTCCGCCTTGCCGGGGACGTCCTCCTCGACCACCGGCGGGGGCTTGGTGCCGTTCTTCTCCCCGTTGCCCGCGGGAGGCTTGGTCCCGTTCTCGGGCGGCACCACCGCGCCGTTCCTGTCCGGCGGCTTCGTGCCGTTCTCTACCTTTCTGAAGAAGATGAAGTAGGCGCCGACCACCACTGCGGCCAGGACCACCAGGACGACTACGGTCTGTACGGCCGCGCCGCTCTTCTTGGGCGCTCCGGCTGGCGTGTAAGCTGCCATTTCCCTTGCTGCTCCTTCCCCCCTCGCTGACTATCCCCTGCGCCGCCGTGAGTGCCGGGCGGCGCCGGTCAATCGTCCTTCAAACCCGTCTCGTGGGCGATATCGTCGAACTCCGGAGGGGTCAGGTCGTCCAGGGTCTTCTCGCGCCTGGTCAGCTCCTCGTTGAAGTGGATGACCTTCTCCTGCATCTCCTCGTGGGTCTCCTCGGAGCCGCCGAACAGCCGGAAGTTCTCGCCCTTGGTCACGCGCACGTGCCCGTCGCCGTCGTCCAGGCCCAGGCCCAGCAGCCAGCGCTTTCTGCGCCGCTTGGGCTTCTTCTTGCCCGGCTCCTTGGCCTTCACCCGACAGCATCCCCC
>CAZONU010000126.1:0-3894 GCA_964581145.1 uncultured Planctomycetia bacterium
CTACGCCTGGGAGTACCGCGGCCAGGGCGAGCTCACCAGGGAGGAGGTCATCGACCTGGTCGAGCAGGGCAAGCGCGACCTGGGCACCTACTTCATCGTGATCTCCGGCGGCGAGCCCACCTACTGGCCGCACCTCATTGAGCTGCTCGAGCACCACGACGACGTCTTCTTCCAGATCTACACGCACGGGATGAACTTCGACGACGCGCTCTGCAAGAAGTTCGCCGAGATAGGCAACGCCTACCCGGCGATCAGCCTCGAGGGCAACGCCGAGGCCACCGACGCCCGCCGCGGCGAGGGCGCCCACGCGAAGATACTCGAGTCCATGGGGCGCCTGCGCGATCACGGGGTGCCCTTCGGCTTCTCGGTGACCCACACCCGCCTCAATCACGAGGCCATCACCAGCGACGAGTTCGGCCAGCAGATGGCCGACGTCGGGGCCACCTTCGGGTGGTTCTTCCAGTACATCCCCATCGGCCGCGAGCCCGACATGGAGCTGGTGCCCACCGCCGAGCAGCGCATCGCGCGCTTCGAGGCCGTGGACCGCTTCCGCGAGAAGCACCCCTACATCGCCTTCGACTTCTGGAACGACGGCGAGGCCACCAGCGGGTGCATCGCCTGGGGCAAGCGCTACTTCCACGTCAACAGCGCCGGCAACGTGGAGCCCTGCGTCTTCGTGCACTTCGCCAAGGACAACATCCGCGAGAAGAAGCTCATCGAGGTCATCCAGGGCCCGGTCTTCAAGGACGCCCGCTCGATGATGCCCTTCGACCAGGACTACCGCTTCCCGTGCTCCTTCATCGACAACGTGGACGTGCTCCCCGCGCTGGTCAGGAAGCACCGCATGTACCCCACCCACGACGGCGCCGAGAGCATCATCCAGGACCTGGCCCCCACGGTCCGCAGCAACGCCCGCGAGTACAAGAAGATCCTCGACGAGAACCCGGACTTGGTCCGCGCCGCCTACGCCAAGCACCCCGCGGGAGGCCGCCCCGGCGGCGGCGGGGAAAGCTCCGCGGACTAGCGGCGGCCCGCCGCCGCCGCGGGTGCCGGACCCATGGGCCTGTTCAACGAATTCCTCTACGCCTGCCACCAGGGCTGGACCGCCCCCTGGCTCCGCGAGTTTCGCCGGGCCCTGGCCGAGCCCGAGCGCGCCCAGCAGCGCGCCCTGGCGCGCGCGCTGCGCACCGGCCGCCGCACCGAGTACGGCAGGAGATACGGCTTCTCGACGATAGGGGACCCCGGCCGGTTCCGCTCGCGCGTCCCGCTGATCGCCTACGAGGACATCAATGAGCTCGTCGAGCGCCACCGGCGGGGCGAGCCCGGCGTGCTGGTCCCCGGGCGCCCGGAGATGTTCGCGCGCACCAGCGGCACCACCGGGAGGAGCAAGTACATCCCCGTCACCCGCCGCAGCTACCTGGACTTCCACTTCGCGCAGAGCATCTGGCGCAACCTGTTGCTGAGGGACCACAAGGAGGTCCCGGGCCGCCAGATCGTGTCGGTGGTCTCGCCGGCGGCCGAGGAGCACACCTCCGCGGGCATCCCCTGCGGGGCCATAAGCGGAAAGGTATATCTGAGCCAGTCGCTGGCCACGCGGCGCCTCGTCCCGGTGCCCTACGAGGTGATGGGCCTGGACGACTACCGCGCCAAGTACTACCTGATCGCCCGGCTGGCCGCCGCGGCGGACGTGGGCATCATCGCCACGGCCAACGCCGCCACGCTGGTGGTCCTGGCCGAGGAAATGGCCGCCAACGCCCAGATGCTGGCCCGGGACCTCGAGCGGGGCTCGTTGAGCGTGGACGCCCGGTTGCCGGCAGGGCTGCTCGACCGCATGTGGCCCCGCCTGGCGCCGGACCCCGCCACCGCCGGGCGCATCCGCGAGGTGCTGGAGTCGGGCCGGCCCCTGAGACCCAAGGACCTCTGGCCGCGCCTGGAGGTGGTCGCCGTCTGGCTGGGCGGGGCCGCTGGCTTCTTCGTCCCCCGCGTCCGGGAGCTGTACGGGCCGCGGGCGCTCAGGGACCTGGGCTTCAACGCCTCCGAGGGCTTCTTCGCGGTGCCCCTGGCCGACGGCACGCCGGTGGGCGCCCCCGCGCTCAGCCGGGTCTTCATGGAGTTCATTCCCGAGGACCGCAACGACTCCGCCGACCCCCCGACGCTCCTGGCCCACGAGATCGAGCCCGGCAGGCGCTACTTCCTGGTGGTGACCACCACGGGCGGCCTTTATCGCTACCGCATGGGCGACCTGGTGGAGGTCGCCGGCCGCGCTCCGGAAGGCGGGCGCGCGCCGGCGCTGCGCTTCCTGAGCAAGGGCGCGCGAATCCTGTCCCTCACCGGCGAGAAGGTCAGCGAGGCCCAGGTCTCGACCGCCGCGGCCGCAGCCGTGGAGAGAAGCGGCCTGGAGCTGGCCGGCTTCACCGCCTCGGTGCGCCTGCCCGACCGGGAGAGGCCCGGCTACGTGGTCGCCGTGGAGGTCGCCGGTCCCGCCGGGGAGGAGCGGATGCGGGCCTTCCTGGCGGCCTTCGAGGCGGCCCTCCGCGAGGGCAACCTCGAGTACCGCGCCAAGCGCGACTCGCTGCGCCTCTCGGCGCCGGTGCTCCTGGTCCTGCCCGCCGGCTCCTACCGGCGCTGGCGCGCCGAGCGGGTGGCCGGGGGCGCCCACGACGGGCAGATCAAGCCGCCCAACTTGCTGCCCCACGACGAGTTCAACCGCTCCTTCCAGCCCGCGGACTTCGTCACCTTGCGAAAGGGTGAAGGGTGAAACGTGAAGCGTGAAACGGGGGAGGACAAGGAGCTTCACTCTTCACGAATGACGCTTCACGCGCCTGGCGTCTTCGCGCCGCTGCCCGAGTCGGTGGCCGAGACTCAGGAGCGCCGCGGGGAGCTCGCCGGGCGCCTCTGGCGGCGGGAGGGCAACCGCTCGGCCGGCCTCTATCTCCACGGCATCGAGAGCCACTCCGAGTGGTTCCGCAACCCGGCGGGCCTGCTGGCCGCCGGGGGGGTCGACGTCTGGGCCTTCGACCGCCGGGGTTCGGGCCTGAGCGCCGGAAGCCGCCCCTTCGTGGGCTCCTTCGAGACCTACTGGGACGACTACCGCGCGCTGGCCCTGGAGCTTCGCCGCAAGTACGAGCGCCTGCACCTGGTGGCCCTCTCCTGGGGCGGGCGGCTGGGCGTGCTGCTCGCCGGGCGCGACCCGGACTTCTTCGACACGGTCAGCTTCCTGACCCCCGGCTTCAAGCCCAAGGTGGGCTACTCGCTCAAGGACAAGGCCCGCATCCTGCACGCGGCCACCTACGCGCCGGGCCGGCTCTTCGACCTGCCCATCGAGCCGGAGATGTTCACCGCCAAGCCCGAGGCCCTGGAGTACATCAGGAACGATCCCCTGCGCACCCGCCGGATGCCGGCCCGCTTCCTCCGGGAGATGCCGGCCATGGACCGCCTGGTGAGCAGGCTGGCCCCCCGAGTGACCAGCCCCGCGGCCCTGTACCTCGCCGAGAACGAGGAAATCATCAACGTGCGCGGGGCCCGCAAGGTCATGAAGCGCCTGGGCTCGCGCTCCAAGCGCGAGCGGCTCTTCCACGCCGCCAAGCACGCGCTGATCTTCGAGCGGCCCGAGGAGCTGGCCCGCGAGCTCGCCGATCACTTCGCCTCCGCCCCGCGCCGCAAGCTCTCCGTCCTGGCCGTCGGCGCCGGCGGGGTCGGCGGGTACCTGGCCGGCCGCCTGGCCGGGCGCGGGCACGAGGTGGCGGTGCTGGCCCGCCCGGCCCAGGTCGCGGCCATCGCCGAGCGGGGGCTGGTGATCCGCGAGGGCGGGCGCGACGAGGCGATGAGGGACCTGGAGGCCTTCGAGGCGCCGCCCGCCGGCCGCCACTTCGATCTGGTGCTCTTCGCGGTCAA
>CAZONU010000126.1:3904-4533 GCA_964581145.1 uncultured Planctomycetia bacterium
GGTCAAGGGCTTCGACACCGCCGAGGCCGCGCGCTCCGCGGCCCCCTGCGCCGGCGAGCACACCGTCCTGGCCAGCTTCCAGAACGGACTGTCCGGCGAGGAGATCCTGGCCGAGCGCTTCCCGGGGCGCAGGATCCTGGCCGCGGCCATCTGCGCCTACCTGGCCAGCCCCGAGCCGGGCCGGGTCGAGCGCCTGGGAACGCGCGGCGGCGTGGCCCTGGCCAGCTTCCGGGGGCTCTCCAGGGAGGAGATAGAGAACTACGCCGACCTCTTCCGGGCCGCGGGCCTCCCGGCGGTCACCGGCGCGGCGGCGTCGATAAAGTGGTCCAAGCTCCTGCTCAACGTGGCCTTCAACGCCCTCAGCGCGGCCAGCGACCTCGCCGTCGGCCGGATACTCAAGAGCCCGGAGCTCTTCGCGCTGGGGGTGCGCGCCTTCCGCGAGGCGCTGGCCGCCGCGCGGGCCTCCGGCGCCCGGCCGGTGGACCTGCCCGGCTACAAGCTGCGGCTCTTCTGCAAGGTGATGGGCCTGCCGGTCCCGCTCGGCCGCCGGCTGGCCCTCTTGGCCTTCCGCGGCCCGGAGCGCGAGGGGCGCAGCTCCATGTGGCAGGACCTGGCCCGCGGGCGCGGGC
>CAZONU010000126.1:4543-7507 GCA_964581145.1 uncultured Planctomycetia bacterium
GAGGTCGCCGACCTCAACGGCGCGGTGGTCCGCGCGGCGGAGAAGGCCGGGCTCCCCTGCCCGGTCAACAGGTACCTGGTGGAGGTCATCGAGAGGCTGGCCGCCGACCCCGCCGAGCGGGCGCGCTACAAGGCCGACGCTTCGCTCCTGGCCCGCGAGGCCCCGGGCGCCGCTCCGCCGGCTCCCGCCGAGAAACCGGCCGGCCCGGACGCCGGCCCGGCGGCTGACGAGCCGGCCCCCGAGGAGAACCCATGAGGGTCCGCTCGGCGCGCTTCTACCGCTTGACCCTGCCCTTCAAGAGCAGCTACAAGCACCACTTGGCCGAGCGCACCGAGAACGAGACCATAGTGCTCCGCCTGCGCTCGGAGAGCGGCCACAAGGGCCTGGGCGAGTGCATCCCCCGGACCTATCTGACCGGCGAGACCATGGCCGCCGCCGAGGAGGCCTTCACCGGCCCGCTGCTGGACTCCTTCGCCGGCCGCGAGTTCGGCTCCTGGGGGCAGCTGCAGGGCGCGCTGGCCGAGGCCGGCGAGCGGGCCGAGGCCGAGGGCCACCTGGCGGCCTTCGCCGCGGTGGACATGGCCCTGGTGGACCTCTGGGCCCGGGAGCGGGGCCAGCCGGTGGCCGCGGCGCTGGGCGGGGTCAAACGCTGGCTCTTCGACTACAGCGGCCCGCTATCGGCGGGCACCCGCTGGAAGACGCGCCGCCGCGCGCTGATGTTCAGGGTCTTCGGCTTCCGCCAGGTCAAGGTCAAGGTCGGCTACGGGGGCGACGTCGACAACCTGCGCCTGGCCAGGCGCATCCTGGGGCCGCGCGCCGACATCCGCGTCGACGCCAACTGCGCCTGGAGCCGCGAGGAGGCCCTCGAAAAGATCAGGGCCATGGCCGAGAGCCGGATAACCTGCGCCGAGCAGCCGGTGGCCGCCGACGATCTCGAGGGCCTGGCCTGGCTGGCCGAAAGGAGCCCGGTGCCGGTCATGGCCGACGAGTCGCTGACCGGGCTGGGGAGCGCCCGGCGCCTGGCCGAGCTCGGCGCTCCGGTGATGTTCAACGTGCGCCTGGCCAAATGCGGGGGCTACCTGCGCTCGATGGCCATCGTGGAGCTGGCCCGCAAGAAGAAGCTGGGCTGGCAGCTCGGCTGCCTGGTGGGCGAGACCGGCATCCTCTCCATGGCCGGCCGGCACTTCGCGGCGGCCACCGCCGACTACCGCTATCTGGAGGGCTCCTACGGGCCCCACTTCCTGAAGCACGACGTGGTCAAGGGCCGGGTGGGCTTCGGCTGGCGCGGGCGGGCCAAGCTCCTGGGGGAGCCCGGCCTGGGCCTGGTCCTCCACCGGGGGGCCATCAAGCGCTTCTGCCACCAGACCTCGGAAACCGAGGTGCGCCACGCCCCCGCCGAAAGCCCCGCCGAAAGTGCTTGACAGTCCCGGGCGGACAATTAAGATTCTACCCTTGCCGCCGATGGGGCGCGGCTGGGGTTTTTTGAATGGTCTCTTACAGGGGGAGGAAGCCGCTGATGGCCAAGAAATCTGGTAAGGAAAACTTCGTAGTGGGCAGCAAGGTCCGTGAGTTCGTCAAGAGCAAGAAGTGCTTCGCCTCCGGCGACCTTCTCGAAGGCCTCAACAAGCAGGTGGCCAGCCTGCTGGGCAACGCCGTGGAGCGGGCCAAGAACAACAAGCGCAAGACCGTCCGCAGCCACGACGTCTAAGGACCGCCTACCCGCTCGGAGGGGCAGCTCTGACCGGAGCTGCCCTTCTTCTTGCGGGCCTCGCGCCCAGCAGCCCGTTGGGGAATGGGGCGCCGTGACGGCAGGCGCTCCCCAGCGATGCGAGGCCCGAGGGTGAGCGCGATGCCTCTGGCATCGTGCGAAAGCCCGAGAACGAAGTTAACCTGCCGGACAGGCAGGCAGCGCGACGGGACCGCCTGCCGCCCACGGGGTTGGGGCATAACGGCCCCCATCTCCTTCGTCGAGAACCCGAAGGCGATGCTCGGGCATCGACTTCGGAACCT
This sequence comes from uncultured Planctomycetia bacterium, assembly GCA_964581145.1. Classification (GTDB taxonomy): domain Bacteria; phylum Planctomycetota; class SZUA-567; order JAKLDR01; family JAKLDR01; genus CAZONU01. Next base: position 6,554 of record CAZONU010000126.1, read on the forward strand.
CTCCTCGAATCTGAACCATTCTGCCTCCAATCACGACGGATCCGTTTTCCAACGGCCTGCTATACCCGGATCTCAGCCCCCGGCCCCGCCGCCGGGCCGCTTCTTCCGGCCGCGGTCGGACTCCTTCTTCCACCAGATGCGCCAGGGCTTGGGGTCGTCGGGGTAGTCCTCGTCGGTCAGCTGGCGCAGGGCCGCGGCGATCTCCGGGCGGGCCTCGCGCAGCCGCTCCTCGCCCAGGGCGGCGACCAGCCCTTCCACCACGCCCAGCCGCAGGCCGGCCTCCTCGGCGGGCAGCACCGCCGCGAGGGCATCGGCGGCGGCGGCGGCCAGCCTCGGCCGCAGCCTCGGCGTCCGCAGCATCCCCAGCAGGCTGCCCACCGCCTTGCGGCGGCGTTCGGCGATGTCCCGGGCGGTGAACCGCTTTGCGGCGGCCGGGGGGCTCTTGAGGAAGTCGGCCGCGGCCTTGGAGCCGCCGACTTCGGCGGCGGCCCGGCAGGCCGCCAGGGCCGCGTCGGGCTCGCCCGAGCTCGTTGAACCCAGCGCGGCGGCGGCCAGCTCCTGGACCGCCGGCGTCCACTTCCTGCGGGCCAGCAGGGCGACCGCCAGCATGCGGGCCCCCGCCGGGGCCGGCCGGGGACCGGCCAGGAGACCGGCTCCGGCCAGGCTCGTCCCCCTGCGATCCATCTCGTAGACGGCGGCAGCCGCCAGGAAGCCCTTCCCGCTGCGGGCCAGCGCGGCCAGCTCGTCCCCGCTCATATCGGCCAGCTTCTTGCCTTCCCCGGCGCGCCCCGGCGGCCGGCGGGCGATGACCGCGGCCATGGCGGCCACGGCGTGGTCGCGCTCGCGGGCGTCGCCGGAGGCCGCGTAGCGGGCCAGCGCGGGCAGCTCGGAGGGCGAGCCCAGCTCTCCCAGCGCAGCGACCACCTCCCACTTCAGCAGGCGGCCCGCCCCGGG
>CAZONU010000126.1:7517-12383 GCA_964581145.1 uncultured Planctomycetia bacterium
CCGGCCGCCACTCGAAGACCAGCTCGATTCCCTGCCGGGCGAGCTCGGCCTCCACCCCGCGGGCCTTGGCCGCCCGGAGCCCGGCGACGGCGGCGCGGCGCACGCCGGTCAGCGCGGCCCGGTGGCTGGGGGAGCTGTCTCCCGGCGCCCAGTCGGCCAGCAGCTTGCGGAAGGCCGCGGCGGAGTTCTCCGCGTCGCAGGCGGTCAGGGCCCTGGCGGCCGCCGCCCTGGTTCCGCCGCTGGGGTCGTCGAGGGCCTCGCGCAGCGCGTCGGCGATCCGCTTCTTGTCCTCGCCCTTGCCCCCGGTTCCCAGGCGTCCCAGGGCGTCGGCCGCGGCCATCTTCACCGGGGCCTCGCCGTGGCGCAGGGCCGGGACCAGGCCGGCGATCGCCTCCCGGACCTTGATCATCGCGGCCAGCTCGATGAGGGCCATCATGGTGGTGCGGTCCGCGCTGCGGTTGATGTCGGCGTGGAGCGCCGGCGGGCGGCCCTTGCGGTCCTGTTTCCACCACTTGCGCCAGTCCTCGGCCGCCACCCGGTCGACGTCGCCGGTCAGGCGCTGCAGCTCCCGCTTGGCCCGCTCCTGGACGTCCCGGTCCTCGTTGGGCCGCATGTAGCGGATCAGGCTGGGGAAGCGGTCCAGGGCCCGGGAGATGGCCGCGCCCAGGTCCCGGAGGCGCTTGGCGCGCCGGGCCGCCGCCGCGGGGGACTCGCCCTCCGGGCCGCGGATGCGCTTGCCCAGCGAGCCGTCGAAGTCGGGAGCCTCGCGGAAGAGCTTGTTGAGGGCCACCGGGTCGCCGAAGCCGGCAACCGCCCGCGCGGCGTGCCGGCGAATGGCGTAGGTGCCATCGAACATGATCAGCTCGTGCAGCGCCGCGAGGGCCCGTTCATTGCCGATCTGGCCCAGGGCCTCCACCGCGGCCAGCCGGGCCAGGGGCTCCTCGTGGGTGAGGCAGTGCTTCACGATGTAGTTCACCGCGCTGTCGCGGCCCCTGGCGACGCCGACCACGTCCTGGACGTGCTTGCGGATGGCGGCCAGGCCGATCTCCACGGAGGTGCAGGAGTCGATGTAGTTGTAGATGCGCCGCTCTTCCCTGAGGGTCAGCCGCTCCTTCCCGGGCGGCTCGCCCGCGGGCGAGAGGCCGCCCAGCGCCGCGGCGAGGCCCGCCAGGGCGGCCAGGGCCGCGGAGCGGCTCACAGCCTCCTCCCCACCGCTTCGGCCACGGGCGCCAGCTCCTCGGCGAGGATGGCGAAGCTCCCGGTGGACAGGGACTGGTGGCCGTCGAGCAGGGCCGCGGCCGGGTCGGGGCAGACCTCCAGGATCAGCCCGTCGGCGCCGGCGGCCAGCGCCGCCTTGCTCATGGGCCGGACCAGGTCGGCCCGGCCGGTGGCGTGGCTGGGGTCGACGATCACCGGCAGGGGCGTCTCCAGCTTGGCCGCGGCCACCGCCGAGAGCGCCAGGGTGTTGCGGCCGTGCTTCTCGAAGGTGCGGATGCCCCGCTCGCAGAGGACCACGTTGGGGTTGCCGCAGCTGAGGATGTACTCGGCGGCCAGCAGCCACTCGTCCACCGTGGCGCTCATGCCCCGCTTGAGCAGCACCGGCTTGCCCTGCCCGCCCAGCTCCTTGAGCAGCAGAAAGTTCTGCATGTTGCGGGTGCCCACCTGGAGCATGTCGGCGAAGCTGGCCACCAGCTCGACGTCGGCGGGGGTCATCACCTCGGTGACCACCGGCAGGCCGGTCTCCTCGCGCGCGGCGGCCAGGAGCTCCAGGCCCACGCGCTCCAGGCCCGCGAAGCTGTAGGGGTTGGTGCGCGGCTTGAAGGCCCCCCCGCGCAAGAGGCGCGCCCCGGCGCGCTTGACCGCCCGGGCCGTGGCCATGATCTGCTCGCGGTCCTCCACGGTGCAGGGCCCGGCGATGAGCACCACCTCCGGCCCGCCGATTTCCACGTCGCCGACCCTGACGGTCTGCGGCGCGACGGTGCTCGCCCGGCTGGCCAGCTTGTAGGGGGCCAGCACGCGCATGACCTTCTCGACGCCGGGGCAGACCGCGAAGAAGTCCGGGTTGAACTTGCGCTCGTCGCCGATGAGCGCCACCACCTGGCGCTCCTCGCCGTAAATCGTGTGAGGTTTGAGGCCCGCCTGGCGGACGCGCCCCTCGACGGCCTCCAGCTGTTCGGGCGTCGCGCCCTGTCTCATTACGATGATCATGGCAATCCCTCGCTCTCACCGGTTTACGGGGATGAGTTTAGGCCCAGCGCGGGGCGTTATCAACAGAAATCCTCTCCCCGCACCGGAGGGGAATCGCGGCTTGCGCGCCTCCGGGGAACGTGGACAATTCATCGAGCCGGCAGTCCGGAGGGAACGAACATGCGACGAAGAGCTGGAGCGGTTGCGGCGCTCGGCCTGGCCCTGGCCCTTTCGGCCGGCGCGGGGGAACTGGTGAGCGGACCAATGGTGGGGCACACCACCGACAAGTCCGTCAGGATCTGGGCGCGCGCCAGGAGCGAAACCGACATGGTGGTGTTGCTGGCCAAGAGCGAAGACCTGGCCAGGCCCCTGAAGTCCGCGCCGGTGAAGACCCTGGCGGCTAACGACTTTACCGGCGTCGCCGAGCTGAAGGGCCTGGAGCCGGCGGCGCGCTACTACTACAACGTGCTCCTGGGCGGGAAGGCCCAGCTGGCCGGGCCGCTGCCCAGCTTCCGGACCTTCCCGGCGGCGGGCAGGCCCGCCAAGGTGCGGGTCATGTTCGGCGGGGGCATCCGCTTCCAGGTGGAGCCCAAGCAGGTCATCTGGGAAGAGATGCTCAAGCTGGCGCCCCTGGCCATGGTCGAGATGGGCGACAACATCTACGCCGACAACTACATCACCGGGGAGCACCTCAAGCTGGCCGAGCTGGGCGGCAACGAGAAGTATCTCAAAAAGAGCAAGGGGGGCGCCCGCTACGTGCACACCAAGGCCGACCACCGCTCCGAGCGGGTCTACTACCGCATCCAGCAGTCGCTGCCGCCCTATCGCAGGTTCATCGGCCGGGTGCCCATCTACGCGGTGTGGGACGATCACGACGCCTTCGGCGAGGGCGGCGCGCGGGGCAGGCCGCCGCTGACCGCCGGCCAGAAGCTGGCCGTCAAGGTCTTCGCCGAGAACTTCGCGCACCCCTACTACGGCGGCGGCGCGAAGGCCCCGGGCACCTGGTGTCATTTCTCCATCGCCGACTGCGACTTCTTCCTGCTCGACGCGCGCACCTACCGCGGCGTGGTGGAGGACAAGAGCAGGAAGCACCAGCGCCGTTTCATGGGCCACGCCGAGGAGAAGTGGCTCAAGCAGGGCCTGCTCAGGAGCAAGGCCACCTTCAAGTTCATCGTCTGCGGGAGCCCCTGGAACAACCAGTCCAAGGCCGAGGGCCGCAGGACCACCGCGGAGAACTACTACGGCAGGCACGGCGACACCCTGGCCAGCTTCAAGTGGCACCGCGACGAGCTCCTCAAGTACATCATCGCCAGGAAGATTCCGGGGGTGATCCTGCTCTCCGGCGACCGCCACCGGGCGGACACCGCCAAGGTCTGGGCCAAGGGCCTGCCCGGGCACATCTTCTACGATCTCAACAACTGCAACATCGCCAGCCGGACCATGAAGGCGGCCTTCAAGCCCGGCGAGGAGGGCCTGCTCTGGTCCTGGTCGGGGCGCTGCTTCGGGGTGCTGGACATCGATACGACCTCCAAGCCGCCGAGGGTGACCTACAGCCTGTGGGGCTCGCGCCGGGGCCGGCCGCCGATCACCAAGAAGCACGAGTTCGTCCTGCATGCCACCGATTTCCTGCCGGAGCTGGTGAAGTAAGAGAGCTCCCCGAGTCGTCTATACGCTGAACTTCACGTTGATTACCTCCCCGTCGCGGACGGGGTAGTCGCGGCCCTCCTCGCGGAGCGCCCTGGCGCCCTTGAGCTTCTTCCAGCCGCCGGCGGCGATAAAATCCTCCCAGCCGACGACTTCCGCGCGGATGAAGCCCCTCTGCATGTCCTTGTGAACGCGGCCGGCCGCCTGGGCGGCCGGCTCGCCCTCGCGGGCGATCCAGGCGCGGGCCTCGCTGGCGTTGAGGGTGAAAAACGTGACCATCCCCGCGGCGCGCAACGCCTCGTCCAGGAACCACTCCGCGGCGGGCCTCTCCACGCCCAGCTCGCGGGCGAACTCGGCGCGCTCGGCCGCCTCCAGCTCCAGGAGCTCGGCCTCGGTCCGCGCGCAGACCGCCGCCGCCGGCCGGCCGGAGAGCGCCCCGGGGAGCGGCCCGCCGATATCCGCCTCGCCCACGTTGAGGGCCACCAGGGTAGGCTTGGCCGTCAGGAACTGAAAAGAACGCAGCTTGAAGAGCTCGTCCTCCGAGAGCTTCACCTCGCGCCCCGGCCGGCCCTCCTCCAGCGCGGACTTGAGCCGCTCGATGACCGCGATCTCGGCCTCGTCGGCCAGGCGCACCTCCCTGGAGCGGCTCTTGGCGGAGTTGAGCTTCTTGATGCGCCGCTCGGCGATTTCCAGGTCGGCGACAATGAGCTCGGACTCGATCTCGGCCAGGTCGCGCGCGGGGTCCACCGCGCCGAGGGCGTGGGGCACCGCAGCGCTCTCGAAGGCGCGCACGGTCAGCACCAGGAGGTCGAAGGTCCGCGCCCTGCCCAGGAGTTCCGCGCTGGTCTGCCGCGCGCCGCCCTCGCCGGTGACCAGCCCGGTCACGTCAGCGACGTTGACCTGCGCGAAGGTGGTCTTGGCGCTGCCCTCGGCGGCGGCGAGCTTTTCGAGACGTCCGTCAATCACCCGCGCGGGGAGCGTCTCCATCGACCCGCCCGGCGCGTAGCTGGAGGCGGCCTCCTTGGCCCCGGTGAG
>CAZONU010000127.1:0-12269 GCA_964581145.1 uncultured Planctomycetia bacterium
CCATCCACGAGCGCACTGCTCCGCCTCAGGATGAGCCGCCCGCGCCTCCGCCGCAGGGGGAGAGAGCCTTGCCGGCCAAGTGTCCCAACTGCGGGGGCGAGGCCAAGCTGGAGGCCATCCGCGCGGCCGACGGGCGCTGCCCGCACTGCAAGGCCCGCATCAAGGTGAAGTTCACCGGCGTGCCCCGCCCGGTCAAGCGCGCCGCGGGCACGGTTCCCGCCAAGAACCTGCGCAGCTCCCTGGAGAGCATCGGCCCCTACGAGGTGATCACGGAGATCTCCCGCGGGGGCATGGGCATCGTCTACCGGGCCCGCGACACCAGCCTCAAGAAGACCGTGGCCATCAAGGTGCTGATCCGCGGCGGCAGCGCCAGCGAGGAGGAGCGCAAGCGCTTCCGCCGCGAGGCCGAGGCCGCCGCCAAGCTGCAGCACTCCAACATAGTGCCCATCCACTCGGTGGGGGTCTGCGAGGGCCTGCACTACTTCGTGATGGACTTCATCGAGGGCGAGCAGCTCGACGCCTTGATCGCGCGGGGCTCGATCAGCCCCCGCCAGGCGCTGGACTACAGCGAGCAGCTGGCCGACGCCCTGGCCTACGCCCACGCGGCGGGGGTCATTCACCGGGACATCAAGCCGGCCAACGTGATCATCGACCGCTACGGCCGGCCCCAGCTCATGGACTTCGGACTGGCCAAGGAGGTGGACGCCGGCGACCGCACCCAGCTCACCCAGGTGGGCACCACCATGGGCACCCCCACCTACATGCCCCCCGAGCAGGCCGAGGGCGACCTGGAGGGCATCGACACCCAGAGCGACGTCTACTCCCTGGGGGCGGTGCTCTACGAGATGATCACCGGCCAGGCCCCCTTCGAGGGGCCCACCACCATGGCCATTCTCATGAAGGTCCTGGAGGAGGAGCCCCGCCGGCCGCGGCGGATCAACCCGCGCATCCACCCGGACATCGAAACCATCTGCCTCAAGGCCATGGCCAAGGAGAAGCGCGAGCGCTACCGGTCCGCCGGGGAGCTCCGCGAGGACGTCCGGCGCTTCAAGGCCGGCGAGGCCATCACCGCCGCGCAGCCCGGCGCCGGGCGGCTGTTCCGCCGCTGGGTCCGCCGGCACCGCGAGCTGGTCGCCACCCTGCTGGTGGCGGTCCTGGCGCTGGGCGGCTGGGGCGGCTACCGCGCCTGGCAGGACCGCCAGGAGCGCCTGCGCAGGGAGGAACTGAAGAGCCAGCAGATCGCGGGCATGTTCCATGACGCCGACGGTTGCCTGGCCGACCCGGCGCCCGCCGAGGAGCAGCTCGAACGGGCCGCGGAGCTCTACCGGCAGGTCCTGGGCATGAACCCCGGGGAGGGGAGCGAGAGGAACGCCCAGGCCGGCCTGCGCCGCATCGAGGGAATCCGGCGGGAGCGGCGCATTCGCTTCTTCCTGGACCGCGGCCACAAGTACATCAGGGGACAGAACTACGAGGCCGCCGCGGACATGTTCACGGTGGTCCTCAAGGAATACGACCCGCAGAACCGGGAGGCCGAGAAGGGGCTGCGCGTGGCCCGGGGCACCGGGACGCTGCGGGTCAGCTCCCATCCGCCGGGGGCGCAGGTCTTCCTGGCCAGCGGCGACGCCTTCCCCGAGCCGCCTTTAAGCGCCCCTCCCGAGAAACTCGGCAGGCTGCTGGAGCAGACGACTCCCTTCAAGGATCCCGTGGACGTGCCCATGGGCCTTCACCGCGTCACCCTGGTCATGAAGGGGCACGGCCGCCAGTCCCTGCCGGTCCTGGTGGGCCGCAATCAGGACGTGGCCCTCGGGAAGGTGAAGCTGATCAGGGCGGACGAGGTCGGCGGCCGGGAGGCCGCCGCCAACCTGGTGCTGGTGCCCGGCGGCAAGGTGGTGCTCGAGGACGGCAGCGAGGAGGAGGTCAAGCCCTTCTACGCGGACCGCTACGAATACCCCAACCGCCTGGGCGCCAAGCCGGTCTGCGGCAAAACCCGCGCGGACCAGAAGAGAGAATGGAGCTGGCACGAGGCCCAGACCCTGGCCGGGGTCGGCGGGAAGAGACTGCCCACCCGCGCCCAGTGGATGCTGGCCGCCGCCGGCGGCGACGGGCTGCGCTTCCCCTACGGCGAGGACTTCGACCCCCAGCGCGCAGCCGTGGGACTGGCCATGAAGGACGGACCTCTGCCCTCCGGGAGCAAGCCCGGGGACCGCAGCCCCTTCGGCCTTTACGACATGAGCGGCAACGCCGCGGAGTGGGTCCGGGAGGTGGAGGAGCGCCGGAGGCGCAACGGGGAGAACGGCCCGGACGATGACGACGATGAGGACGGGTATCCCTACCATCAGCAGGAGGAGATCCACGACGCCTGCGGCGGCAGCTGGACCTCCCGGGTGCCGGACCAGAGCTCGACCCGCTACGCCCGGCTCTACACCGGGGCGGACGACGCGCCGACGGTGGGCTTCCGCTGCGTGCTGGAGAAGGGCCGGAAGGCCGCGCCCGGCAAGCCGGTTGAGGCGCCCGCCAGGCCCAAGGCCGGCGCCGGCTTCAAGGAGGTCTGGGCCGAGGAGTGCCCCAAGGACATGATCCTGGTCCGGCCGCTGCCGGGGACCGAGGCCCACAAGCTGGTGCCCTACCCCTTCTGCATCGACAAGTACGAGTACCCCAACGAGGCCGGCAAGCCGCCCAAGACCGACGTGACCTGGGAGCAGGCCGACCGTCTGGCCCGGGCCAGGGGCCGGCGCCTGCCCACCTTCAAGGAGTGGCGGGTGGCCTGCGGCGGGCCGGACCTCCTGCCCTACCCGTTCGGCAGGGAGTACGAGCCGGGCAAGATATGCGTGGACTTCAAGATGGCCGACAAGGACAAGCCGGACCCCAGCGGGGAATCCAAGTGGAAGGGCTCCAAGAGCCCCTGGGGCGAAGCCTGCGATCTGGGCGGCAACGTCTGGGAGTGGGTCGCCGACTGGTTCAACTACAACAGGGAAAGCGGGAAGCGCGGCATCGCCGGCGGCTGCTGGATAAGCGAGCCGTACCAGGCCAAGTCCGGCTACTGGGAGGGGCTGGACCCCGCCAAGAGCAACGACGCCACCGGCTTCCGCTGCGCCGTGCGGCTCCGGGAAAAGGGCGGCAGGAGGGAAGAATAGGCCCGCGGCTCTGACCCATCTGTGCGACGACGTCTTCGCAGGGTTTCAAGACCGTGAACCTGGCAGTCCGTTGGAAAACGGGGCGTCGTGACGGCAGGCGCTCCCGAGCGATGCGAGGCCCGAGTGTGAGCTGCGCACCAAGGTGCAGAGCCCCAAGACGCTGTGGTGAGGGTTCCTGATCACCCTGGCGCTCTTCGGCGGTGCGGTCCTGCCCATCGTGCTCAGGCTGCCGGCGCGACCACGCAAGAAATCGGGCGGCGCAACCGCTCAGACCCTTGCGCTCCGGCGGTGTATGGAGATATATACCGGGAGACATCGCGAACCGGGGAGGCGCAGAGCGCCGGGAGGCATCCATGAAGGTTCTCAACTGGGGGATTCTCGGCACGGGCGGAATCGCCGACCGCTTCTCGCGGGGCCTGGCCTCGACCGACCAGGCGGCGCGCTACGCGGTGGGCTCGCGCGAGAAGGAGCGCGCCCAGGACTTCGCCATGAAGTTCGGCTTCGCCCGGGCCCACGGCAGCTACGAGGCGGTGCTCGCCGACTCCAGCGTCGAGGCGGTCTACGTCGCGCTGCCCAACAGCCTCCACGCCGAGTGGGCCCTCAAGGCCGCCGAGGCCGGCAAGCACATCTTGTTGGAAAAGCCCGCGACGATAAACACCGCCGAACTGGAAACCGTGCTGGCCGCCGCCGAGAAGAACGGGGTCTTCTTCATGGAGGCCTTCATGTACCGCTGCCACCCGCGGATAGCCCGCCTCAAGGAGATAATCTCCGACGGGCGCATCGGCGAGGTGCGCCTCATCGAGGCCAGCTTCGAGATCGACATGGGCCTCAAGCTCGCCAACTACCGCATGAAGAACGCCATGGGCGGCGGGGCGCTGATGGACCTGGGCTGCTACTGCGTCTCCTTCTGCCGCATGGCCGCCGGCGCCGAGCCGGAGGCGGTCCGCGGGGTCGCCCGGATCGACCCGGCCACCCGCGTCGACTGGCAGTCGGCGGGCGTTCTTAGGTTCCCGGGCGGGGCGGTGGCCGCCTTCGCCTGCGGGAACCAGTGCGGGCGGGTGCACGACGAGGCGCGGATTCACGGCTCCAAGGGCAGCGTGCTGGTCACCGACCCCTGGGGCCCGGTGGAGGACGGCGCGCCCATAATCGTCAACGCCGGCGAGGAGGTCCAGACCCTGGACGTCAAGCTGGGCAGGGACCTCTACGCCAACGAGGCCCTCACCGTCGCCGAGCACCTGGAGGCCGGGCAGGCGCCCCAGATGTCCTGGGCGGACTCGCTGGGCCAGGCCCGGACCATGGACGCGCTCAGGGAGGACATGGGCCTCAAGTTCGACTGCGAGTAGCCGGCGCTCACCGGGGGACGCCGGGGGGCGCGAATTCACCTCGGTCTTTCCCTCCCTGCGGATCCTGTCAATCGCGCGTCTCGCGTTGGCCCGAACGCCCGCGTCTTCGTGATCCAGCAGCTCCTCCAGGGCTTCGAGGCCGCTTGACGCCTCGGGGCCGATTTCTCCCAGCGCCCAGGCGGCCACTGCGGCCACGGAAGAATCCTCCGACCTGGTCAAGCGGGACAGCAACGGAACAGCAGACGCCCCACACTTGCTCAGTAAATAAGCGGCTTCAACCCGTCGCGGGGCCAACCCTTCCGGCAGGGCCAGGTAAACCCGGAGTTTCCTTACGGTTTCGTGTTGGTCGCCCAGCAAGCCCAAGAAGTTGAAGTTGAGATAAAGGTCCATTTCGGGTGAGGGGAAGGGCTCGGAATCCGGATCTGTTAGATATGCAGAATAAGAGTACCCTGCGTGCTCCGGCGGAGGGGTGCGGCTTCCCGCGAAACGAGCAACGGCTCGCCGTCGTTCGTTCACCACCATCCTGTCCAGAACGCCGCTGCATTCCCTGTGGACCGTGAACACATAAGCTCCCGGCACCACCAGGCCCAGCACCAGCAGCATCCCCGCGCCCCATCCGATGATTGCCTTCTTGGACGGACCAGATCTGTCGACAGGCCCGCCCGCCTTTGGAGAATCTGGGGAAGGGGCGGGGGCGGTCATTGCTCGCTTGCCCCCTTCTTCTCTTGGGAAGTCCCGACCTCCGTGTCGGACCGTATCAGGCGGTGCTCGCAGTACATCTCCTTGCTTAGGAGATCGCCGTCTTCGTTCCAGCGACGACGGATACCATGGAGGCGTCCATTCTTGCACAGCGATTCTTCTTCCTTCTTGCCGTTCCGATACCACAGCGTTCGTGTGCCGTGCACCGTGCCGTTCGCATAGTGCCGTTCGTCATGGGGTTTTCCGTCCGGATACCAACTCATGTCCCTGCCGTGCAACTTGCCTGCCTTGTAGTTCCGTTCCCGCTTCTTGATACCGCTCTCATACCATTCGGTGCGCAGGCCGTCGAGGACGCCTTTCTTGAAGTTGATGACGGCGCTCTTCTGGCCGTTTTCGTGCCAAGACACTGTCTCGCCAATTTGGGCACCATGATCGTAGTCCGCTTCCGAACTCTGGATCCCGTTATCGTACCATGACGTGATCCGCCCATGTTCCTTGTCTTCGTAGTACGTTGCCTCCAACTCCTGCTGCCCATTGGGGTGCCATTCTCGGCGTGGCCCGTGCGCGAGACCGTCTACGTAGGTAGTCTCTGATGCCTTCTGCCCGTTCTCATACCAGACCACCCAGACTCCGTGCTTCACGCCTTCATGATATCGGTGTATTCGCCACTTCTGGCCATTGCCATACCACTGGGTACATTCGCCATGTACACGTCCGCGTCTGTAGTGGCGCTCCGACTCCAACCTCCCATCAGATATCCAGATGCGCCACGTCCCAGTGTAGTTGTCGGGTCGAACGGGACGCTTGCCGTACACCTTGAGTTGGAAGATGTACACCTGCTTGTGCAATTGCGGATTCCCCCAGAAGAGAACGCCGATCGTGCAGAAGAGAAGTAGAGCCATCCCCACGAGCGGGGCCCAGATGAAGAGACACCGAACCCATCCTGGGGGCTGCTTTACAGTCGTCCCCTCCTGTGGACACGCTGGGGAAGCTGGTGAAGGGGCGGGGGTGGTCATCACGCTACCGCTCGACCGATTGACCTTCTCGGAGCTTGCTCAAGGCCCAACGGGCTGCTTTCCGAACACACTCATGCTCGTCATTCATGGACCGTCTCAACGCCTCAACGATAGACGGAGCGTTGAATCCAGCCAAGGCCGTTGCAGCCGCCTCCCGCACCTCCTCATGCTTGTCATTGAGCGCGGCCTTGAGCGGTTCGATCGCGCGGGGGTCACCGATATCGCCTAGTGCATAGGCCGCTGCCACGCGCAGACGGACCTCTTTGTCTCCCAGCAGTACAATGAGCGGCTTTACTGCGGGCTTCCCCACATAGGGGATCTTCCTCAGCACTGGTTGATGAATCCACGGATCCGGATTCCTGAGCGCGGCAATGAGAGAGTCAACAGCTGGCTCGCCAATTGCGACCAACGCATCTATGGCAAGTCGCTTGGCCCAGCTATTGGGATCCGTGAGGAGGATCTTCTCCAGAGGTTTCACCGCTCGCGGGTCCTGCAGGCATCCCAGCGCTTCCGCAGCGGATTCCATCTCGTATCTGCTTCCCACTTGGAGGAGCCCTATCAGGCGCTCCACGACCGGTCCACCTCTGTGCGACAACCCGGCTGCGGCTATTCCGCGGACACTTCTGTCTCGATCGTTCAGCGCCTCTATCAGAACGTCAACGGCGCGCTCATCTTCACTCTTGCTCAGCGCGCCCGCTGCGTAGCTGCGCAACGAGCTGTCTTGGCCCTTGAGGACCGCTATGAGTGCGTCGGTAGCTCGCGGGCCGCCCAAGCATCCCAGCGCTGTCGCCGCATCTCGGCGAACAGGATCTTCCTTGTTTCTCAAGACCTTGATGAGGTGCTCGACAGCACGGCGGTCTCCGATGCGGCCAAGCGCCTCTGCAGCATTGCTGCGCAGTCCTTCGTCTTCCTCTTGGAGAAGTGTGATAAGAAGAGGAACGGCCGTCTTGGCGGGTCCTCCACAGGTTCCCAACATGACCACAGCGGTCCCACGGTGGGGTGCCAGGAACTCGGGGAGGCGGACGTAGAGGGATAGCTGGTCTACGGCAGCCTCAGGTCCACCCAGGTGTTCAATCTCCCTGCGGATGAAGTCAGTGTTCCGCCTGCATCGAGCTACGGCAGTCCGCGTGTGCATGACCGGCACCACAACCAGCCAACATACCAGCCCCACTGCGACCAGCAGAGCCAGCGCCACACCCCAGTAGATGTACAGGCGCTTGGAGCGCTTGACATATCCTGGGGAAGGGGCGGGAGCTGGCACTACTTCTGCTCCTGCTTGGCCTGGGCGGCCTTGATCTTCTTGAGAGCTTCAGCGGCTGCTTGGCGGACGGGTTTGTCCTCATCCTCGAGCAATCCTGCCAAAGCGGAGACGGCTTGCGTGGCGCCCACTCCGATCTCACCTAGCGCGCGGGCCGCTAACCGCCTGACATTCGAGTCGGAGTCCCTGAGCGCCGCCATCAGTGGCTCTGTGAAGCGCGCCTCCCGAAAACGACCCAAAGCATCGACCGCTTCCGCGCGCACCTCCGGGTCCCGATCGGCAAGAAGCCGAGGTAGCTCGGATTCGGCATAGTGGCCACACTGGCCCAAGATGCCCGCGGCAAGGCGGCGATGAGGCACGAAGGGGGCAGGTACCCGTAAGTAGAGACCGAGCCTGCGAGCGGCAGATGGTCCGTCGCCTAAGCTCTCGATGACGTACTCTCCCGGTTCTGTGTTCATGTTGGCGGCGCGAACCATCACGACTCGCACTCTCCACACGGGAACAACCCATGCCGCCACGAACCACACCAGCCCCAGTACCGCCAGCATCCCCGCGCCCCACAGGACGATGCTCCGCGTCGAGGGGCCGCCGCGCTTCTCGGGCGATTTCCCTTCCGCCGCCGGTTCGTCCATAATAGACTCTCGCCGCTGCTCCTACTTCACTTCGACCCCAACGACATTGCTCAGCTTGCTGCGGTTGGAAGAGTCGTCGAAGCTGCGCACCGCGAGGAAGAGCTTCTTGCCGGCCGGGACGGTGACGGTCACCTTCTCGGCCGCGCCGGGTGCCGCCGGCTTGGGCTCGCCGAGCACGTTCCGGGCCATATTCCAGTAGCAGATCTTGCGGAACTCCTCGCGGTAGTTCACGTCGGGGTAGTCCTTGAGGGGCTTCTCCGCGTACTTCACCTGGTAGCGGGCCACCTTGCCGCCGCCCGCGTCGGCGGGGGCGCTCCAGCTGAGCTGCACCTTGCCGCCGCCCGCGGCGAGGGCCTTGAGGTCGGCGACCGGCTTGGGCGGCTGCGCGTCCCTGCGCGGGTGGGCGACCAGACCGAAGGCCAGCGCGGTCGGCGTCATCCAGTCGCCCTTGGTGTTCTTCTCGACGTGCGAGTAGGGAGGAGTCTCTCCGTCGGGGACCAGCCGCCTCATCCGGTAGGCGTGGCTCAGGCCCCACCAGAGCAGCTTGCGCGAGGTCTTCTTGAGCCGCCGGTCGCCGGTCAGGAGGTACCCGGCGGCCAGGGCGTTGGGCCACCACTTGGTGTACCAGGCGTCGCCGCCGCCGGAGGGGATCATGTCCGGCAGCGGGCAGTCCATGTACATGTAGTAGAAGACCGCCTTGCGCTTCTCGTTGAAGGCGTACTTGTGGCCGAGATAGGCCTGGGCGATGGCGAAATCCATGGCGTCCTCGGCGGCGAGCTGAGCCTCCGGGCGGGGGCAGTCGGAGAGCGCTTCCCATGTAACGTAGTTGGCCTGGGCCATCATCGCCGCCGGCCAGGTGCCGAACGCCTTGGGCATGTACGAGCCGTACTTGGGGTGCGTGCAGTTCTTTCCTTCGACCTTTACACCCTCCTTCGCGATCAACGCTTGGAGTTCGGGGTTCTTCCTGGCGGTGCCCATGGCCCTCGGCGCCCCGGACATGGAATTGGCCCAGCAGAACCCGCGGGGGTCGCGGTTGGGCGAGCGCACCGCCATCCGCGCGTAGTGCAGCATGTACTTCAGCCACTTCTCGTCGCGGGCCACGTCGTAGGCCCGGCTCATCACGATGTGGCAGCGGCTGAAGCCGCGCGAGCCGTAGGTGCTGAAGTTGTTGCCGGGCTTCTTGCCGGCGTAGGGGCCGTACCAGCAGACGTTGGCGAACTCGGCGGCGTCAAAGGCCCCCTCCAGGGACTGCACCTGGCCGGTCA
This sequence comes from uncultured Planctomycetia bacterium, assembly GCA_964581145.1. Lineage (GTDB taxonomy): Bacteria > Planctomycetota > SZUA-567 > JAKLDR01 > JAKLDR01 > CAZONU01. The sequence goes on from CAZONU010000127.1 coordinate 9,348, forward strand.
GGAGCGCGTAGTTGAACAGCCCCGCGGCGTAGAAGTGGCAGCCCTCCGAGCAGACCCGCCCGCGGCCCCACTTGGGCGTGGGGTACTTGCCGTCCTTGCCGTACTCCCACTCGTCGGAGCGGTAGAGCAGGTAGGTGCGCCAGTAGCGCGCCCAGGCGTGGGCCCGGTCCAGGAACCCGCGCTGGCCGGTGCGGATGTAGCCGAAGACCAGCCCCTGGAGGTGGTCGCACTCGCTGGTGGCGTGGGCGTCGAAGCTGCCCACGTACATGCCCGGCGTGGGGCGCTCGTTGGGCTTCTTCTTGGGACTATCCACGTTCTTGAGCTTCATTTCCCGGTAGGTGGCGGCCTCGTCGGCCAGCGAGCCGAAACCGCGGCCGATGCCCATGCCGTCGTGCGCCGAGTACCAGGCGCAGTCCGCGCGGGTGTGCAGCGGCTCGGCGAGCGCCGCGGCGGTTTCGGCCTTGCCGAAGACCAGGTCGATCTCCATGGAAACGTGCTCGCCGTAGGCCATCTTCACTTCGGGGCCGGCGGCGCTGAGGTGCAGGGCCAGCTCCTTGCCGGCGACCTCCGCCTTGTAGGCGCCCTTGCTGCCGCGCCCGCCGTGGCGCATGAAGACGAGCAGGTCGGCGGCGCCGGCGAACTCCTGCCAGCCGAAGGCCGCGCCCCTGCCGGAACCGCCGCCCTTGCCCGCGGTCAGGCCGCCCGCAATGCCCAGCGAGAGCTTCGGCTCCTTGACGCTGATGCCGGCCGAACCCTTGCCGGCGTTGCGCAGGTCGTGAACGACGCGAATCGCCGACTCGCCAGCATTGAGGGTGACGGTCATCGCCCAGGTGGGGACCTTCTGCGCGCCGAAGGCGCCCTTCAGGTAAAGAGTAGTGCGCACCGGTCCGCGGTAGAGATAGGCGAAGTGGCTGAGCTTGCCGGGGCCGCCCCCGCCGCCGGCGGACATCCCCGCCCTGGCGGCCCTGAAGACCTCCCTGCCGCGGTAGCTCACCGACTCGAAGCCGTTGAACTTCGCCTTGTTGATCTTGAAGCCGACGATGCCGTTGGAGACCTCGACGAGGTCGCCGGCTTCCTTGACGGCCACCGGGTTCCCGGGACTGGCGTCGCCGCCGCCCTCCACGAGGCGCAGGGTCTTCTTGCCGTTGGCGCCCAGGCTCAGCGGAAAGCTCAGCAGCGCCCAGTGCATCGAGCCGTCGGGATACTTCACGATGGGCGAGACCTGCACGGGCAGGCGAGCGGTCCCGTCAAGGAGGCTGAACTTCGCGCCCGGCTTGTACTTGCCCGCGGGCAGGGGGATGCCCCCGGAGACGACTTCGAGGCGCCGCGCCGCACCCACCGGCTCGTCGACGTGCAACTTGATTTCCCCGCAGCGGGCGAGGACCGCAGCGGACAGAGAGAGCGTGAGCGCGAGGCAGATGTTCTTCACGAGAGGCTCCTTCGACCGACGTTTCCCAGATGGCGTCTCCAGGCCATCCCCCCGATCTGTTTCGCCCATGATTTTCTCCGTCGCGATCCTCCGGGCGATTCCGTCACTCCGGATTTTCCTGCTGCCTGACGGCCTTCCTTATCTCGTCGAGGCGCCACTCCAGGCTGGAGAGGATCCACAGCTGGAGGTGGTTGACCTTGCTCTGGTTGTGTATCAGGAGGATGAGCTTCACCGAGACCAGGGCCAGGGCCAGCTCGATCATCGCCAGGCGGACCAGCTCGTTCCGGAAGAAGACCAGCGACACCGCGAAGCAGAGCACCAGGGCCAGGGCGAAGATCAGGTTGAAGAGCTTGGTGTTGAAGGTGGGCACCCCGCCGATGTGCCCGACGATCTTGCGGACCCGCTCCTTCTCCTTGTGAAACATCTCGATCTCGTGGCGGAGGTCCGCCATCTCCTCCTCGACCATTTTCTCTTCGCTGGAGCCAGCCGCGGTCTTCTCCTGCTTTGCCATGAAGCTCTCCTACCTGGAGCGTTCCGGCTCCAGCGGCCACCAGGTGCCCCGGGCGGTAGCGCCCCCCGGCCCCACGGTGGTCACCGTTCGCGAGCCGCCGGTCGTGCCGCTCCGGAACAGCGCCCCCACGAAGGGGATGTTCATGAGGAAGGGCACGCCGCTCGCGCCGCTGTAGCCGGCGTCGGTGACCAGCCCGTCGGGCACGCCGGAGAGCGAGCGCTCCGCGAGCTTCGAGTCCGTGGCCGTGAAGCGCGTCTGTTGAACGTAGCTCTTGCCCGCGCAGCGGTACTTCCAGCTCAGCGTCCAGGCCTGCTCGGCCATGCCGGCGACGGGGAGCTCGAAGCGGGCGGTGAAGCTGGCCCGGTGCCAGTAGGGAATGCTTTCTTCCTTCCGGGCCGGCCTTTTTCCGCGGATGATGGATGTCGGCCGGTAGGGCTTCGAGGCGCCCGGGCGCAGCGTCACCGACCCGGGCAGGAAGACCACGGCCGCCTTGCGCTTGTTGCGGAAGTCGATGAGCGCGGTGATCCCGGCCTTGTTCGCGTCGCTCTTGCTGCGCGCCAGCGGGCTCAGCGCGGCCACCGCCCCGGCGCCGCCGTCCGCCGCGCCGGGCGGCACGCGGTAGTGAGCGCCCACGAACCCGTCGCGGCCCAGCGCCCGGCGGTCCGCCGGCCGGTAGTAGGCCTCGCGCGGCGCGCAGCCGGCGAACGCAATCCCTGACAGTAAAAGGACATACAGGTTCCTGGCCATGAGCAGTCCTCCTGAAGCCGCCCGACTATCAGGGGCGTCCCTGGCTCCTGGCAAATCAGCTCTGATATCCGAATCCTCCCCCGGCGCCGGGCGTCCCATAGCCTATCCAGGCGGGCCCGCTTCGCAAAGGGAAAAGGGCCGGGAGGCTCCGCCGCCGCTCATTCCGGGCTCGCCCGCGCCGGGGGGTGGACGTGTTGCGGGCCCCAGCCGTCGTCGGGCTCCGCTTCGCCGGCTT
>CAZONU010000128.1:0-12266 GCA_964581145.1 uncultured Planctomycetia bacterium
CGAGTCCGGCATGGGCACCGTGGGCATGGTCCTGGGGATCGTGTGGCTGTTGCTGGTGGTCGTGGGAGTGATTCTGTTCGCGCTGGGCATCGTCGGCGCGGTGAGCCAGATGCCGGACGCCGTGCCCGTCCCCGTGCCCATAGAGAGCCCGCCCCCGCTGTAACCCGGGGCCCGCGTTTCCTTCACTGAAGCAATCCGCCCGCGCGGCGCGCCCGCGGCGCAGCCTACTTCTTCCCGGACTCCAGCAGCGAGCGCAGCTTGGCGGCGATGTCCCGGGCCAGCGCCGCGGGGTCCTCGCGGAAGGCCATGTCGAAGACGAAGCGCCCGGCGGCCTGGGAGAGCATGACGTTCACCCCGCGGTCCTGCCCCGCGCGGTAGTCGGTGCGCACCCCCACCACCGGCACGCGCCGGGCGTAGGCGTAGCCGACCTCGAAGCCGGCCCCGCTGTCCGCGTCGGCGCCGTCGAGCAGGGCCACCACGGCGTCAGCACGCTCGATGGCCTCCAGGCACTTCCTGAAGAGGGCGCGGTAGTTCTTTTTGTCGTTGTACTTCCCGGAGACCTTGAAGTCCTGGGGCAGGATCACGGTCGCGCCGGGAATCTCGCGCTCCAGCAGGGCGGCCAGCTCGCGGTTGGCCCGCCTTTCCGTCTGCGTGAAGAGCGGCGCGGCCAGGTAGACCTTCGTCCGGGTTCGGGCGTTGGGGTTCGGGGTCTGAGGGGGCATGGGCGCGACCACTCCTCGGGGCGGATAGTCTCGGGGCCGGCCCGCGGTCGAGCCGGCCCCGGTTAGCTTGCTGGTGCGGCCGAGTGGATTTGAACCACCATGAGGGAAACCCTCACCAGCCCCTCAAGCTGGCGCGTCTGCCAGTTCCGCCACGGCCGCACGGAGGGCTGTCGGGAGGATTATGGCCCGCGAATCGGGGAATGTCAAGCGAAGCGCGCGGGGGGACGGGTCATTTAATGTTCCCCCCGGAGTAAGTCCTGACGAGGAGGCCTCGGCCTCCGGCTCTGGGCTGGGGGAGCGCCCCCTCCGCCCCTCGCCCTCGTCGCCGGCCCCACCAGTCGGGCGAGGGCCGACGCCGAGGGCGACGGGCTGCGGGGGCTGAACTTCGCAAGCCTCTCTTTGGTGCAGGTTGCGCGCCCACGGCGGCCACGCCGGCCGCCGTGCCAACTCGTTGGCGCGCGGCTTGCCGGCCGCCGCACGCTGGCGCGGAAGCGCCGCAAGAGAGAGCCGCGGCCCCCTCCTGATTGACTCCCGGAGGGGGCCGTTGCGCCCGGCTGGCGCTCCTGCCAGGAGAATTAAATGACCCTGCGCCAGAGGACAGGTTTGTAATTGACCCCGCACCGCGGCGGCGGGTATCACTATGAGGGAGGTGGGCCTTGCCGGAAGAGCCGGTCATCGCCATCAGCGGGGACGGAAAGCCGGGGGAGCCCGGGAGGAAGCGCGGCTGGCTGTTCGGCTGCGCCACTGCGGCGCTAATACTTGTTCTGGTCGCGGGCCTCGGCGTGCTGGGCTGGTCCTGGCATCTCAATCGCGAGCGCGAGCGCTACTGCGCCGAAGTCCGCGCGCAGATAGAAGCCTACCGCGCCGCACGCCCTCCGGTTCCCGAGGCGGAGAACGCCGCGCCGCTGTACGTGACGGCGTTTGGGCTTTGTCGATCCATTCCGCCCCAGCCGCGGCTCGGGACCCCCCAGAACAGCTTCAATCCGGTTTCGCTGAGGGCCGACTTCAGTTCACTGGAGCATGTCGCCTATCTGAAGTCCAACGCGCCCTGCCTCGCCGCGCTGAAGAAGGCCCTGGCCCGGCCGAAGTACGATTCGGGAACCGGGCCGGACCGCGGCCCCGGCGCGGTGGTGCCCAACCTGAGGGGCTTCCACAATGCGCTGCAGCTTCTGCTCATGGCCGCGCGATCCGCGGCGCAGAGCGGCAAGCCCGCCGAGGCCCTGGAGCTCCTGGGCATGGCCCTGCGCCTAGCCCGCGACGTCAACGTCGACGAGCTGGTGGGAGGCTTCATGATCCAGGTGGCTATGGAGGAAATGGTCGCGGGCACGCTGGAGCGCGTCCTGAATGAGTCCGCGCCGGACGCCGCGGCGCTCGGGAAACTTGCGAAGAAGCTGGACGAGCACCTCGCCGAACGAAACGCGGCCACTGAGGCGCTGCGCGGCGAGAAGCTGATGATCATCACCATCGCGGCTCAGATGATGGGCGGCGAGGTCGAGTTCGGGCCGATCCCGCGCCGGCCGGGCGGCGCCGGGGGAACGGGCGGGAGCGGCGGCGTGGTGGTGGTCGGCTGGCGCCTGCTGGGGTGCGACCTCAGGGACGCCCGGACCCTCGAGCGGCATTTCGATGCGGCCATCGCCGCCGCAGAGAAACTCTACCCCCGGGCGCTTGACGAATTCGACGCGCTCAAGCCCGAGGAGCTGACCGTCCCCGGCTGGGCCAAGCTTCCGGAGACACTGCTGGGCACCTACCGCATGGCGCTGGGGCAAGATGCCGAGATCCTGGCCCGGCTCGAACTCGCCCGCCTGGCAATCGGCTGCCGGCTTTACAGGATCAGGAACGGCAGCTACCCGGCCAAGCTGAGCGAACTGTCGGCGGCCTTCCCGAAGCGCTTCGCGACGCTGCCTGTCGACCCCTTCAGCGGGAAAGACTTCAAGTACCAGCAAACCAAGACTGGCTGCAAGCTGTGGAGCGTCGGCCGGGACCGGACTGACGATGGCGGCGGCCCGACTACAATCCCCGGGACGGGAGAGTTACCTGACATCGTCTTCGAGCTGAAGAAGTAGCCGGCTCGCCCCCAAAGAAAACGGCCGCGGAACGCGCCCCGCGGCCGCTTCCCCTCTTGCCCCCGGGAGTCTACTGGTGCCAGGTGCCCAGCCCCGCGCCGAAGGGCTTGTAGTATCTGTTCCACTCTCGGTAGGCCCAGGTCGGCGAGGAGGGCACCCCCTCCTGGCCGAGGGCGTCCACGGCGACCACGAAGAAGCGCCGCTGGGTCTCCCCGTCGGTGGCGGCGCCGTACTTGAGCGCGGCCAGCGGCTCGGGCGTCAGCCGCGAGACCTTGCTCCTGGACACGTGGCGGCCGTTCATGCGGTAGACGTAGTAGCCCTTGAGCTGCTTCTCGGAGTTGGCGTCCCACTTGAGGTGGACCGTGCCGCCTTCCTCCCTGCTGAAGAGGTTCTCCGGCGCGCCCGGGATCGTCAGGAACCAGGGCGAGGGCCCGCTTTCGACGCCCAGCGCATTAACCGCGCGCACCCGGTAGGCGCAGACCGCGAAGCGGTAGGCCGGCGCGTCCTTGTTGAAGCGCGTGGTCTCTTCGTAGGGCTTGCCGTAGAAGGTCATGGCGTAAAGGGGCTTGCCCGTTACCTTGCGGCCTTTACTGGTGAGATCCACGGTCTTATCCAGGAAGCTCAGCCCCTTGACCGGCTTGGGGGTGAGCTTCTTGAACTGGCCGACCGCCTTGACCGAGCCCGCCGGCGCCGGCCCGGCGCGCTTGGCCTTGTCCTCGTGGGATGCGGTGTAGGCGATCTGGTCGGCGGTGTAGACCTCGGCGTCGGCGCGGTAGACGTTGTAGCCGGCCACGTCCCCGGCGGGGTGCCGCTTCCAGGCGACCTCCACCTCCTTCTCGCCGAGCACCGAGACGGTCAGGCGGTCGAGGGCCCGCGGCTGGGTCCGCGCGGGGATGCTCTCGTCGCTCCGGCGGCCGTCCGCGCCCACGGCGGCGACGCGGTAGTAGTAGATGCTTCCCCTCTTGAGGCCGCGGTCGGTGAACTCGGTCTTCTTGACGTCGGCGGCTTTGGCGTACCTGGCCTTCCAGGGGGCCCCGCCGACGCCCTTGAACAGGCGGTAGCCGGCGGGCTTGGGCCCCGGGCCCGGCTTCCAGGTGAGCTTGGCGGTTCCCGCCGCGTCGACCTCCACGGCCAGGCCCGTCGGCACTCCGGGCGGTGCGGCCTTGGCATCAACTTTCTTCTCGGGCGCCCAGCGGAAGGTCCAGATCTGCTGTCCGCCCCGGGTGCGGTTCTCGAAGACGTGCACGTCGTAGTCCGGGACGTAGACCATGAGGCGGTTGCGGTTGCCGGAGGAGCCCAGGTCGCCGGCCGACTCCAGCCGCTTCCAGGAGTTATTCGTGCAGTCATACAGCCAGGTCTGGAGCCTGTTGTCCTTGTTGTCGGTCCTGAGCACGCAGAGGATCACCTGGTTCTTAGTGTCGTAGGACATCACCGGGCTGGTCCGGTCCGCGGGCGGGCTCGTCGCGGTCTTGAGGTCGCTCCACTGATTGCGGCGCATGTCGTAGGCCCAGGTGACCGGGTCGCTGCCGTAGTGCCTGCCGAACATCACGAAGCGGCGCCGGCCGCGGTCGTAGACCATGCTCCCGTAGCTGCGGCCCGAGGGCTGCGGGACACTGCTCAGCGAGACGGGCGCCGTCCAGGTGTTGGTGTAGAGGTCGTAGATCTTGGTGTGCTCGTCGAAGACCAGGGTCGCGTCGTCGTGGGTGGCGGAGGCCGCGCGGCGCCCCGGGCTGGGGCGCGCGTGGGGCAGCGGGCGCATGTGCCGCCAGGTGCCCGCCGCGTTGGCGTAGGCCCAGGCCGACCAGTTGCGCAGGGCGATCATCCGGGTCCACTGCCAGCCGTGCGAGTTGCTGAATGCCGGGAAGCGCACGAAGCGCCTGGCGGAGAGGTCGAAGGCGTTCTGCCCGGCCTGGCTGGCGCCCGGCGGGCTGGTGTTCGGCTGGCGCAGCTCCCACTTCGCCGCCAGCGGGTCCAGGGTCCAGACCTCGGAGCACTCCGCCCCGCGGTCGCCGCCGTCGTGGCCCCCGTGGCGGATGATCCTTTTGGTGTAAGGGTCCCAGTCCCAGCTGGACTCGTAGCCCTTGCGCGGGGAGGCCGGCCCGCCGGCGAGCGGCGAGCGCTTGACCCAAACGCCGGGCTTCTGCCGGGCGACGGACGGCGGGGCGGCTGCCGGGCCCTCCCCCGCAAGCGCGGCGGCGGGCAGGGTCAGCGAAAGGACCAGCGCGGCGGGCAGAAACCCCCTTATGGCGCACCTCCCGGGCTTCCCGAAGCGGTTCCGTATCTGCTTATCCTACTTATTCTACAACGCCGCCGGAACTTCGACGACCACTTTTTGCGGTTTTCGGCCCGCCCCTTTCCGCGAATAATAGGCGGACGCGGGAAGCGCCCGCGCGTCCCACTTTTGAGGAGATAACCTTTCATGGCTCGTCGGCCCCTGGCGCTCGCGCTGCTGCTCTCCCTGTCGCTCCCGGCGGCGGCCGGAGAGTGGGCCTTCCTCAACGACGGGCGCGTGGGACGGGTTTCGGGGAGTGCGAGCGCCGATCCCGTAAAGCTCGTCTTCGCAGACGGGAAAGCCAAGGCCGTTCCCAGGACGGCCGTGCGCCGGGTAGTGAGCGACGTCCAGGCCGCCGCGGAGGTCGATTCCGCGGTGGCGGACCTCGCCGTCCGCCGCAACCTCGAGGTCGCCAGCCGCAAGCTGGGGAACCTCAAGCGCGCCGCCGTCCCCCGGCTGGTCCATCACCTCTCCAGCCGGAAGCGCAACTTCCGGCTGGTGGCCCTGTGCAGCCTGTTCTACTGCTGGAGCGACGCGGCCCGCAAGCCGGTCGAGGGGCTTCTCAAGGACCCCGACCCGGAAATCCGTGACCTGGCCGTCGGCGCGCTGGCCCGAAGGCTGGGGCCCGCCGAGCTGGCAAAGACCGTTGGCCCGCTGGTCGAGGACAAAAGCCTGCGGGTGGCCCTGGCGGTCGTCTCCGTCCTCGAGCCGCGCGCCCCGGACCCGGAGCGCGTCAGGAAGTGCCTGGCCCGCCCCGAGCTGCACAAGACCCTGGCCCCCTACCTGCCGCGCTACCAGTCCGCGGAGCTGAGCGCCGCCACCCTGAAGCTGCTGGACTCGCCGGCGGCGAAGGTCCGCCGGGCCGCGGCGGCGGCGCTGACCTATCAGGGCGCGCGGTCCGAAGGCGCAAGGAAACGCTTTGCGGCGCTGCTGGCCCAGCGCGACCCGGCGACCCGCGAGCTGGCCGCGGAGTACTTCACCTGGCACGGCGCGGGGGAGGACGTCAAAGCGCTGAAGAAATCCGCCGCCGCCGAGAAGGACCCCTGGGCGCTGGCCTCCCTGCGCGCCGCGCTTGCGGCCATAGAGAGGCGCAAGGGCAAGGCCCCCCGGCCCGCCCGCAAGAAAGAGGCCTTCGAGCCGGTCTGGCGCTACGCGGGCGGCAAGGCCCCCGCGAAGTTCAAGCTCGAACGCGAGGAGCGCCTGGACGCCCAGGCTCGGCGACTGGCCATTCCTCTGGACAGCATGATGAGCGACTTCGAGGAGAAGTTCGCGGCGCCGGTCGCGGGGACGCTGATGGCCCCGGTGCGGGACTACTTCGACCCCGCGCGGGCCAGCTACGGCTACTACGTGCCCAAGGAGGCCAAGGTCTTCGGGAACTCCGTGCACGTCGGCGATGACGTGGCCTTCTATCGCGACGGCCTTGCCGTGGTGGCGATAGGCAGCGGGGTGGTGCGCCGCGCGGGCTGCGTCCAGAGCTGGGGATACATAGTGATCATCGAGCACCGGGCCCCCGGCGGCTCGAAGTTCTGCTCGCTCTACGGGCACCTGGGGCCCTTCGTTCACGTGGTGCCCGGCGACGTCGTGGAGAAGGGCCAGAAGATCGGGGCGTTGGGTCGCAGCTACACCTGGGAGAACGGCGGCTACGGGGCTCATCTGCACTTCGGCATTCACCGGGGCGAATTTCTGCAAGTGTACCCGGCCGGCAGCGAGGTGCCCTTCACGCTGGAGGGCAAGGAGGTCAAGGGCAAGGTGGTCGAGTGCGGCCCCACGCTGGCCAGGGTGGAGGTCGAGGTGGGGGGGCGCAAGCTGCGGATCGGGCTGCGCCGCCGGCCGCTCTGGATCTGCGGCTACATCAGCCCCGCCGCCTTCAAGGCCGGGGAGCACGGCTGGGTCGACCCCCAGAAGTTCATCAAAGCCAGGACGGCGAAGAAGAAGTAGCCGTTCGCCGCCCTACCTCTTGCAGAGCAGCTCCGCGTTCTCGACCCACATGACGAAGAAGGGGTGCTTCCCGCCGCGCTTCTTCATGCAGATGAGGAAGGGCCGGTCGAAGATAAAGTGCCTCGCTACCGGCTCCACTCTACTCTTCGCTTGTGAAGAAAGTTCCGCACCGCTGCGATCCAGCTTGAAGTTGATGACCTGTTCCGCGGTCTGAACGTAATAGCCCTCAAAGCCCTTGTTGAGCAGGAGCTTGTCGGGGCCCTCCAGTTCCTTGAAGCGGTGGGTTATCTCGTAGCGGATGTTGGGCACCAGCAGGACATCGACGGGATTGAGCCTGCGCGCGTAGCGCTCGGTATCGTAGCCGGCGGCTTGCCTGTGAAGGAGGTTGAGAGTTTCCTCCAGGGTCGGTTTCGGGTTTATCAAGGCCAGCACGATCTGGCACGGCTTGGAGGTCTTGCACGGGTCGATCACGAACTCCGCTGCGGTGTGGTAGTCCGGACCTCTCTCCTCAGACATGTAAAGAATCTCGACCTGCTCGCGAAGCTCCCCATATGCGTAGTCGTCCTTCCTCCGGATGCCGAAGGACGAAACCGAAGTCTTTCCGTTGAAGAGGAACTCCTCGCGGTTTTCGAAGAAGGGTATCTCGAACTTCACGTTGGCCGCCAGGTACGCATAGGCCAGGATGTCACCCGGCCCGAGGTCCCCGAAGTCCGGCGGGGGTACGTCGGGGAAGCGCTTTTTCATCGCCTTCCGGATTGTCTCGGCGATTCCGCTCGCGGCGAAGCCCGCGGCGGAGTAGTACGCACCCTCGGGGAGATCGGTTTCCGACTGCGGGGCGGCGTTGAGCCGCGCGGCGACCTTCCCGGCGTTCTTGACCCGGACCGGCACCTTGACCACATCGTTCTTCAACCGGTTCCAGGCGGCCTGGAACGAGGAGCACCAGATGACGTTCTTGCCCTTGGGGGTGGGCGTGTCCAGGGTGGGAACTACCACGGTGTCCTTGAGACCCGCCGAGTCGCCGGAATAGGCCACCGGCGGCGGCCCGCAGCGCCGGTGCAGCCAGTACCCGGCGGCCGCCAGAGCCGCTGTGACAACGACGAGGAGCGCGACCAGGCGCAGGCGTGCTTTACGCGTCATGATACCCTCTCATCATTCCCCGAACAGCCATTGTCTCCGCATGGGGCCGGGCGTCCAGTAGAATCGCGCCCCGCCTGCCCTTCCCGCGCTGGCGCGCGCGCGGCGCGGCTACCGCTGGATCAGGTTGGCCACCCAGGAGAAGATCACCCAGCCGATCAGGTAGGCGGAGCCCACCTTGAGTGCCCCGGGGACGCCGGCGGCCACCATGCCTGTCGAGGCCAGCCCCAGCCCCAGGAGCAGCGCGGTGTAGCCCAGCAGGATCCGCCGCGGGCGGGGCTCTTCGCACCTCAGCGACGCCGAGACCGGTATCGAGATGGTCAGCCCCAGGAGCCCCAGCATGAGCAGGGCCAGATCCGAGGCCCACCAGCCGGCGCCCAGGCCGCAGGCCCCGACCCCCAGGCAGACGGCCAGCCAGCGCGAGGCGTTCCTCTGGCGGGCGGAGAGCGCCAGCCGCCCGAAGCGGTTGAGCATCAGCAGCAGGTTGGAAAGCGGCTCGCTCAGCCAGCTCACGAAGACGAAGGCCGCGTAGGCGGCGATGATCGGCCAGGTGATGCCGGCCAGCGCCGGCACGCGCCTGGCCACCGCCTTGAGGACCTGGACCCCGACCACCAGCCCGATGATGAAGAACCACTGGCCGCGCCGGCCGATGCGGCCCATCCAGAAGAGGTAGCGGAGTATCAGGCGGTAGGCGGGGTTGCGGGCCTTGAGCGCCTCGATGACCCCCCGGCGGGCGCGCTCGGACTCGGGGTCCAGGCGCAGCGCCTCGCGGAAGCTCTCGGCGGCCTCCCGGTGGCGGCCGGTCTCCAGCAGCGTCCAGCCCCGGGTGGCGTGGAGCTCGGCGTCCTCGGGGTTGCGCTCCAGCGCGCTGCGCGCGGCGGCGTCGGCCTCGGCCCCGCGGCCCAGCTTGGTCAGCGCCGTGGCCCGGCAGTTGAGGCAGTCGGCGTTCTCGGGGTCCAGGCCCAGCCCGCGCTCGGCGGCCTCCAGGGCCCCGCTCCACTTGTCCTCGCCGATTCTGGCCAGCGCCAGCGCCGCGTGGTAGTCGGCGTCCTCGGGGTCCAGGCGGATGGCCTCCTCCGCGGCGGCGGCCGCCGCCGGGTACTTCTTCCGGGCGTCCAGGACCAGCGCGCGGGCGTAGTGGCAGAAGGGCGTCTCCGGGCCCAGCCCGACCGCGCGGTCGGCCTCCTCGAGGGCCTCGTCCGCCTCTCCCTGGTCGGAGAGAATCAGCGCGAGGATCGCGTGGGCCGCGGGGTCCTCGGGGTCCTCGGCCAGCTCGGCGCGGACCTCCCTGGCGGCCAGGTCGTAGCGCGACCGGCCGAGGAGCAGCATGGCCCGGTGGATGCGCTCGCTCACCGGCCGGCCCTCAGGCCCCGAGGAAGAGCTTCAGGCCGATGACCACCACGATCATGGCCAGCCAGCCGTCGAGGTAGTATCCGGCGAGGGTCATCGCCAGGGAGCGGTCCACCGCGAGGCTGATCCCCGCTGCGGCGTAGCCCAGCAGCCCCAGGAGCCCCAGCAGACCTCCGCAGATGCGGCGGGCCCACCGCGAGTCGAAGTCCATGATTGTGGAGGCGGGAAAGAGCAGCGTCAGGCTGACCCCGCAGACCAGGAAGGCCGAGAGGCGCCTGCTGGCCAGCGTCCAGGCCAGCGCCGCGAGAAACGCCGCGAGGAACGCCGCGACCAGGATCGAATCGGCCTTCTGCCGCCCGCTGAGCACGGTCTTGCCCAGGGGGTGGAAGCGCATGGCCAGGTTGAAAAGCGGGTCGGCCGCGGTCATCACCAGGCCGGCAAGTACGCTGAGGCCCACCAGCACCCAGAAGACGTACCACGCGGCCGGAACGCGCTCGGCCAGCTCCGCCAGTCCGTAGGCCGCGGCGGTCACCGCGACGATTATCAGCAGGGCGTGCCGGGTCTTGCGGCGATCGTTCTTCATCATCACCCGGAGCACCGGGCGGTAGAGCCGGCTGCGGGCCTTCAGCGCGACCAGCAGGCCCTGCCGGGCCAGCTCGTCGTCCGGCTCGACGCGCAGCGCCTCGCGGAAGTGCTCCAGGGCCTTCTCGACCCGGCCGGTCTCGACCAGGTGCCAGCCGAGCAGCGCGCGGGCGAACTCGTCCTCGGGGTCGGCGGCCAGCATGGACTCACTTACCGGTCCGATCTCCTCCTTGCGGTCCAGCATGAAGAGCGCGGCGGCGCAGCACAGCCTGCAGGTGCGGTTCTGGGGGTCGAGCTCCAGACCGCAGCGGGCGTGCTCCAGGCCCTGGCGGAAGCGGTTGCGGAGAAAAGCGATCACCGCCAGCAGCGCGCGGACGTCCGCGTCCCCGGGGTCCAGTCTCAACGCCCGGGAGGCCGCCGCCTGCGCCTCTCGGAGCCGGTCCTTGAGCCCCAGGACCGCGGCCAGGGTCACGTGCGCCTCGGGCCGGTCGGGGGCCAGGCCGGCGGCCCGGCCGGCTTCGGCGAGGGCCTCGTCCAGACGGCCGCTCCCGGCCAGGCAGGCGGCCAGCACGGTCCGGGCCCGGCAGTCTTCGGGGTCGCGCTCGACCGCCGAGCGGGCCTCTTCCTCGCCCAGCGACGGCCGGCAGAGTTCCAGAAGCAGCCGGGCGCGGTCGAGGGGGTTGCTCATTTCCTGATGTTGAGGTACTCGAGGACCTCGTCGTAGAAGCCGCCCTGGTTGGAGTAGAGCGCGTAGTTGCGCGCGGTGGCGAACCACTCCCGGGTGCTGGGCCTGACCCGCTTGGCGGCCCTGAGCAGGTCCTTGGTGGCCAGCGGCTGGGGCGCGCCGCGCTCCAGGGCCTCGGCCAGCTTGGCCTCCACGGCCAGGTCCACCGCGCCCTTGAGGTCCGCCCCGCTGAAGCCCTTGGTCTTGGCCGCGAGGCGCTCGCAGTCGACCTCCGCCGCCGGCTTGCCCTTGAGCAGCACGCGCAGGATCTCGGCGCGGGCGGGCTCGTCCGGCGGGGGCACGAAGATGATGCGGTCGAACCGGCCCGGGCGGCGGAAGGCCGGGTCCAGGTGCCAGGGCGCGTTGGTCGCGGCCAGAATCAGCACGCCCTCGTTGGAACCCTCCAGGCCGTCGAGCTCGGCCAGGAACTGGTTGATGGTCTGCCGCCCGGCGGAGTGGCGCATGTCCGAGCGGCTGGCTCCCAGGGCGTCGGCCTCGTCGAAGAAAAGCACGCAGGGCTGGTGCCCCCGGGCCTGCTCGAAGACCGCCTGGAGGTTGCGCTCGCTCTGACCGATCCACATGTCCAGGACGTCGGCGATGCCCACCGAGAGGAAGAAGGCCTGCGCCTCTCCGGCGGTGGCCCGGGCCAGGTGGGTCTTGCCGCAGCCCGGCGGGCCGTACATGAGGATGCCCCCGCCGGGGGCCTTGCCGTAGGCCTTGTAGATCTCCGGCTTCTCCAGCGGCAGGATGATCTTCATGCGGATCTCGTTCTTGAGCTCCTCCATCCCGCCGACATCCTCGAAGGTCACCGCGGGGCGTTCGACCCGGTCCTCGGCGCCCTCCCCCGCGCCCTCGCCGGCCGGCGCGCGCAGCCGGCCCTCGACCAGCCCGCCCTCGGCCCCCGCGTCCAGGCCCAGGAGCTCGGGCAGGTCGCCGAGATCGACGCCCGGGTCGCGTTCCCGGGCGCGGCGGCAGGCCGCCACGGCCCTCTCGACCTCGCCGCCGGCGTGCAGGATGCGGGCGTGGAGCGCGTGCGCGGCGGCCGGCGCTTCGCGGCCCTTGACCAAGTCTTCGACCACCACCAGCGCCTCGGAGCTCTTGCCCTGGTGATAAAAGGCCCGGGCCAGGCCGGCCTTGAGCCCGGCGTCCTCGGGCGCCAGCGCCAGCGCCGCGCGGTATTCGGCCTCGGCCTCCTCGGGGTGGCCGCGCTCGAGCAGTAGGCCCGCCAGGTGCCGGCGGAGCGGCACGTTGTCGGGCGAGTGCTCCAGGGCCTCGCGGAGGTTGTCGAGCGCGTCGTCGCCGGACATGGTCTCTGCACCCCTTCCGCCGATAGACAACCAGAAGGCGCCGCGCTTGTCAAGAGCGATTCGCCGCGGGCAAGGGCGGCCTTCCCGCACTGGCGCACCTGACGCGTCCCTCTATAATGCCCCGGAACCCGCAGCGGAGGGGAGCTTCCACTTGCCGATGCCGGAGACAGGCCC
>CAZONU010000129.1:0-12144 GCA_964581145.1 uncultured Planctomycetia bacterium
GGGCTTGGCCCTGGGCCAGCCGGAGTAGGGCTTCTGGGTCTTGAGCGCGCAGTCGACCGCCTTCTGGGCGGCCTTGCCCGTCGCGGGGTCCCTGGTCACGCCGCCGGCGGTCATGCCGTAGGCCTCGGCCAGCGCTTGAGTGCACAACGCGTGGGTCAGGTCGTCGCCGCCGACCCGGCCGTCGGCCTTCTGCTGCTTGGCTGTCCACGCCACGGCCCGGCGGACGCTGTCGCGGTACCTGCCCCGCTTGTGGGTGTAACCCGCGCCCAGGAAGGCCAGGGTGGCCAGGCCCGTGGCGGCCTCGTCGCTCCCCGCCGCGCCGCCCCACTTCTTCGCTGACCAGTTCCCGGCGGCCTCCTGGTGGCGGACCAGCCACCTGAGCGCGGCCTCCACCGCGCTCTCGGTGGCCGGCGAGCCGCCGAAGCGGGCGGCGGCCCGCTTGCGGCCGGCGGCGCTGCGGTAGCCGTAGACCCCGGCCATCCCGCCGCCGCCGACACCGAGCCCGCCCAGGGGAATGTCGCTGATGGGGTCCTTCCTGCCCGTGCCGGGATCGGGACGTTCGGTCACGGGGGCTTCATGAATGACCACGGGTTTCTCGACTATGACATCGGGCTTCAGGTCCGACTTCTTGAAGATGTCGCGCTTCCTCTTCAGCGTGTAGTCAATGCTCTCATGTGCGATAGCCGCGTTCTTCACCAGCTTGTCACCCACCCGGCCGATGACCACCTCCCGGCCGCCGCGCAGCGCCCCGAAAGAAAAGCGCCAGACCTTGGCCCCCATGCAGCCCATGAGCACTTCCCGCACGGCCCCCCAGGGCGCGCGCCTGTCGGCGCGGATGCGCACGCCGAGCTTCGAGAGGCCCTCCGGCCCGGCGTGCTTGGCGGCTTCGGCGGCCAGCCGCTTCCGGAACGCCGCATCGGTCCACTTGCTCCCCTCCACCGGCGGCGGCCTGAACTCGGGCTGGAAGCCCGCTTCCATGACCACCGCCACGACCCGGGCCACGGGACCGAAGGGGGTTTCTCCGGCGACGTCAAGAGTCACCCAGGCGGGGCGCTTCTCCTTCGGCAGGGCGGCGAGCAAGCGGCCAAGCTCCCTTGGCCCCCCGGGCGTCTCTTTCCCGACGGTGATGCGCACCCTGTTCCTGACCTTCTCCCCGCCGAAAGGATAGCTCAGCTTGACAACCAGCTCATCCGGCGGAGCGGCAACCGGTTCCGGGCGGGGTCCGCGGTCCACCGGCATGTTCACCCCGCGCCATCCGCGCAAGGTGCCCAGCCCCTCGACGCTGATCTTCCCCCTGAAGTCAACCAGCACGCTCACCCGGACCAGAGATTCTCCCCGCCCCCGGGTGATCTCCGGTCCGGCGGACTTCCCGGTGGCCAGGCCGGTAACCTCGGGAAGCCGGGGTCCCAGAGAAGGAGGCGCCGATTCCTGCGGGCCCCTGCACCCGGCCGCAAGCAGGATCCCGAGAAAGGCTCCCACACTCCGTCTCATGGCTGCCTCCTGTGGCTAAGTCCCGGCCCGACAACAGTCTAGTCCCGGCATCGCCGCCCTGTCAAGCTCTCCGCGCGTCCTCCCGGATTCCGGCTTTTTCGGGGAAGCCTGCTCGCCGGCCAAGCGTTAGCGTAATGGAATGGCGCGCCGGAGAATGGAGGAGCGCGCCGGAGAGGGGGAGCCATGCGCGACGCGGACCAGCGCCTGGCCAGGGGGCTGCGGCAGGCCTTGCAAGACCCGGACGGAGTGAGACAGGAAGTCATCGCCCACCTCCTCGATGGCGAGGCCCCGCCTGGGGATGTTGCTTCCGAGAACCGCTCCTCGGGCCGGCTGGGGATATCCCTGGACGCGACCCTGCGGGCCCGCGAGGCGAACGGCCGGCGCTGGCCGGCGCGGGTCACCGACGTGAGCCTCAGCGGGCTGGGCGCGGAGCTCGCCGGCCGGCCGCCGGAAGCCGGCCCGGTGCTGGTGGAGATGTGCCTGCCCATTCTCGGAGAGTGCCACCTGCTGCCCGGGCGGATAAGCTGGGTGGAGGAAGCCCGCTCCGGCGTCCGCGCCGGCGTGGAGCTGGCCGACGAGTGCGCCTGGCCCTGGTTCGCGGCGCTGCTGCGCATCGTCAACGATGGAAAGCAGGGAGCCTTCCAGCCGACGGCCGGCTGACGCCAAGCGCGACCATCTGGTTTCGAGCCTTCCCGGCGCTATAATCGCGGCGGCGCCGGAGGAGGCCATGTCCGAAGAGATCGAAGAGACAGCCCCAAAGAAGAAGGGGCGGGGCCTGGCCGGCTTCGACTGCCTGGTCGTCGGCGCCGGGCCGGCGGGCGCGTCGGCCGCCGAGGCGCTGGCCGCACGGGGCTTGTCTATCTGCCTTCTCGAAAAGCAGAAACTGCCCCGCGCCAAGGTCTGCGCCGGGGGGCTGCCCCCCAAGACGCTCAAGCTGCTGCCCGGCGGATTGGAGAATCTGCCCCGCCGCGAGATCAACTCAATAAGGTTCACCCACGCCGGAAAGCGCGAGCACGTCTGTCGCGCGCGCTCAACGCTGGTGACCGTCGTCGAGCGCGCGGCCTTCGACGAGCTGCTGGCCCGCCGCGCGGCGGCCGCCGGCGCGGAGCTCCACGAAGAGACGGCCTGCACTGCGCTCCGCGAGGAAAACGGAGAAGTAGCCGCCGGGACGCCCGCGGGAGAGATTCGCGCCCGCGCCGCGATCCTGGCGACCGGGGCCAGGAGCCGCGTCAAGACGGATGCCCGGCTCCGCCGCGGCGCGCCGCTGGGCACCGCGTTGCAGGTGATGGTCCCCCCCGACGGCTCGGGCCCGTGGGAAGACACCCTGGCCTGCGACTTCGGCGTGGCCCCCCGCGGCATCGCCTGGTGCTTCCCGGGACCCGAGCGGCTGGCCGTCGGGGTCCTGACCTTCAGGCCGGGCGCGCGCGGGCTGATTGATTGCCTGAGAAGCTACCTGCGCGCCCTGGGGCTGCCCGCCGGGGCGGGGCCGGTGCGCGGCGCGGCGCTGGCGACCTGGTACAGACAGGAGCGCTTCTCGACGCCGGGAGTGCTGCTGGCCGGCGACGCCGCCGGGCTTGTGAACCCGTTAACCGGCGCGGGCATCCGCCGGGCGATAATCTCCGGGCGCCTGGCCGCGGAGAAGATCGCCGGGAACCTGGAGGCCGGCCGCGCTCCGAATGAAGGCTTCGACGCGGCGGTGAGGGAAACCTTCGCCCGGGAGTTCGGCCGCGCCGCGGGGCTGGCCAGGCTCTTCTACTTCGCCCCCGGACTGTGGTACCGCCTGGCGGTGACCACCGAGCGGGGCACCGGGCTCATCGAGCGTCTGCTGGCCGGCCGGGCCAGCTACGAGAACGCAGTGCGCCAGTTCCTCCGCGGGCGGGAATAGCGTGGCCCCCCGCCTCCCGTTATAATGAGCGCCATGCACGAGATGGGCGGATTCAACCTGGCGCCGCGGGTGTTCCGGATCCGGGGGATGGACATCCGCCTGCACCTGCTGCTAATACTCGTCGCCGGTTTCTGGCTGATCGAGGGCTTCTTCTTCGGAAGGCTGCCGGGGCTGCTCCGCGCGGCGATCCTCACCGCGGCGCTGCTGGGCATCGTCCTCTGGCACGAACTGGGCCACGCCTGGGCGGCGCGGCGCAGCCATCTCCGGGTCAGCGGCATCGTGCTCTGGCCGCTGGGCGGCGAGTGCCAGATATCCGGGGCCATGCCCTCGCCCAGGACGGAGATATTCGTGGCCGCCATGGGACCGGCGGCCCACGCGCTGCTGGTGGCCGCCGCCTTCTTCCCGATCTTCTTCCTGCTGCCGGAAATGGCCAGGTTCTTCGACCCCATGAACGCCGCCAGCGCCCTGGTCGGCGCCTGGGGGCTGGCCTTTTTCATCCTGCTCTTCAACCTGGTCCCGGCCTTCCCCCTGGACGGCGGCCGGGTGCTGAGGGCGCTGCTGACCTTCAAGCTCGGCGAGGTGCGGGCCACCATGATCGCCGCGCGGACGGGGCAGGTCTTCGCCGTGCTCTACTTCCTGCTGGGGCTGGTGGTCCGCCAGCCCTTCCTGGTGCTCATCGGCGTCTACGTCTTCTTCGGCGCCGCGCAGGAGCTGCGCGCGGTCATGTTCACCGGCCGCGTCTACGAACCGGCCTCGCGCAACCCCTACGCGGCCTCGCTGGGCATCAAGGAGGACTGGTCCCGCGAAGCGGTAGAAGGCTACGGCCGGCCGGAGAAGGCCGGCTTCTTCGGGCGGCTGAAGACCCGCCGGCGGCTCCGGAAGCTGGCCCGCGAGACCGAGAAGCGCGAGAAGATGAAGGCCGAGGTCGACCGCATCCTGGATAAAGTCAACCGCGAGGGGATGCCCTCGCTCACCGCCGGCGAGCGCCGGACCCTCAAGGGGGCCTCCGGGGAGTACCGCAAGAAGCGCGACTAGCCGACTACTTCTCCGGCGGCTTCTCCAGGAGCTTGAGACTCTTGGCGTCGATGCGCATGGCCCAGATCGCGCCGCGGCAGGTAATCACGTAGGCGGTCTTGCGCTTGGCGTCGTACATCCACCCGGTGCTGTGGCCGTAGGCCACGCTGCCGGCGTCTAACAGGAAGTACTTGTTCTTCTCGCAGTCGTAGACCCGGGTGAGCGTCCGGCCCTTCCGGCCGCCGCCCACGCGATAGGGGTCCGAGCCGAAGAGCACGACGTCCGCCTCGGGGACGTAGACCATCTCGCGGGTGTTGCGCATCTTGCCCAGCTCGGCGTTGCCGGGCTTGAGGTCGTCGACCACCCTGGTCTTGAAATCGAAGAAGGTGACGCGCCCGTCGCCCTTCTTGCCGTAGCCGCCGCCGTAGCCCATCAGCAGGCGGTCGCGCTTGGAGTCGTAGCAGGCGCCCTCCGAGTCGCAGTAGAGCCCGCGCAGCTTGCCGGCGGGCTTGAGGTCGGTCCAGCCCTTGTCGCGGTCGAAGAGCCACAGGCCGAACCCACCGCCGCCGGCCTTCTGGGCCCAGGCCACCGCGCCGTGCGGGGTGGTCTCCGCCAGGGTGCTGCCCCAGCGGAAGGTAAAGGGACGCTTCATGGGCTCGGTGCGCAGCCAGTCCATGCGCTCCGGGTCGTAGAGGTAGCCGCGGGTCGTGACCATCAGCTTGCACTTGGGGTCGTAGGCGTAGTGGTTGTAGTTGTGGGTGCTGATCCACGGGCGGTTCATCACCGAGGAGTCGAAGCCCCCGCCCCCGTTGGCACCGTAGGGCTCGTCGACGTTGTAGCCCTCGACCATGCGGCCGGAGGCCGGCGAGTAGTGGGCCACCACGCTGCCCGAGCGCACGCAGTGCCCGCCGCCCCAGACCAGGATCTGCTCCCGGTCGGAGTCCCACACGTAGGTGCCCCAGTCGCGCTGGCGGCAGCCGCGGCAGGGGTTCCGCGGCGGCGCGGGCAGCTGGACCCATCTGTTAGCGGGCAGCTTGTCCAGATTGGTGGGCTTGGGAGTCGCCTCCACCTCGCAGTAGGAGGCCACGAAGCTCCTGACCCGGTAGCGCCGCGAGTTCGGCGCGGCGCCCAGCTTGTCGCGCCCGGCGGCGTCGCACCTGGCGGGGTCGACCTGCATGACCCAGGTCTGGGCGGGCTGCTTCTTCCAGCGCCAGAACCAGGCCGTGCTGGTGTGCGCGGCGAGGACCAGGCGGTCCCCGGCGTCGGCGGCCAGCGCCGGGGGGCTGAAGCACTGCGCGGCGTAGCCGTAGAAGAACCCGCAGGGCGCCGGGGTGGAGGCGTCGGCCCCCTTGGGCAGCGGCCAGCTCCCGGCCAGGTCCCAGCGGCCGGCCTTGACGTCGTAGAGCCACAGCTCGCGGGGCGAGCGCGGCCAGTAGCCGATCGCGCCGTAGTCGCCGCTGCTGGTCTGCTGGTAGCCCTCGTACAGGGCGATTCTGCCGCTCCTGGGCAGGTAGGCCAAGGCGTGGCCGCCGCGCGGCGCGGGGGCCTTGTCCGGCCCCGCGCGGCGCCAGGACTTCCCGGCGAGGTCCAGCACCCAGGTGTCGTTCATCAAGTAATCTTCGTGATCCCCGCCGAAGAGCACGCAGGCCTTGTTACCCGCGTCGCAGACCAGCGGGGAGTTCCTCCGCGAGGGCGGCACCGGATATTGCTTAAAGGCGGCGTCCTCGAGCTTGCGCTGCATGGCCCGCGCGGCCCTGAGGGCCTCAAGCGTCTTCTTGGACTTGATCAGCCCCGCGACCTTCTCGACGTCGGCCTTGAAGGCGCCCATCTGCGGGAGCGCCCCGAGCTTGGCGGCGCGCTCGGCGAGCGCCTCCAGCTCGGCCGCGGTGCCCACGCCCGCCGGATCCCGGTACCAGGCCAGGCGCGTGCGGCCGACCAGGTCGATGGTCGCCTCGGTGGCGGCGACCAGCTCCTTGTGGGCCTTCACCACTTTGGCGTCGGGCAGCGCCAGCGGGCTCCACTTGCCGGCGGCTATGTCGTAAAGGACCGTGCGGGTCCAACCGATGTTGCCGGCCTTCTTGTCGCTGCCGACCACCACCAGTCGCTTTCCCGCGGTATCGCAGGCCATGGCCTGCCAGCTGAGGCCGGCCAGTTCCGGGGCCGGCTTGTGTTTGGTCCACTTCTTCTCAGTGAGGCTGAAGGTGAAGAGCTCCGTCCCCCCGGACAGGCAGTAGATCGTCTTGCTTCCCGGGTCGTAGGCGCTCTGGTAGTAGTTGTTGATGCCCCGCCTGGCCGGCGGCTTGGCCGCGGAGAACTCGCTCCAGGCGCGCTGGGCCGGGTCGAAGGCCTGCACCTGGGGCGCGCCCTTGACCCCCCCGCCGAAGAGCAGCATCTTCTTGAGGTCCGGCGCCCGGAGCAGCACCGCGCCGGTGCGCCGGCCGCTCTTGCCCTCGGCCACCTTGGTCCACTGGTTGGCCGGCAGCTCGCCGGCCGCAGCCATCGCCGCCAGGCAGGCGGCCGCCGCGGCCACGCCGCCAATCGTTCCCGTCTTCATTATTAAGGACCTCCCAAGGGCCAACTTCCCGGTTGTGCGGTTGACCGGCCAACTACCAGTAGTCGCATACCCCGTTCTGTCAAGAAGGTTCCCGAAGAACACTGCGGCCCCCGCCTTGACACCCCGCGCGGGGGTCTGATAATCCACGGCGATGAGCAACTTGCGTCTGGTCCTGGACAGCGGCCGCTCCTGGTGGCTGCTGGCCGCGCTGGCGGCGCTGGGCGCCGGCCTGGTGGTCTTCTTCTACCGGCGCGCCGCGGGCACGGCCGACCGCGCCTCCCTGGCGGCGATGATCGGCCTGCGGGTGGTGGTCATTCTGCTGGTGCTGGTGGTGCTCTTCCGGCCGAGCTGCAGCTACGAGCTGGGCCAGCGCGAGCGGCCGGTGCTGCTGCTCCTGGCCGACCGCTCCAAGAGCATGAGCATCTCCGACGCGCCGGGCCTGCCCAGCCGCTTCGACCGCGCCCGCGGCGCGCTCTTCGGCTTCGGCGGCGCGCTCGACGGGCTGGACTCCGACTTCGAGGTGCGCGCCTGGTCGTTCGACTCCGCCGCCCGCGAGATGAAGGAGCCCGGCGACCTGCGCGCCGAAAGCCCCGCGGGCGAGGCCACCGCGCTGGCCGCCGCGCTGGAGGGCGCCCTGGCGGACGTCTCCGGCCAGCGGGTGGCCGGGGCGATAGTCCTGACCGACGGCGCCGACAACTCCGGCGCCGACCCGGTCGCCCGCCTCAAGAGCCTGGGCCTGCCGGTCTACCCGGTGGCGGTGGGCACCCGCCTGTCCGAGAGCGGGGAGTTCAAGGACATCGCCGTGACCGGCGCGGAGGCCGGCCGCTACGCGGCGGTCGACAACGTCTGCGAGGTCCGCGCCTACGTCGAGGCCACCGGCTTCCGGGGGCGGGTGATCGACGTCGTGCTGGAGGTCGCCGACGGCGGGGGCACCCCCGAGAAGGCCCGGGTGAAGCTGACCCTCGACGGCCGCCGCGGCGACCAGGAGGTGGTGCTGCGCTTCACCCCCAAGCGGGCCGGGGACTGGAACGCCCGGGTCAAAATCAATCCCCTGGACGAGCGCCTGGCCGAGAACAACGTCCAGGAGTTCCTGCTCAACGTCACCGAGCCGCGCATCCGGGTGCTCTACGTCGAGGGCCGCATCCGCCCGGAGTACGGCTTCCTGCGCCGCAACTGGGCGCTGGACCCCATGGTCGAGGTGACCAGCTTCTACCGCGCGCGCAAGGGGCTGTTCATCGAGCAGTCCCCCTCGGGCGAGCGCAAGACCGGCGCGGACAAGTTCTTCCCGGAGACTTTCGATGCCGCCCGGCGCTTCGACGTCTTCGTGCTGGGGGACATCGAGCGGGCCAGCTTCTCGGACAAGCAGTTGGGGGCCCTGCGCAAGGCCGTCTCCGAGGGCGCGGGACTGCTGTGCCTCTCGGGCCAGGCCGCCTACGGCGACGGCGGCTGGACCGGCACGGCGCTGGCCGAGCTGCTCCCGGTGCACATCACCGGCGGCGGGCACAAGGCCGCGGCCTTCAGCCTGGAGCTCACCGGCGCGGGCCGGGCGCACCCGGCGCTCACCGGCTGCGCGGATTTTTTCACGGAGGAGCACAGGGGCAAGCTGCCGGAGCTGGAGTTCATCAACCTGGTGGGCCCGGCCAAGCCCGGCGCCGAGGTGCTGGCCGTCCACCCCGCGCTCAAGGACGGGAGCGGCCAGCCCCGCCCGGTGCTGGCCGTGCAGCGCTACGGCAAGGGCCGGGCCGCGGTGCTGGCCGCCGGCCCCACCTGGAAGTGGGAGCTGCTCCGCGGCCGCGGCCGCCAGACGCCCTACGCCAGGCTCTGGGGCCAGCTGGTCCGCTGGCTGGCCAGCGAGGATGTCAAGCGCCAGAGCGCCGGGCAGGGCCTGGCCGCGCACATCGACAAGCGCCTCTACCAGCCGGGGGAGAAGGTCCGCCTGTGGGCCGAGGCCCACGGGGAGGGCGGGCGGCTGGCCGTCAATGCCAGGGTCGAGGCCGAGGTGGCCGCCCCCGGCGGGGGCGAGAGCCGGCTGCAGCTGGCGCCGGTCGCCGAGAGCCCCGGGCAGTTCGAGACGGTCTACGCGCCGGCGGGGCCCGGTCCCTACCGCATGAAGGTGCGCGCGCGCGAGGGCGGCAGGAAGCTCGGCGAGGTCAAGCTGGACTTCCGGGTGGGCAAGCCCAACCTCGAGTTCGAGCGCCTGGACCTGAACGAGCGGCTGCTCCGGCGCATCGCCGGCGAGACCGGCGGGCGCTACTACGACCTGGCCGTCATCGACGAGCTGGTCGGCTCGCTGGTCGCCAACGCCCGCGCGGGGACCACCGGCCGGGAGCTGCGCTTCTACCCGGACAGCGGGCCCAAGGGCTGGATCGTCGTGATTATCTTCATGGCCGCGGCGTGCGCCGAGTGGCTGATCCGCAAGCGGCTGCAGCTGAGCTAGGAGCCAACCATAGAGGCGTAAAGGAAGCAGTGGCCCGGACTAGAACAGGAACGCCTCCGGCGCCGTCTGCTTCAGCCCTTTGGGTTTCTCAACCTTCTCGCCGAGCCGCTTCAACGCTTCATATGCTGCCTGGCGGACCGGGTAGACAGTCACAGTGGTTTTCTTCTTGCTCCGGTCATAACTGGTGATCTTGGCCGTTCCCTTGTCAGCCAGAAGTGACCGCAGGAGCTTGACCGTGTCCTTGCCGGGATAAGCCGTCAGCCTGCTCGCGGCCCTGGCTCGAGTCCACACGTCCCGGGACTTGACTTCGCGGAGCAGTTGATGCTTGAACTCCTCGTCGGCGGGCACCACCAGATAACACACGCTGCCCGCCCAGAGCGCCCGGAAGGCTTCCTTGTCGTAGGGGATCTCCACCCGCAGAAAGCCGCTGGGCGGCGTGAAGACATTCGCCGCCTTCTCTGGAGAGGCCAGTCCGGGAGATTTCTTTAACTTGACCCGCCTGCCGACGACCTTCAGAATATCTTCTTCCCTCTTCAGTACCCGGAAGTCCTTGGTGAATGCAATAGACCTGAAACCTCGGACGTTGGGCGCCGACAGACAGATCGTGTAGCGTGTCTTGACCTCCTTGTCCTCCTTCTTGGCCCGCGGGAAGAAGACCAGGAACTTGTCGGCCTTTCCCAATTTCTTCGGCGGGCTGTCCTTGGTCCCCTGAGCGTAGTACCGGAAGGAGACCTTCTTCGGCGCATTGCCCTTGAGCTTCCTCGCAAGCTGTCCCCGGACCCTCGAGTATGCCCAGGATTTCCCCTTCTTCCCGGGCTCCACGCCGACGGCCTTGTACACTCCGATAGCGTCTGACGAATCCACCAGCCACTCCAGGCTCTCGCCGACCATTATCTCGGCACGTCCGAGCACGGGATAAAGCAACAGAGCGAGGACTACGGCGGCAAGGTGTCTTAACGCTTTCATTACCGAACCTCCCAAGATAATCACACGGGGCCACCCTGCCTAATATCCATTATGCCTCGCCGCACACCGTCTGTCAACGGGCAGCTCTGCGGCCGCCCCTTGAATCATCCCTCGCGGCAGGTATCGTATCCCCCGAGGAGGAGCACCATGAGCGATGACCGCGTCGGGCTGGGCTACGTGGGCTGCGCCAAGTGGGCGCGCTCCCTGGCCGTGGGCGTGGTCAGGAGCGAGGTCGTGCGCGTGGTCAGCGGCTTCAGCCGCCGCACCGAGCCCCGCGAGCGCTTCGCCGAAGATTTCGACTGCGAGCCCTGCGAAAGTCTGGAGAAGATGCTCGCCGACGAGCGCATCGAGGGCGTGGTCATCTGCACGCCCAACGACATCCACGCGGAGAACGCCATCGCCGCCGCGGAGGCCGGCAGGCACGTCTTCATCGAGAAGCCCATCACCAGCCGGATCGACGACGCCCTGCGCGTCGTCTCAGCCTGCGAGACCGCCGGCGTCATTCTCTCGGTGGGGCACAACTCGCGGCGCGGCGGCGCCTACCGCAAAATAAAGGAGCTCCTCGACGCCGGCGCCGCCGGGACGGTCTCGATGGCCGAGGCGCACGCCAGCCACAACGGGGGGCTGAGGCTCAGCGCGGACAAGTGGCGGGCCGACGCCGAGCGCTGCCCGGCGCTGCCCCTCACCCAGCTCGGGGTCCACCAGGCCGACACGCTGCGCTACCTCTTGGGGCGCATCGAAGCGGTGAGCTCGGCCATGGCCCGGCGGGCCATCGACCTCGACAACGTGGACACCACCGCCCAGGTGCTGCGCTTCGCCGGCGGCGAGGTGGGCTACCTGGGCTCGAACTACATCTCGCCGGGCACCAACTACGTGCGGGTCTACGGCACCGCGGCGGTCATCGAGACCGACAACAACATCAGGGGGGTGATGGTCCGCCATCCCGACGGCCGCAGGGAGATACTTCCCGCCGAACAGGCCAACCCCAACGTCGAGGAGATCGAGGAGTTCGGCCGGGCGGTCCGCGGCGAGGCCGAGGTGGAAGTCTCCGGCACCGACGGCACCGAAAACCTGGCGGTGGTCCTGGCCGCGCTCAAGAGCCACAACGAGCGCCGCGAGGTGACTATCGACGAGATAATTGAAGCCGGCCGGCGCGGCGAGTGCTGACCGCCGGAGCCGATGAGCCGTGCTGGCCAGCGCGTTCGGCAGCTTCCTGGGCATGGCCTTCGTCGGCCTGGCCGTCTGCCTGCTGTTCGCGCTGGTCTGGTACGTCTTCATGGCCCCCAAGCGCAAGCTGCACGCCGCCTGGTACGAGTTCGCCGGCGGCCGCGGCCTGGTCTTCAGGCCGGCGGGGTCGTCGCGCGACAAGCGGCAGCGCGCCGACCAGCCCATGGTGGAGGGGGACTACCGCGATCGCGCGGTGACCTTGACCCTGCGCTGGGTCGAGGGCCCCGACGACGTCCGCGAGCTGCGCACGCGCCTGTCCGTCCGGGTCGGCGGGGGGGGCCAGGGGCGGCTCCGGGTCGGCGGGCGAGACCCCTCCGGCAGCACGCCCGCGTTCCTGGGCATGACCGAGGAGGACCTCTGGCGCTCGGGGGATGAGGCCTTCAACGCGGAAATAGAAGTGCTGGCCAGCAGCCCGGAGCTGGCCGCCGGCGCCCTGGCCGACGCCGGGCTGAGGGGCAGGCTGCTGGAACTGCTCGGGCCCGCGCCGGGCGACCGCGTGGTGATCGAGCGGGACGCCGCCAGGTGGGAAAGCCCCCGGCAGGACTGCGGTCCCGAAACCTTGACCGCCGC
>CAZONU010000130.1:0-12120 GCA_964581145.1 uncultured Planctomycetia bacterium
ACGTAGATGTAGTCGTCGGTGGCGTCCACGCTGTTGGGCCAGGCCATGGGCACGTCCTTGGTCGGGACCAAGTCGCCCTTCAGGCCGCCCATCGAGTCGCGGTTGCCGTAGGTGCCGAAGCTCAGCACCGGATTGCCCCCGTTGTCGATGACCGACACCTTGGGCAGCAGCGACGTCGGGTAGTAGATCCGCCCCCAGCCGTCCACGCCGAAGCGGGGGGTGCGGGTGAAGGCCGGCGCCGGATAACCGTAGTCTGCGGCGTAGACCTTGGCCGGGGCCTTCGGCTCGGTCGGGAACAAGTTGCCCATGGGACCGGTCGGCGCGTACTTGTAGATCCCGGCCTTGCTCCGACCCCGGCGGAGCTTGCCGGCGTAGAGGTTCCCCTTGACATCGAAACGAGCTCCGGCGGCGGCGACCTTGGTGAAGCCCTTGAAGTCGAGTGCCTTCCAGGGCGCCCGGGCGGGGTCGGCCTTGAAGAACCGCAGGTAGCCGGAGTAGTCGGCCCCCCTGCCCATTGCGCCCAGCGTGGCCACGCTGCCATCGGGGGCGGCGGCGATTCCGCGATCGCCCAGGCCCAGGCCGATGCGCCAGTCGTTGCTGAGGACGGGAGTAACCGGACCGGCGACGTACTTGCGACGCTTCCTGGGCACTGGCGCCGGGCGACCGCCAACGGGCGCAGGGTTGATGAATTCACCGTCCAGCTTGTACCGTCCCACCGGGCACCTGTCGGATTTGGCGTAGAGCCAACGGTTGCGGTGGTCTATCCCCAGGCTGAGCGCATGGAGCCTTTCTCCCGGGCCGGTCATGCAGCGCGTGAACTTCGGTTTCTTCCAGTCGGTGAGCTTGAAGCAGTTCATGAAGCCGTCGGCGAAGTAGACATTCTCGGTCACGGGATCCACTGCCATGTGCTGCAGGTCCAGGAATCGCTGTGGCCCGGCTTCATAGAAGTCCTTCAGCAGCTTGGGCCCCGTCCCGTCGTCCTGGTAGACGCGAACGGGAAGAGTCGTGTAGGCCAGCCAGATCAGGCTCTTGCCCTTGCTTCTGGCCACTCCCAGGAATGTGCACGGCGAATACATGTAGCTCTTGCACACCTGCAGGGTCACTGCCGGTTTGCTGTCCCTGGTCCAGTCACCGAACTTCAGAAGTGTGATCTTTCCCCTCGATCCCGTCCGCGTGGTCGCGTACAGCGCCTTCGAGCCGGGATCGAGGGCCAGGGCATCGACGTGCATCACCGGGATTTCCCGGATGATCTTGCCGGCCTTGTCCAGGGCCACGATGCGCTTGTTCTGGCGGTCGCCGACCAGAACGTTGCCCTCGGCGTCCACGGCTACGCCATGGAAGGCCGCAAACGCCCAGTACTTGCTGGAATGCCCGATCGGTGAGGCGGCGCGCGCCTTCATGTCGCCGATGACGTCCTTAGCGGGGATGGCAAAGAAGACCTCTGCCTTCCGGGTGGCCACGTCCACCTTCCACACCTGCCCGTCACGCCACAAACCCTTGTTGTGAACGCCCTCGATCATGGCCCCATAACGGTGCTTGCAGGAGAAGAGGCCGGTGACGTACATGGTCTTCCTGTCTTTCGTGTAGGCGCAGGAGAAGGGGCCGAACACGCCCTTGTCTGCCGGCGCACCCGCGAAGAGCGGCGTCTCCGCGCGGTCACGAAGCGTTCCGTCCACGCCTATGGTCATCAGCGCGTTCGGGTGTCCGGCAAGGCGTACTGTCGGATTGATCGTTACCGTACCGTCGTCCGGTGAGGGCACCAGGCTCGCGCATGCGCCCCGGGTCGCCGCGATGCGCGTCTTGCTGAGGGCCGGAGAGCTCAGGTCACTGTATCCCGGCGTCCAGGTGCCGTCGGCACGCACGTTGACGCCCCAGCCCTTGACCTCCCCGACTGGCTTGCCGGCAGGAGGAGGATACACTGTGCTGCGGTAGGTCCCGTCGGCGGAGTATCGGCGGATGGCTGGCGGGCCCCAGTTATTGACGTTGCCCATTACGTACACGTTGCCGTCGGACTTGACGTCCAGGCCGGTGATCCTCCAGCCGGAGTGGTCGCCCTGGCCCATCTCCTTCGAGTAATAGGCGTAGGGATCGCCGCCGACGATTCTCTCGAGCTTCGCGCCCATTCCCGCGCGCACCCGAACCTTGAACGGACCGCCTTTGGCCGCCTGGCCGTAGTCGTCTTTGCCGTCCCACTCGAGCTTCTGCGAAAGCCCGGCTTTGAGCGGCGCGGGAGGAGGCGCCTTGGCGCCGAGGACTCCCGCGGCGAGGTGGCGGACGACCTTGCCCTTGGAGTCGAGGACGCTCACCTCCACGTCCGCCTTCTGTGACACAGCGAATTCGATGGTGGCCTTGCCGCCGGCCTTTTTCGCGGTCGGGGCCCTGGTGAACTTGACCTCGCCGGCACAGGCAAGGGCCGACCCCAGGCACAGGACCGAGAATGCAATCAAGAGGTTTCTCACCGCAAGCATCCTCTCTGACTACCGGCTCTGGACCTTCACCGTAGCTTCTGCCTCGAACTTCTTGACGAGCCTCAACAGGCGAATGTTCACGATGTCCGAAACGTAGATGTAGTCGTCGGTGGCGTCCACGCTGTTGGGCCAGGCCATGGGCACGTCCTTGGTCGGGACCAAGTCGCCCTTCAGGCCGCCCATCGAGTCGCGGTTGCCGTAGGTGCCGAAGCTCAGCACCGGATTGCCCCCGTTGTCGATGACCGACACCTTGGGCAGCAGCGACGTCGGGTAGTAGATCCGCCCCCAGCCGTCCACGCCGAACCACGCCGTGCGGCTGAACGCGGGGGCGGGAAAACCGTAGTCGACCTTGTAGACCTTGGCCGGGGCTTTCGGCTCGGTGGGGAACAGGTCGCCCATCTTGCCGGTCGGGGCGTACTTGTAGATGGCCGGCTTGCCCTTGCCGCGACCGAGCTTGCCGGCGTAGAGGTTGCCCTTCACGTCGAAACGGGCCCCGGAGCCGCGGACCTTGGTGCCGAAGCTCTTGAAGAGCAGCCCCTCGCCCCAGGGGTGCCTGGCGTTGTCCGCCCGGAAGAAGCGCAGGTAGCCGCCGTAGTCGGCGTGAGTTCCCAGCGCGTTCATGGTTACGACGCTTCCGTCCGGCGCGGCGGCGATGCCTCGGTCGCCCATGCCCAGGCCGATGCGCCAGTCGTTGCTTATCTTCGGCGTTAGCCCCCCGACAACGGGGCCCTTCTTCCTGCCTCTGCCGGGCTTCGGCGCGGGGGCCGGGCCGCCGCCGGGGACGTCGCGCGTCAGCTCCCCGCCGTCGATCCTGTAGCGGACCACCGGCCGGCGATCCTGGTGGCAGTAGAGGTAGCGGCCCCGCGCGTCGATGGACATGCTCAGCGCCCGCACATGCTGCCCGGCGCCGGTCATCAGCCGCTCGAAGTTCGGCTTCTTCCAGTCGGTCAGCTTGAAGCAGTTGTTGAAGCCGTCCGCGAAGTAGACCCGCTCGGTCCCGGGGTCGACGACGAAGTGCTGGAGGTCCAGCGCGCGCTGCCAGGAGTCGCGGTAGAAGTCCTTGACCAGTTCCGGAGCCCCGCCCTTGTCCTGGTAGACGCGCACCGGGAGCGCCGAGTAGGCGATCCACACGAAAGTGCCCTTCTTGGATTCAGCCACGGCGAGGTGCGTGGACTGGCTGAAGTGGCTCACCTCGCAAAGGGGCACCTTGGCCGCGGGCGCGGTGTCCTTGCTCCAGTCGTTGAACTTGAGCAGGACGAGCTTGCCTTTCCCGTGGAAATGGCCGAAGCGCGTCGTAACGTACAGCGACTTGGACTTGGGCTTGACGGCGATCGCGTCCGGGTGGGTCACCGGAATCTCGCGGATCTTCTTTCCGGCGGCGTCCAGAACCAGGACGCGCTTGTTCAGGCGGTCACAGATGAACACCCGGCCGTCCTCATCAACGGCCACGCCCTGCAGCGCTGAGTACTTGCCGTACTTGGCGTCGGCAATCGGCGACTTTTCGCGGGCAGCCATGTCTGAGATCACGGACTTCTCGGGCAGCGCGAAGAACACCGAGGCCTTGCCCGTGGACATGTCCAGCTTGAAGACCTGGCCGTCGCGCCAAGCCCCGGTCTTCTCAACGCCGACGTCCTTGGTCCTGCGCAGCGTGCGCGCGTGCAGGCCGCCGAGGTATACGTGGCGGCCGTCGGGTGCCGCACATACCTGCATCTGACCGGTCACTCTCCACGGCACCTTCCAGCAGTTCCTCTCGGGATGAACGATGGCCGGATCCTTGACGAACAGTCCGGAAGTCATGGTCTTAGCCGGAATGCTCCCGTCGGTGTTGATCTTCATCACTCTGAAGCCGTATTCGATCAGGAGCTGGTCCTTCCCGGGAGACGGGACCAGGTTGGCGATGCGGCCCCTGGTCCCGCAGATGAGCGTCTTGGACAGCGCCGGCGAGCTGAGATCGTTGTACTGGAACGCGTAAGTGCCGTCGGGCTTCTGGATGATGCCCCAGCCCTTGACCTGCTCGGGCTTCATGCCCGCGGGCGGCGGGTAGACGGTTCGGAGATAGTTCCCCTCCGCGTCGTAGCGCCGAATGGCCGGGGGGCCGTAGTTGTTGGCGTTGCCCATCACGTAGACGCTGCCGTCCGGCTTGGCTTCCAGACCGGTAATTCGCCAAGCGGCGTGATCGCCCTGGCCCATTTCCTTCGAGTAGTAGGCGTAGGGGTCACCGCCGACTATTCTTTCCAGCTTGGCGCCCATACCAGCACGCACCCGCACCTTGAATGGACCGCCCTTGGCGGCCTGGCCGTAGTCGTCCTTCCCGTCCCACTCCAGGCTCTGGGACAGCCCCGTCTTGAGGGGTGCCGGCGGAGGTGTCTTGCCGCCGAGCACTCCGGCAGCCAGGTGGCGGACGACCCTGCCTTTGGCGTCCAGGACGCTCACCTCCACGTCCGTTTTCCTGTCCACCGCGAAGGAGATAGTCACCTTGCCGCCAGCCTTCTTCGCCGTGGGCTTGGTCGAGAACCTGATCTCCCCGGCGAAGCCAAGCCCCGTCGCGAGGGAGAAAGCGATTGTCAGGAAAGTCGTGTTCGCGAGCTTCACCTGTCAGTCTCCTAGTCCCACAGCGAGTTGTCCGGCTTGGTTTCGGGGCCGGTGACTCTTATCAGGGTCCGGGCCGGACCGCCCGGAAAGCGCCCCAGCGCGCACATCACCTGCATAAGCAGCTCTCCCGTCATCCGGCCGCGGAGTTCCGCGCACGCCGGGTCTTCGTAGCGGTCGTGCAGCTCCAGCGGGTCCTCGGCCAAGTGGTAAAGCTCGCCCTGAAAGCGTCCGTAATCACCGCCGACCGCGCCGAGCGGCCCGGGAAGGTACAGGATCAGTTTCCACTCCCGATTCCGCAGCATCACTGCCGGCGCCCGCTGGTACTCCTCATACCCCCGGCCGTGCATCTCCGCGAAGGACGCGGTCCGCGAGCGGTCCGACAGGAGGCTGAAGCCGGGCAGGAAGTCGGGGACCTCCTCGCCCGCAACGTTCAGGAGGGTGGGGAGAACGTCCACCAGCCCGGCCGACCGCTCATCCGTGGCGCCGCGCCGCTCCACGCCGGGACCGGCGATGACCAGAGGCACCCTGACGCTCCCCTCGTAGAGGCAGTACTTGGATATCCGGCCGCGGTCGCCCAGCATGTCCCCGTGATCGGACGCGAACAGGACGAAGGTGTTCTCCAGTTCGCCCATGGCCTCGATCTTCTGAAGCACCTGCCCGAAGAGATCGTCCACGTAGGTGCAGAGCGCAGCGTAGCGCAGGCGCGAGCGCCGGCGCTGGTCCGGCGTCATCTTGTACCATATGTCCTTGAAGCGCTCGCCGAAGCGGTGGCCGCCCAGTGGCGGCTCGGGCGGCGGCGTGTCGGGGAAGTCCGCGAGGTCGTACATGTCCTCGTACTTCGCCGGAACCGAGAATCCTACGTGCGGATAATCCAAGCTCAGGTAGAGGAAGAACGGCTCCCCGGCTTCCCGCTCCCCGTCCAGGAACTCCAGGGCCTTGCGGGTCACCCAGGCCTCGTGGAAATGCTCCGGGGGCAGTTCACTGCGCGAGCCCACGTATCCTTGAACCGTCTCGCCGCCGGGACCGTGTTGCCGTTCCGCGGCGTCCTGCCTGGCCATTTCAGGCTCCTCCGCCGCCATGTAGACGGCGCCGCGCTCGCAACTGTTCGGGTCGCGTCCCGTCCCATAAAGGCAGCGGGTTTCAAATCCCCGGCACGACCCCTCGACCGGCACGCCGGGCAGAATCCGCGAGCCGATGTACCAGTGGGTTTTGCCGAAGCCCCCTGTTCGATAGCCCGCGTCGCGCAAACGCTCGGCCAGCACGGGCACGGGCAGGTCCTCGTCCCGCGTGATCATCTGGGCGTTGTGCTTTACCCCGTTCTGGAACCCGTACAGCCCGGTCATCATCGAGTAGCGGCTGGGCACGCACATGGGGACGCTGCAGGTCGTCTGGGTGAAGCGCACCCCGCGCGCGGCCACTGCGTCCAGGTTGGGGGTCTTGACCACGGGATTAACGCAGCCCAGCGCGTCGTGGCGCTGCTGGTCGGTCATCAGGAACAGAATGTTGGGGCGTTTGGCTCTTTTCGGCATCTGGATTCTAGTCCTTTCCCTTAGCTGTCCCGGAAGCATCTTTGAGGGTTGGCTCCTTGAATGTCCCCTTGCCCATCAGCTTGAGCATGGCCGCGGCGAACTTCCGGCCCATGCCCAGTTGGCCCTTCAGCGTGAAGTGCAGCTTGTCCTTGCCGAGTTCCAGGTCGTCGCAGTCGATCCATGCGTAGTGCTTGCTCCGGGCCGTCTCCTGGGCCCTGCGGACCGCTGCGCGATTGGGCCACTTGGCGGGCGGGGCGATCCGCCCGCAGAC
The DNA here is from genome assembly GCA_964581145.1 of uncultured Planctomycetia bacterium. GTDB lineage: Bacteria > Planctomycetota > SZUA-567 > JAKLDR01 > JAKLDR01 > CAZONU01. Next base: position 6,861 of record CAZONU010000130.1, read on the forward strand.
GAAGGGCATCTTCTCGCCGCCGAACTCCTTGCGGCAGCCGGCAATCAGCGCTTCAAGCTTGTCACGGTAGTCTTCCACCTCGATCTTGCCGTAGCGCGAGTCGGCTTCGCCCTGCATCCACAGCATTCCGGCGATCTCGGCCCCCGGGTTCTTCTTCTTCACGACTTTGACGTAATCGACGAGGCGCTTGTAGAGCACGCCCACGCCCTTCTTCTTGTCGTACTGCTTGGGGTCCGGGTTCCAGTGCCGGGCGATGCTGGTCCCGCCGCTGGCCAGCTTGATGACGCCGATCCTGCACTTGAGCGCCCTGGCCATCTCGTGGCCGAAGGCGACCTCCGGGCCGATGCGATTCTTGGGCTTCAGTGGCTTGTCCAGCTTCGACGCCCAGAACTCCACGAACATCACGTTCGCCTGGCTGCGCATGTCTGCTGGGAGCTTCCCGGCATTGGCCTTGGCGCCCACGCCGACCATGTTGCTCTGGCCGGCCAGGACGAATACGGGCAGCGGCCTGGCGGCCTTCGGCGCGGGCTTCTCCCCGCCCAGCGCAATGCCAGCAGACAGCGCGCAGGCCCCGAAGAGAACAGCCGCCCTCATCGCCCCTCCTGTTCGTCGATCCTCAACCTGGTCGGCACGTTCACCCGCAGGGGCTCGCCCCGGCCTGCCTTGCGAATCTGCTCCAGCCGGTCCAGGGCCGCTTCGGCCATGCTCGGCGCTTTCCAAACGACCGCCGGAGGAATCGCTCCGCCGGCGAAAACCGCCCGGTGCTCGCTGGCGTAGAACTCCTCCACGCTCCAGCCCACCACCTTCAGGTCGCGGCCCAGCCTAAGGCCCAGTTCGCCGCAAGCGTTCACCACTTCGGAGGACACGCTCTTCCAGAAGACCAGGGCCCCGTCGGGCCGGCCGCTGTTTGAAAGCAGCGCACGCACATCCCGGGCCGCGGCCTCTCCAACCGTGTCGGCGACAACGGCGAACTCCCGGCCGCAGGCGGCCAGGCCGGCGACCGCCCCGGCAAAGCGCTCGCGGCTGTGGCAGAACTGCGCCACCGGGCCCATCCAGGCGATGCGCTCCGCCCCGCTCTGGGCGAGATGCTTGGCCGCCAGGAAACCGCCGCGGTAGTTGTCCTGGAGGACCACGTCCACTTCAGCTTCCTCAATCCAGGAATTGACCATGACCACCGGCAGTCCCGCCCGCCGCACAACCTGGAGGAGATCGGTATCCAGGGTGTCGAGAACCGCGCCCCAGGCCTGTGCCGCGTTCAGTTGCCGGGCCACGGTCTTCAGGTCGCGCCCGCCGAGATGCACGCCCAGAGTCGTCCAGCCGCGCCGTGCCGCCGCCTCGCTCAGCGCCCGGCTCACCGCCCAGTTGGCTGGCTGCGCATCGCCGAGATCAGAGCTGTAACCGGTCACGTAAGCGACCGGACAGCGCACCAGCACGTCATCCGCCATCGCGGTCACCCGGAAGCCCTGACGGGGCTCCGCGACCACCAGGCCCTCGCTCTCCAGTACCTTGAGACCCCTGCGCACCGTCTCCGGAGAGATGCCGTACTCCTCACTGAGCTCGCGCACCGGGGGCAGGAACTGCCCGTTGGCATACTGGTCAATCTCGATCGCCCGGCGCACGGAAGCAACCAGCTCCACCGTTCCTCTGCTGGCAACCGTCCCCCTTTTTGCCATTATGTGCCCTCGTGTGACCAGCATGTGCCTACTTGTGACAACATACACCGCTGAAGCTCAACCGTCAAAGAGTTTTTCCTGATCAAGCGCCCAGACGGCGCTTGTCCTTTTTAACCCGCCTTACTGTGTTGCTTATGCACATCTCTGGGGTGCGTACCGGCGGTAAGCGCGCTGTTCCCGCAGCCCAAGGTGCAGGTCCGGCAATATGAGCGCGAGCCGCTCCAAGCCCTGAGTGGTGATTACCTCCTCGGGCTTCTCGCGCGTCTTGGGGTCGTTCTTCCGGGGAGGCGGCTCTACTACCTTCTTGTCCCCGTTCTCGGGCTTCGATGAGAACCAACCCTGGCTGGCGCCGTACAAAACGACTCCCACCCCAATCGCGCCGCCGATGATGACCGCGGGAATCAGCACTTTCTTCATAGCCGGCGCTCCTCCCCCTGTCCAACCGGGTGCGGAGTGATAACGACAAGGTAATAATGCGTCAACGGATTTCCCGGAGCTGGCCGCGCTGCCCCCTATCCCGCACTTTCCCAATCCGCCCCATCCATCGCCCCCAAACGCCCTCTCACACGCCCTCTTGTTTGGAGCTTCGGCCGATCACGCTGCTGCACGGCGCTTTGCACCCGTCCGCCTGCGGTTTCCCAAACCGGGGGCCTTCGCGTCTCGGGGCACTTCGGGGACATAACACAATGGTGTGGGCCCCGGCGCCTATTTCGCGGCCACCTCGAACCCGGCCGGGCCCGCGGTCAGCGCGCCCTTCCAGCCGGTGCCCCCGGCGACCACGATCTTCACCGTCAGCCGGTACTTGCCGGCCGGCAGGCGCGAGGCCGTCTTCTCCGGCTTGGCTGCGGTCCCGCCCTGCCAGAAGCGCTGCCCGGGGCCGGGCAGCGTGAACCCGGCCTTAAAGGACTCTCCGGGCTTGAGCGTCTTGGAGATCATCTGCGCCGGCGCGAGGGTCATCAGCTTGGCCCGGGACCCGGCCTTCCAGACGGCCTTGGTCTTGGCGTCCTCTATCTCCCAGCTAGTCCCGCCCAGCGCGGTGCTGCCCAGGAAGCGGGTGAACTCCAGCTTGAGCGGCTTCTTCGTGACGTTCTTGTAGGTGACTTCGAACGTGAGCTGGTCCCTGGCCCCGAAGACAGCCTTGGCGGGGCCGACCGAGACCGCCAGGCCGCTCACGGTGACCGGTTTGGGCGCTTTCCTGCCGCGCACGACCGTCAGCCTGGTCGCGGCCAGGTCGCCGACGCGGATGTCCGGGGCCCCCGCCGGCTTCTTGAAGCGCTTGCCGCAGGCCTGGCACTTGCCGTAGTGCTTGGCGCAGGCGCTGCAGAGCTTGAAGGCCCCCGAGGAGGTCCCCCGCCCGCAGGAGCCGCAGGTGCCGATGTCCGCGGTGAAGCCCATCCCCCGGCACTTGGGGCAGAGCGTGCCCGAGCCCCAGTTCTTCCCGCCGGCCTTGGGGGCGGCGACCATCGGCTCGCAGACGGCCAGGCCCTTGGCGTCAAAGGACGCGACCTTGACCGCGCCCAGCTTCCTGCCCGCGCGGCTGACGTCGAACTCGAAGCCGACCTTGACGCCCTCGCGCCTGTCCGCGGAGAGAACCACCCGCCCCTCGGGCGTGACCCTGAGCACCTGGCCCTTGATGACGCGCTTCCCGGCGGCCGCCTCGCCGGCGGCGACGGACGCGGCGCTTGCGGCCGCGACCAGGACGGTTGCGGCGAGTTTCAGTTCGGCTGCGAACATGGCTCCGAGCACTCCTTCCGTCAGTGCCGCCCTGCCGGCGGCTTCCCCGGCCTTCTCTTAGACTCCTCGCTGGCACTGTGGTGTCGCGGGAAAGGTCCGCGAATGCAGTTTTTTGGAGAATGCCGCACGGGGGGCGGCCTGCCTGTCATTCGGCCTATGTTACATATCGGAAACATCGGGCCCCGAAGACGCGCGATGTCACCCATTGGAAACGCCGCGGATGGGGCCGTGCGGGCAATGAGCGAAATTATCGGACGCCGCTATTCGTGAGCGGGGTTGCTTTTCCCTTCCCGGGTCGGTCCTGCGTTAGTCAGGGAGAGGTGCCGCATCCGGGGGAGCTCCTTGCCGGGGACCTCGATGACGAACTCGGTGGGGGACTTCTGCACCCGCCTGCGGAGCTTCCTGGTCTTGCCGTCCTGGTCCCAGGCGTACTCGACCAGCAGGCGGGTCTTCTCCAGCGCCTCGGGGTTGGCGACGGCGACCCTGACCCGGTTCTTCCCGGGCATGAGCTGGGGCAGGGCGTACATGTTGTGCTGGAAGACGGTGATCAGCTCGACGTCGCCCAGGGAGGCGCCCTTTCCCGAAAGCTCCAGGCGGAGCGTGTACTGCCGGGTGCCCATGGCTTTGAGGAAGAACGGGCGCAGCTCGGCTTCGAGCCGGCCGCCCCTGGCGGCGGCCAGGGCCAGGGTCTGGAACTTGCCCCGGCGCCCGACCTTGATGGCGGCGGCCAACTTGCCGCTGACCTTGGCCCGCAGCCAGCCGCCCTGGAGCATGTAGGGACACTTCACCTGCCATTCGAGGACCGCGGGCTCTCCGGCGGCGGCGGGCCGGAGGGCGCCCTTCGCGGCGCGCACGTTCTCGGCGAGGGCCAGGTGCTTGAGGAGCTCCCTGGTGACGGCCGGCTTCCAGGAGAGCCGCCCGTTGGCCCAGTAGCGCCCGGTGCGGACCGTGCGCTTCTTCCCGGTCTTGGGGTCGAAGCTGGTTATCTCCTTGAGGTAGGGCTTCCAGTACGGCCAGTTGACGGTGTCCTTCTTCTCATATTCGGCGCCGCAGAAGTGATGGGGGGGCGCGAATTTCTTCTGGACCTTGGTCAGGAAGTACATGCCCGGCTCGTGATCCCAGCGCCGGAGGTAGCTTTCTCCGGGACGCAGGGTGATATCCAGCTTCATGGAGCTCTTCCAGTAGGGGCCGCTCTTCTTGCCGGGCTTGGCGCGCAGGGTCCAGGCGGCGTCGTCCGGCGCGCAGGCCTTGTGATACTTCTCGTTCCCGGGCTCGAAGCGCAGCGCGTCGGCGTAGAGCACGTCCTTGCAGGGCAGGAACGGCACCGGCGAGGGCTTCTCGCGCGTCAGCCACTTGGGATTGGCAACCACCTCCGCGAGGCTGGCGATGGTCTTGCGCTCGCCGTCCCAGGCGCAGCCGCCGATGAAGGCGTCCATCCAGTGCCACTTGCCGGCGTAGAAGACGGTGAAGCTGCCGTGTCCCGGGGTGCCCAGGATGAAGGCCTTCTTCAGGCCGGCCGCCCGGCAGATCTCGGCCTGGGCGCTGGCCGTGGGGGTGCACAGGGTGTAGCCGGTGCCGTTGATCAGGTTCACCGCGCCGCCGCCTCCGACCCGGGTGAGGTGGCGGTAGTGGAACATGGTGCGGCGCACGTAGTTGTAGACCGCCAGGGCCTTTTCCCGGTCGCTCATGCCCGGCCGGACCAGGCTGCGGACCATGGCCTCGACCGAGGAGGCGTCCACGCTCCGGTCGGTGGTCACGCGGGGGTTGACGATTTCCCCGGCCGGGGCGGCGCCGACCGGGAGCGCCAGGGCGGGGGCCAGGAGCGTGAGGCGGAAGACGGACATGGGACCCTC
>CAZONU010000131.1:0-10628 GCA_964581145.1 uncultured Planctomycetia bacterium
GCGCCAGGACGTACAGCGCCAGGGCCGGGTTCATGCAGAAGAGCATCGCGGTGATGCCCGCGGCCATCACCGCCGGCACCAGGAAGCCCCTCAGCGCCTGGGCGATGAAGACGTGCAGCTCCTCGGTGTCCTGGGCCACGCGGGTCATCAGCCGCCCCACCTGGGTGCGGTCGAAGAAGCTCACCGACAGCCCGGTCAGGTGCCCGAAGAGCCGCTTGCGGAGGTCGGTGGTCAGCCGCGAGCCGACCAGCACGGCCAGCCGGCCGTGGAGCATGTTGATCCCCGCGCGCGCACCGTGCAGCACGAAGATGGCCGCGACCAGCGGCAGCAGCCACTCGGGATGCTCGCCGCTGATCAGCACGCCGTCGATCAGGGCGCGCACCAGATAGGGCGGCACCAGGCCGATGGCCACCCCGACCAGCAGCAGCGCCACGATGGCCCCCACGGTGCGCTTGTAGGGCAGGGTCAGCCTGACCAGCCGCCAGAGCACCCGGCCCCGGCCCGTGCAGTGCGGGCAGACCCGCGTGCCCGGCTCCAGCGCCCGGCCGCAGTCCGCGCAGCGCCCGCCGAGCCCCGAGCGTTCGGAATCCTCAAGCTCCGCTTCGCGTCCCTCGGCCAGCGCCGCCAGCCGCGGGGCCAGCGCCGAGAAATCCTCCAGCCGCGCGGCGCTGAAGGCCACCAGCCGCCGGGGCAGGCCCCCGGAGTCCACGGTCAGTTCGCCGCCGCACGTGAGGGTCTCGACCCGCGCGCCGGCCGCGGCCTCCAGCGCCAGCGCCTCGCGGAGGCCCCACTCCTCGTCCTTCCTCGCGTAAATCAGCACCCGCCGGCCGATGACCAGCAGCCACTCCTCGCCGAAGCGCCCGTCGGGCAGGAGGTCGGCAGGGGCCGACTCCCGGGCATCGCCAGCTGAGAATCCGTCGCGCTCCAGCGCGGCGATCAGTTCGGAGGGCAACGCAGCGCGCCGACCCTCCCTGTCTTTTCTCTGAGAATCCATGATGTCCGAGCGTCCGCCTCCGTGGCGGGGCGCCCTCCTTCTCTCAATGGAGACGGCCCCGTGCGGCGCAATGCCGCTTCCCGGGAGCCTCTCCCGGTTACTGGATCAACAGCCTGGACGGAGACCGCTGCGATACGCTCTAGGGCGGCCGGCCCTCGAAGACGCCGCCCGTGCCCCCGGGCGGCGTCGAACTCAGCGGAAGCCTGAGAGAATCCAACCGCAACATGACGTCACTCACCAAGCCCGGATCGGGGTCCCGCACGAGGGCCTCACCGGACCTGCTCCTTACCCGTATTATAGCGCCGCTGGAGCGGGTAAGGCCGATATTTTTCAGGAGTTACGCGCAACCTCTTGTTGCTGCACGGGTTACGCGCCACATTTTTCTTAAGCCGCCTCTTGACAAGCACTTGGCGGAGCCCTCGCGGGCGGCATGGCTGTGCGAGTGAACGGATCGCTGCGCTCGCGCCCTGAGGCCGGTGGTGCCCGTCATGCTGATACAGTATCAGTGAGCTTCACCGCCTGCGCCCGCGATGAAGCTTGCCCCCCGGCTTGTAGCCCTTCTTGCCCTTCCGGCCCCGCCCCCCCCGGGCCCCGCGGCGTCCGGGCTGCGGCTCGACCGGCCGGCCCCTGAGCTCCAGAATCTTGTCCCTGAGCCGGGCGGCCTCCTCGAACCTGAGGTCCTCGGCGAGGCGGTACATCTCCTCTTCCAGCGCGGCGGCCTGCTCGGCGCGCGCGGCGGCGGCCTCCTCGCTGAAGCCGGCCGCGCCCTCGGCGACCTTGCGGGCCTCCAGTATCTCGATGATCCCCGCCTTGATTGCCGAGCGGATGGTCTCGGGGGTGATGTCGTGCTCGCGGTTGTACTCCAACTGCCGCGCCCGGCGGCGGCCGGTCTCCTCGACGGTCTTTTCTATGGCACCAGTTTGACGGTCGGCGTAGAGGATGACCTCGCCGTCGGCGTTGCGCGCGGTGCGGCCGATGGTCTGGATCAGCGAGGTCCGGCTGCGCAGGAACCCCTCGCGGTCGGCGTCGAGCACGGCGACCAGCGAGACCTCCGGCAGGTCCAGGCCCTCGCGAAGCAGGTTAACCCCCACCAGCGCGTCGAACTCGCCCTTGCGCAGGTCGCGGAGGATCTCCACGCGGTCGAAGGTGTCGATCTCGGAGTGCAGGTACTTCGAGCGGAGCCCCTTCTTCTCCAGGAACTCGGCGACCCGCTCGGCGGAGCGCTTGGTAAGGGTAGTCACCAGCACGCGCTGCTTCTTCCCGACGCGCTTCTCGATCTCCCGGACGACGTCGGCCACCTGGTCCTCCGCCGGGCGGATCTCGATGGGCGGGTCGACCAGCCCGGTGGGGCGGACCACCAGCTCCGTGACCGCCCCGCCGCACTTTTCCAGCTCGTAGGGCCCGGGGGTCGCGGAGATGAACACGATCTGGCCGGCGAGCCCCTCCCACTCCTCGAACTTGAGCGGGCGGTTGTCCAGCGCGCTGGGCAGCCGGAAGCCGTGCTCCACGAGGGTCTGCTTGCGCGCGTGGTCGCCGCGGGACATGGCCCCGATCTGCGGCACGGTGGCGTGGCTCTCGTCCACGAACAAGAGATAATCGTCGGGTAAGTAGTCGAAGAGGCAGTAGGGCCGGCTGCCCGGCTCGCGCCCGGAGAGGTGCCGGGAGTAGTTCTCGACGCCCGGGCAGTAGCCGACCTGTTCGAGGAGCTCCATGTCGTAGCGCGTGCGGCTCTCCAGGCGCTGGGCCTCCAGCAGCTTGCCCTGGCCCTTGAGCCATTCCAGCTGCATGGTCAGCTCGGCGTCGATGCCCGCCAGGGCCTTTTCCACGCTGCCTTCAGGGAGGACGAAGTGCTTGGCGGGATAGACGACGGCCCGCTCGTGCTCGGCCAAGAGCTCGCCGCTGGCCGGGTCGAACTCGCGGAGCCGGGCCACGCGGTCGAACTCGAGTTCGACGCGCAAACAACGCTGCTCGTAGGCCGGCCAGACGTCCACCACCTCGCCGCGCACCCGCATGGTGCCGCGCTCGAAGGCCATGTCGTTGCGGCGGTACTGGATTTGGGCCAGCTTGGTCAGCAGCGCCCGGCGGTCGATCTCCTGGCCGCGCTCCAGCTTGACCATCATTTCGAGGTAATCGGCCGGCGAACCCAAGCCGTAGATGCACGACACCGAGGCCACGATGATCACGTCCCGCCGCCACATGAGCGCGCTGGTGGCGGCCAGCCGCAGGCGGTCGAGGTTTTCGTTTATGGCGGCGTCCTTCTCGATGTAGATATCTTTCTGGGGGATGTAGGCCTCCGGCTGGTAATAGTCGTAGTAGCTGACGAAGTACTCGACGGCATTTTCTGGGAAAAAAGCCTTGAACTCGGCGTATAGCTGCGCCCCCAGGGTCTTGTTGTGGCTGATTACTAACACGGGTCTGTCAAACTGCTCGATGACCTTGGCGGCGACAAACGTCTTGCCGCTGCCGGTCACGCCCAGGAGCGTCTGGTGCGCATCCCCGCGCTGGACGCCCGCCGCTATCTCAGCAATTGCCGCGGGCTGGTCGCCCCGGGCCTCGAACTCGGAGTGGAGATTGAAGATGCCCATCTATATCAATTATAGGCGCCAGCCGGGTGGCGCAAAGGAAAGCAGATTATCACTTTCACTCGAAGGGCGTCTCGCCGCTGGCCTTCTGGACCTGCCCGTCGGGGTGCCTGGCGACCCTGTTGCCGCGGAGCTTCGGCCGCCCGGCCCCGTTCCACAGCCGGAAGGCGACGCGCTGTCCCCTCTTCTTACCCACCGACCTGCCCGGGCGGATAACGTTGCCGGCGAACTCCAGGCCCTCGGTGGCGGGCCAGACGTCCACGGCGGCAGAGGCCTTCCTGCGGCCGTTGGCCTCGATGCGGTTGTTCTCGAAGCGGTTGCGGCTGCCGGCGTTGGACCTCTTCTCTTTTCTGAAGTGAACCCCGTCGCGGGCGTTGTCGCGAATCGCGTTTTTGCGGAAAAGGTTGTCGGTGTCCTTGTGGCCGATGGAGATTCCGTAGCGGCCGTTGGCGTATATCCGGCAGCCCTCGAAGACCCCGTCCTGCACCCGCCAGCAGAGGAACAGGCCGTCCAGCCCGTTGTTGCGCAGGGTGCAGTTGATGACTACGGGACGGGCGGAGCCCGTCCCGGGGTGCAGCCCCAGCCCCGTGACGCGCTCTATGGTGCAGCGGTCAATTACGATATCCCGGTCCACCTGGAAGCTGAGCCCGTCCCCGTTGAAGTTCCGCACCGTGCAGCCGGCGACAGTGCAGCGCCGGGCTTTTAACAGGTAAATACCCGCGCCGCGGCAGCCGTTGATATTCGGGTTGTTCCGCTTGTCGCCGTCGACCACCAGGTTCTCGACGCTGGCGTCCTCGACGTCCACGCCGGAGACCACCGGCACGGCGCCGCGCACCCAAGCCTGCTTCTCGGTGGTGTAGTTGCCGACCAGGTGGGTGTCGATGTAGAGCGAGCCGCCCCGAATATCCACGATGCGCGCGGCCGTCACGTGCCAGCCGGGGTGGGCCTCGTCGCCGATGGTGACGCCCATGCCCACCTTGAAGCCCTCCACGCTGCGAGGGGTGAGCTTGAGCTGACCCCAGTCGGCGTCGATGCGCAGGCGGCTTTCCGGTCCGGGGCACTTGACCAGCACCGTCCGCGCCCCGGAGCCCGCTACCCTGACACCCGAGGCCAGGTGCAGCGAGTCCTCCATGAGGTAGCGGCCCGGGCCAATTTCAAGCGTGCCCCCACCGCGAGCGGCCAGGTAGTCCATCCCCGCCTGCAGGGCCAGGTTGGTCGAGCCGACAATATCGCCCTTCCGGGCGCCTACGCGAATGCGCATGTCATCTCCTTGAAACCGTGTTCGCCCTATTCGAGATTGGCGTGGCGCTGGTCCATCTCCTGGTCCGAGCGGGCCAGGCGGCGCTTGAGGACCATGGCCACCGCGTCCAGGGTCAGGAGCAGGGCCTGCTCGAAGAGCGAGCCGCCGTACTGTGCGGACTGCTCCTCGCTGGTCGCGCGGCTGCGCGTGGCGCCCTCCACCGAGACGACCAGATCGGCGCTCTCGCCCAGCGGGCTCCCCGGATGGGCGGTGAGGGCCGCGACGCGCGCGCCGATGCGGCGGGCCTCCTCGGCGGCCAGCAGGGTGGTCCGGGTGGTGCCGGTGCCGCTGGCCGCGATCAGCAGATCCCCGGAGCTTATCGCCGGGGCGGTCATCTCCCCGACGACGTGGACCTCCAGGCCCATCTGGGCCAGCCGGCTGGCGAAGGCCCAGGCGCCCAACCCGGTGCGCCCCCGGCCGTAGACGAACACGCGCGGGGCCGCCAGGATCATCTCCACCAGGCTCATGGCCGCGGCCTCGTCCACGTCCCGGAAGGCCCGGGCCAGCTCGTCAATGACCGCCGCGCGGGCCTCCGAGAACGAAGAGGGCCCGCTGCGCCCGGCGCGGACCACCTCCAGCACGTCGCGCACGCTGGTGACCACGTGCCGGGGGTGGAAGTCGATCACCGGGCTGGGACCCCGGCGCATCCAGATGCTGGTCAGGCCGAACTTCTCGCCGGCGACCAGATTGGTCAGCCGGTCGTCGACGTAGAAACGCCGCTCCCCGGGCACGGGCTCGCCGAGCTCCGAGAGCAAGAGATCGAAGATGCCCGCCTCCGGCTTGGTGACTCCCGCGCGGCCGCTGGTGGCCACCGCGTCGAACCGGCCGGCCACCCCCAGCCGCTCCAGCATGGGCCCGAGCCAGGGGTCGGGAATCTCGCTGATGATGGCCAGACGCGCGCCGAGCTTCTTGAAGCCGGCCACCGTCTCGGCCAACTCCGGTTCGGGAGTGAGCGCGCCGAAGAAGCGGTCCTGGAACTCGCGCCAGTCGGCCCCCGGCGGGGACACCATCGTCCAGAACTCCTCGTTGGTGGCCCGGCCCAGGGCCAGGCGCATGTAGGTGGTCCACATCGGCTCGTAGGCCACGCGCTCGCGGACCATCCCGTAGAGCGTCCCGCTGACGCTCATGCCCTCCTGGACCATCACGCCGAAGAAGTCCAACACCACGGTGAGCGGCTTGCTCATGCCGGCGATGATAGTCGCCGGGCGGTTCCAGTCAAGAAAGGGGCGACAGCCGCGCTGCTATCTGTTGCCGGCCATGCCCTTGAGGGCCAGGAAGCTGGTGACCGCGGCCAGGATGGCGTGGGCCGCCATCAGCCAGCCCGAATAGGCCGCGGCGGCTTCGCCGCCGAGCAGCATCGCAGCGACCAGGTAGGCGGCGAAGGCCGCCACCCAGAGCCCCCCCAGCACCAGGGCCCCCTTGATGCTGAGCTCCTCGAGCTTGATCGCGAAGATCAGCGTGACCCAGAAAGCTCCCCAGGCTACGACGAACAGCACCGCCGGCCCTCCGACTTCGGAATCCGCACATGAGCCATCATCCTACTATGATACTCCCCGCCCAGGCCGGGAGTCTATTACAATCCCGGAGCATATCTGTAACCCCGCGCACCGCACCGGGAAGCGCGGCCAGCGGCACATTGCGGCCCCGCCGCTGAGTCCTCCCCACGAAATAAGGAGAACGGCCCTCGCGGTCGAAGAGCTGATTGCAGGAGTCAGCTTGAAACCGGAGGGCCGAACAGTGTTGCCAGGACAGGTGAATCGCCGGGTATTGTCCCGTTTTCGCGGTGTTCACAAGGGCCGTCTGAAATCAATATCGGCGGTGCTGTGGGGATTTTTGAGTGGTGCCCGGTTGGAGGTGAGCGTGCTGGGGCGGGCGTTGAGCGGCAAGGTGAAGCCGAGATACGAGATCGAGCGGGTATATCGGCTGCTGGCTGCTCTATGCCCAGGGACACGCGGCCGTGGAGGCCAAGGAACACTACGGCCTCAGCACCGCCCCCAACAGCCGAGTGGATCTCAGCCTGGTGCGCATCGGACACCTGCTCTTGCGACTGAAACTCGGCTCCCCACAAACCTTCTTCAAACTGATCCCCTCATGATCCCACAATTTCGTGGGGAGGACTCAGGCCCTGCCCCGCTTGCAAACCTCCCGCGCGGCACTTAGAATCGGCCGCATGGGTGCCGATTCCTCCGGAGCCAGGGGCTTCCTGGCCACCGCCGCGCGGCTGGTGGAAACCGAACTGCACAAGCAGCTGGACTCCCGGCCGGAAATCCCCTCGCGGCTCCGCGCGGCCATCGAGCACAGCCTGTTCGCCGGCGGCAAGCGCCTGCGTCCCGCGCTTTGCCTGGCCGCCGCCGAGCTGGTCGGCGCGCCTCCCCAGACCGCCCTGCCCGGGGCCTGCGCGCTGGAGATGATCCACACTTATTCACTGATCCACGACGACCTCCCGGCCATGGACGACGACAACCTCCGCCGCGGGAAGCCCACCTGCCACGTCGAGTTCGGCGAGGCGGCCGCCATCCTGGCCGGCGACGCGCTGCTCACCGAGGCCTTCGCCGTGCTGGCCTCAGCAAAGGCCGGGCCCGGCCGGGTCCGCCGGGCGGTCCTGGAGCTGGCCCGCGCGGCCGGGGCCGAGGGCATGGTCGGCGGCCAGCAGCTGGACCTGGAGGGCGAAGGCTCGACCTCCACGGTCGAGAAAGCCGCCGCCATCCACGAGAAGAAGACCGCCGCGCTCTTGCGCGCCGCGGTGCTCCTCGGCGCGATTCTCGCCGGCGCGTCCGACGAGGACGTCGACGCCCTGGGAGAGTATGGCCGGGCTCTGGGCCTGGCCTTCCAGGTGGCCGATGACGTCCTCGACGCCACTTCTTCCGCGGAAGACCTGGGCAAGAGCCCCGGCAAGGACTTGGCCGCCGGCAAGATAACCTATGTCGCCGCGGTCGGCGTGGACGAGGCCCTCAAGCGCGCCCGGGAGCTGGCCGACGAGGCCGTCGCCGCGCTCGCGGCGTTCGGCGAAAGCCCCGCCGCCGCGGTGCTCCGCGAGCTGGCCGTGCTGGCCGCCCAGAGGCGCTCCTGACCGTGGCCAAGGTCAAGCTGCCCGAGACCCCGGTGCTCGACGCCCTCGAGGGCCGCGAGGGCCTGCTGGCGCTCGACGCCGGGAAGCTGGCGGAGCTCTGCGCGGAGTGCCGCGCGGTGATCACCACGGCGGTCTCGGAGTGCGGCGGGCACCTGGCCTCCAACCTCGGCGCGGTGGAGCTCACCGTGGCCCTGCACCGCGCCTTCGATTTCGCGGAGGACGCGCTGGTCTTCGACGTCGGGCACCAGTGCTACACCCACAAACTGCTCACCGGCCGCAAGAAGCTCTTTGCGCGCCTCAGGCGGAAGAAGGGCCTGCTGGGCTTTCCCAATCCCGCCGAGCACCCCTCCGACCCCCTCGTAGTCGGCCACGCCTCCACGGCGATAAGTTCCGCGCTGGGGCTGGCGGTCGCCAACAAGCTCGCCGGCAGCAAGAGCCGTGCCGTCGCGGTGGTCGGCGACGGGGCGGTCACCGGGGGGCTCTGCTTCGAGGGGCTCAACCAGGCCAAGCACCTGGAAGCCGACGTCCTGGTGGTGCTCAACGACAACGAGATCTCCATCGCCAGGACCGTGGGGGGGCTGAGCTCGTATCTGGCCCGGCTGCGCGCCGACCCCCTCTACCAGGAGGCCAAGAGCGAGCTGGGCCACCTGATCGAGAGCATTCCCCTGGTGGGCAAGACCGCCGGAGGCCTGGGCAAGCTGGCCCTTAACGTCGCGCGCCGCAACCTGGTCCCCGGGCAGCTCTTCCAGGAGCTGGGCTGGAACTACTACGGCCCGGTGGACGGCCACGACATCGAAGAGCTCGAGCGCGAGCTGCGCGGGGTCTCGCGAATCCCCGGCCCGGTGCTGCTCCACGTGGTCACCAAGAAGGGCCAGGGCTACGAGCCCGCCCAGGAGAAGCCCGGCGACTATCACAGCGCGCCGCCCTTCTACATCGAGAACGGCAAGCCCCGCAGGACCGGGACGATCTCCTGGAGCAAGCTGGTCGGCCGCACCGCCGCGGACATGGCCGAGCGCAAGCCGGAGTTGGTGGCGGTCACCGCGGCGATGGGCGCGGGCACCGGCCTCGACGAGTTCGCCGCGGGCTTCGGCGACCGCTACTTCGACGTGGGCATCGCCGAGGCGCATGCCACCGTGTTCGCCGGCGCGCTGGCCAAGGGCGGGCGCCTGCCGCTCCTGGCCATTTACTCCACCTTCATGCAGCGGGCCTACGACCAGCTCTTCCACGACCTCTGCCTGCAGCCGGGGCTCGGCGTCATCGTCTGCCTGGACCGCGCCGGGCTGGTCGGCGCCGACGGGCCCACCCACCAGGGCCTCTACGACATCGCCTGCCTGCGGCCCCTGCCGCGCACCGCGCTGATGGCCCCGCGCGACGGCCGGAGGCTCGCGGACATGCTGGAGCTGGCCGCGGGCCTGAAGTCCATCAACGCGATCCGCTACCCGCGGGGGGCCGTGCCGGAGGACATCGGGGCCGCCGAGCCGCGTGAATTGAAACTGGGCACCGGCGAAGTCCTGCGCCGGGGAAAGCAGCTGGCGGTCCTGGCTTACGGCGCGCTGGTCCCCGCCGCTCTCGGGGCCGCCGAGAAGCTCGGCGCCACCTGCGCCGACGCGCGCTTCGCCAAGCCGCTGGACGGCGAACTGCTCGCCGAGCTGCTCGCGGAGCACAAGCGCGTGCTGGTCGCCGAGGACGGCGCGGCCGTCGGCGGGCTGGGCTCGGCGTGCCTGGAGGAGTGTGCCGCGCGCGGGCTGGACGCCGGCAAGCTGCGCTTCGCCGCGGTGCCCATCGAGGCGGAGATCGGCCCGGCGAGCCGCGCCGACCTCCTCGCCGAGTTCCGCCTGGACGCCGCGGGGCTGGCCGCGCGCCTGTCGGAGGACTGACCTATGGCCAAGAGACTGCGCGTCCTTATCGCCGGCAACGCGGAGAAGACCGGCGTGCGCGCCGCCGCGCGGGACCTCCGCCAGCTTATCGGCCGGCACCGCAACCTGCGCTACGTGGGGTTCGACCTCGCCAAGAACAAGGCGCTCAAGGGACTGCGGGCCGACGCCGTCCTGGCCCTGGGCGGCGACGGCACGGTGCTCAACATCTGCCGGCGTATGGGCGGCCGGCAGAGGCCGGTCCTGGGCATCCGCTTCGGCTACAAGGGCTTCCTGGCCGAGGTCCTCCCCGAGGAGATGGAGGCCGCCATCGAGCGCCTGGCCCTGGGGAAGTACTCGATATCCGAGCGCATGCGCATCGAGGCCCGGGTGCTCAGCGGCCGGCGGCGGGGCAGGAAGCTGGTGGCCCTCAACGAGATCGCCGTCCACGCCGGGCCGGTGGCCCGGAGGATAGACGTGAACGTGAAGGTGGACGGCGAGGGGGTGCTGGCCTACGACGGCGACGGGATCATCGCCGCCACGCCCACCGGCTCGACCGCCTACTCGCTGGCCGCCGGGGGGCCCATCGTCGCCCAGGACCTGGAGGCCGTGGTTATAACGCCGGTCAGCCCGCACACCCTGGCGGCCCGGCCGCTGGTGGCCGGGCCCGAGAGCCGGGTGGAGATCAACGTGCACTGCCGCGAGCGCCGCGCGGCGGTGACCGCCGACGGCCAGGACGCCTGCAAGCTCAAAAGCGGCGACTCCGTCCTGGTGCGCCGGCACCCCAAGCCGTTTCTGCTGGTGGAGCTGGGCACCCGCGGGCGCTACC
>CAZONU010000131.1:10638-12109 GCA_964581145.1 uncultured Planctomycetia bacterium
GCTGGATCCCCGGCTCGAAGAGGCGCTGAACTTGGCGCGCGAAGCACTACCTCCCCAGCGCCCCCTCTGGAAGCGCGGCCTGTCGCTCGCGGTTTCGATCGCGGTGATAATCCTCTGCGTCTGGCTGGGGCGGAAGCTCTACCGCGAGTACCAGGCGAGGCAGCTCGCGCCCCAGCTCGCGGCCGCGACCGGGAAGCCCACCGACGCCATCGGGAAACTCATCGCCCTGCGCTGCTCCTCGGCGGACGAGGCGCTGGCCAGGTACGCCGCCGGCTCGCCGCGCCGCTGCTACCTCGCCAAAAGGCGCATCTTCCTGTGGGCCGGGCCCCGGGCCAAGGACGGCACCCAGCTGCTCATGCACTACCGCCTGGCCCCCGGGTCGGAGGACGCGCTCCTGCCCTGGAGCGTCTCCTGGAAGGGCAGCGGGATCAGCTACGGCAGCGTGGAGCTCACCAGGCTCGAAGCCGCGGGCGGCAAGCTGGCCGTCGCGTTCAGGCTTTCCGCCTCGCTGTCGCGGACGACCGGCCTCCCCGAAGGGAAAAGCTACGCTGCAAGCTTCACGCCCGACGAGTTCCTCAAGCTGATGGACGAGGGCGAGCTTGAAGTGAAGAAGGCCTCGCTGTACGACGCCGACCTCGGCTGGCCGGCCAGCCTGCTGGCGCGCGCCGGCGCCTTCAGCGACGCGGTTCGGGAAAAGCTCAAGAAGAAGTAGCGCAAGGAAGATATCTTGGCAGACGAGGCCGCTCCGAAGAAGCGCCGCAAGGTCGCGCTGGAAGCGGGCGTCGGAATCGCCGTTGTCCTGGTGTGCCTGGGGGCGTACTTCGGGCCCAAGCTTTACCGGAGCATCAAGCTCGCCGGCCTGATCCGGGAACTGAGGGCGGCGGAAGGCGACCTGGACAAGGCCGCGCTGTCCCTGCACAGGATCATCGGGATGGAGTGCACGGCAGCGGACGCCTTCCTGGCCGGGTACGCCGATGAGTCGGACATGCGCGCCTGGATGCCGGAGAGGCGCGCGTTCTTCGCGGCCAGCAGCCCCGAAGTCAAGGAACTGACAGAGTTAGCGGCGGATAAGGATAAGCTCGCGCGAATCTTATGTGTCAAAGGCGGCGACCAGGCAGGGGACGAAGTCGATGCCAGATGTTCGCCCTACATAGCAATCGAAGCCATAAGGTCGGGCGGCGGCCATCTTGAGATACAATTCAGGTTGAGCGGGGAAGCATCCAGGGCTTGGGGCGTGCCGGAAAGCAAGGCATGGACCCTCAGGCTGGAGGGGAAGAAGGCCGTCAAGCTCGACGGAATCTTCTATTGGCGTACCGAATACTGCGTGTGGCGTACACAAGGAGTAATGATCAGTGACGCTTTTATACCGGAAGCCCCATTCGGCCTAGCCGAGCATTGGCTGAAGCGCGTCGGGGCCGGTTCTGTCAAGTAAACTGTGTAAACGGTCTGTCCTGAGTTTCATGCCAGCCTT
>CAZONU010000132.1:0-12056 GCA_964581145.1 uncultured Planctomycetia bacterium
GTGGCTGATCATGGCCACGAACTCGTCCTTGGCGCGGTGCAGCCGCTCCAGCTCCTGGTTGGCGCGGACCAGCTCGGCGTGGCGCGCGGCCAGGTCGGCGGTGCGCTCGGCGACGCGCCGCTCGAGGTCCTCCTTGGCCCGGCGCACGGCCGCGGCCATCCTCCGCTGGGTGATGGACTGGGAGATGATCTGCACCACGTCGGCGACCACGCTCTTCTGCTCGTCGGTCCAGGCCGGGCGGTCCTCGCGCTCGCCGCAGACGTCCAGGGTGACCAGGCCCTCCATGGCCCCGCCCATGTGACAGGGCACGGCCAGCACCGACCGGAGGTCGAGCGAGGCGGCCATGAGATCGATGACCGGCTTGGCCGCCGGCCTGAGGACCGAGGGGATATTCTCCAGCGCGGTTTCGGGAGTTATTACCTCGTTCTGCCCGCGCGCCAGGAACCTGGCCATGAATTTCGGTGCCTTGACCCCGATCGAGGGTTTCACGCCGGAGGCGCACCATTCGATGACGCACTCGGCCTCATCGTCGACCACCCGGTTGTAGCAGGCCCGGCTGACGTCCAGCTCCGGGCCGACGGCGGCCAGCAGCTTCCGGATCAGCTCCTCCTCGGAGAGGGACTCGTCGGCGGCCAGCTTCCAGATCTCGGCCCTGAGACGGTTGTAGCGGTTCTGCGTGCGGGCCACCTCCCCGGCGGCCTTGCGCTCGGTGATGTCGGCGACGAAGAGGGTCGCGGCAACCACCTGCCCGGCGCGCTTGACGGGGCTCAGGTGGGTTTCGTACCAGGAGATATTGCCCTCGGGGCCGACGCCCCTGATCTGGTAGCTGCCGGTCTCGCCGGTGCGGAAGACGCGTTCGACGGTTTCGGTTACGACCCCGCGGAACTCGGGCTCCACGTAGTCCAGGTGGGATTTGCCGATGACCTCCTCGGCGCTGAGGCCCGGCACGGTGCGGTTGATGAACTGGATCACGCCCTCGCGGTCCACGACGATCACGATGTTGGGGGCGTTCTCCACCAGCGAGCGGCAGCGCTCCTCGGAGTCCTTGAGGGCCTCCTCCAGCCGCTTGCGCTCGAAGAACTCGGGCACGGTGACGCTCCCCGTCCGGGCGGAGAGGTCCGCGGCCCCGGCGCGGCAGCGCTCCAGGTGCTCCTCGATGCGCGAGGGCGGGGCCATGATGAAGCGGCAGTGCCCGTCGCCCCGGGCCCGGCACTCGATCTCCACGGCGACCAGGGGCACCCCGAAGCTCTCCTCGCACCAGCCGGAGGAGTAGCCGGCGTTCATGGCGCAGACCGGGAAGTCGGTGCGCTTGCCGCGGCGCAGCCAGGAGTCGGCCTCGAAGGAGAAGGGGTGGTCATAGATGAGGTAGTAATCCTCGTCGGCCGATGGGCGCGACTCCGGGAGGATGTCCACGAAGGCCCAGCCGGAGTGCGCGAAGTGGATCGGCCCGGCGGAGAGCTTCTCCAGCGGGTCGGAGACGCCCATCTTGGCGTGGAAGGCCTTGGCGTCGGCCTTGCCCAGCGCGTGGGCGATGTCGAAGAGGAACCCGTTGGCCACCTTGCGGGCCTCGTCCTCGCCGCGCTCGGCGTAGAGCGAGGCTATCAACTCGTAGAACTCCACGGACATGGAGGCGGCCCGCACCAGGATGTAGCGCTCGCCGGAGAACTCCACGGTGCCGTGCTCGGGGTCCCCGGAGCGCGCCCCGAAGTAGCGGCGGACGTAGTCCTGGGCCCGCAGGAAGGGCGGGCGGAAGCCCTCGGGGACGCGGGCGGTGCGGAGCTCGTCCCCGGCCGCGGCGCGCCCGGCGGCGGCGCCCTCCAGCGCGGCCAGGCGCCCGCGGAGCTTCTCGATCTCTTCGATCAGCTGCGCCTTGGTCCTGCGCGCATCGCCGGCCATATGCCCCCCAAGGCCTCACACCGCCAGGGATTCTACGCTCCGCGCGGGGAGCTTTCCAGCCCAGATGTCCCCGGCCGCGTTGACAGCGAGCGGGAGCCACATATAAATGCTCCCGGAGCCCGACCCCGAGGAGGAGCCCCATGTCCATGACCCCCCGCGAGAGGATCCTGGCGACCCTGGGCCACAAAGTGCCGGACCACACGCCCACCGACGCCTGGTTCCACCCCGAGGCCGAGCGCAAGCTCAAGGAGCACTACCGCACCGACGACTGGGGCCGCATCCTGGAGGAACTCGGCATCGTCGGCTGGAAGCGCTGCGGGGTGGGCCTGAGAATCCCGGAGTTCGAGGAGCGCGCCGAGGAGCGCACCGTGGGGCTCTTGACCCGCAGGGCCATCTGGCACGACGGGCGCACCCACGAGAACGCCTGGGGAGTGGTCCACCGCATCGGCGAGTCCGGCTGGTACGAGGAGTGGGTAACCGGTCCCCTGGCCGGGGCCGACGGGGAAGACCTGGCCGCCGTCGAGAAACTCGCGCTGCCGGGTCCGGAGCACATCGCCGAGCCGGACGATTACGCGGCCGCGGTGGCCCGGCTCAAGGCGGAGGGCCGCTTCGTCACCGGCGGCATTCCCAACCCCTACAAGAGCGCCTGGCTGCTCCGCGGCATGGACAACGTCCTGGCCGACTACCTCATCCACCGCGATTTCCTGGAGGCGCTCTACGACCGGCTCTACGCCTTCCACACCGAGCAGGTCCTGCGAATGGTACGCGCCGGGCTGGACATGATCACCGTGGTCGGGGACATCGCCATGCAGGACCGGATCATAATGGGTCCGGAGACCTGGCGCGAGGTGGACAAGCCGCGCATGGCCAGGCTGGTCGCCGAATGCAAGGCGGCCAATCCCGGGGTGTTCATGTTCATCCATACCGACGGGAACGCGACCGACCTGCTGGACGACATCGTGGAGATCGGCTTCGACGTCGTGAACCCCGTCCAGCCGGAGTGCATGGACCCCGTCGAGGTCAAGCGCCGCTACGGGGAGCGCATCACCATCCACGGCGGGGTCAGCCTGCAGCGCACCCTGCCCAACGGAACCCCGGGCGAGGTCCGCGCGGAGGTCGAGGAGCTTATCAGGAAATGCGGCTACGACGGCGGGCTGGTGGTCTTCCCCTCGAACGTGATCCAGCCGGACACGCCGGTCCAGAACATAATCGCCTGTTTCCATGCCGCGCGGGACTTCGACGTGGCCACGCTGGGCGGCCGGCCGGGCTGATCCGCGCCCCAGACCCCCGGGGGGTACCCTCTTGACCCCGGCCACCCCGGCGGCGAGAATCCCGCCGAGAGCAAACCGGAGGACTTAGCAATGAGCAAGCGCGCCCGGCTCACCCGCAGGCACCTGAGACTCCTGGTCGGCTTCCTGCTGGTGCTGGTGGGGCTCCTGGGGCTGTCCGTCGACCGCTACTTCGAGGCGGTCTGGAACTGGCTGGGAGGCAGCACCGCGGCCTCCTTCGGACTGCTGGTGGTCTGCGCCGCGCTGCTGGTCGCGGGCGTCTGGCTGGTGGCCGCGGACATGGTCCGCGGCAGGCGGGCGGCGCTGGTGCGGGGCGAGAGCGCCGAGGCCGCCGGCCGGCTCCGGGAGAAGATCGACGCGGCCAGGACCCAGGCGGGCGAGAAAATCGCCGACCTGGAGACCGGCGGGCTGGACCCCGCCCTGGTGGCGGTGCTCAACGCCACCGCCGAGCAGCTCGACCGCCAGCAGCTCATCAACCGGAAGATACTGGAAATCAGCGAGGACCTGCTGGAGCGGGAGGTCGCCGCCTCCGAGGACCGCGCGGGCCTGCACGAGCGCGTCCAGGAGCTGGAGCGCGGGACCGGCGGCGCCGCGGGGGAGTAGCCCCGCCCTCGAAGCGCGCGCGGGCCCCTTGACTCCCGGCCATCAGCGATTACAATCGGTTCAGGGTCGGGGCGTAGCTCAGCCTGGCAGAGCGCTTCGTTCGGGACGAAGAGGTCGCTGGTTCAAATCCAGTCGCCCCGACCACTGAAGCCAAACGCAACCCTACTGCTTTGCCAGGGCTGCGTTTTCATGTTTAGCACCCGTTGCCCTGCGCGCACCATATTAGCACCACGGAAAACGCCCGAACATGTCCTTGATGTGTCCAGGGGATGCTTGCGCGCTGCTGGTAGTTGACTGATTCTCCTTCTTCACCTGCACCCACACCGTGCCGCGGCAACCCTAAGCCAAGCCTGAAATGGGAAAGCTCGAAGAGCGGATTTCAGGCGCGGCTGGTAATATGCGACCACTGCCTTTACCTCTTCTCCCAAACCAGCATAACCAACCAACCCGTTGCCCCACTACCCCTCCATCTGTACAATATAGTACACACCCGGGTTCCCGGGCATTTCTGACCTCCCCTTTCTCCTTGACCCAGATCCTACTCTAACTTAAAACCTGGACCAGTTCCAGGGGGCACGCCACCCAGGTGCGCCCCCCCATCGGGAGGTGCTCCATGCAGTTGACACGGATATCGATTCTGATCGTGCTCGCCTTCTGCATCTTCGCTTGCGGCGCCGCGACTGGGGCCGAGGACGGTACGCTCGAGATTACCGTAATAGGGCCCGATGGCCAGTCGGTAATCAATCGCGCCGTGAGAGTCTTCTGGAAGAAGAAGCCGTTCGGGGAAGACTACTATCCCACCAGCGCTAAGCGCAAGACCGACGCTGAGGGAATGTTCAGTGTCTCCCTGGACTCGCGAGTCCACAGGGTGACCGTGGTCGTCAAGGGGATCGGCTTCTGCTCGACGGGCAACATCGAGATCGCCCCGGGCCGGACCTCGAAGGTGACTACTCCCCGGCTCGCCCGCTTCGCGACAGTGGAGGGCCGCTGCGATCCGAAGCTTCTTAAGCCGGAGTCCAAGGTCTGGCTCAGGACCGAGTCCTGGAACTCCGCGGAGGCGCAGTTCGACAAGAACGGGAACTTCGTGCTCCGTGGTCTGACCCCCGGCGCGTGCTCGTTGGCAGCCAGTGGCAAGGTGCCCCTGGAGTCCGTGTTCCTGAGGCTGGTGCCCGGCCAGCGCCTGAGGGGCGTTGTTTTCAGGGCCAAAGTGACCAAGGTTAGCAAGGGCGTCTTCCGCAGGCACAGGACGCCGCCAGGGGTGCTTAAGGGACAGGTCACCGACGCAAGGGGCAAGCCCATCGCCGGGGCAAGCGTCTTCGCGGTCAACGAGTACCACGGCGGCCTGCGCATGTACCGCAAGGTCTCGAGGGCGCGCACGGGGAAGGACGGGAAGTACACCATTCCGGACATTCGCTCGGGAACGGGAATCACGGTCGCCGCCGCCTTCGTCAAGGGCCGGCCTCTGGCTCTGAGGTCGGTCCCCTACAGCGGAACATGGAGCGCGATGTTCGGCATGGGCGGCATGCGATCCGTGCCGACCGGTCCGGGTGCGGTCAAAGCAGGCCTGCCGCCTGTTTTCCGCGCCGACCTGATCGTGGCGCCTCGCGGCGGTGGGCTGGACGTGAAGGTCCTGGCCGACGGCAAGCCCGTTCCGAATGCCCTGGTGCGCCTGGAGCCGGGTGATTGGTACCCGTTCTTCAGCCAGGGATGGGCCAGGAATCACGGAGGTGCGGCCCCCAAGGCGTTCTTCGACGTGCTGCGCCCGACCCGCAAGGCAGGCGCCGACGGCGTAGCCAAGTTCGATGACCTGCCCCCCGGCGGCTACATCGTGCATGCGATTCGCGAAGGCAAGCCTGAAGATCTGGCAGCAATCGCCGGCTGGGGGATAGACATCCGACCGAAAGCCTATCTTGGCAAGGCCGAACACGTCACCGTCACAGTGGCCAAGCGGCGGGGCCTCTCGCTGAAGGTCTACAGGAGGGTTATCGGGACGAAGCTTCGAATACTCGATCTTGCCGGCAATCCACTGCGCAAGGTAGGGATAGGCTACAGTTGGGAATCCTCGGTGATCGGCGGCTACAGGTCGTCGGGGACGAACCTCGATGAGAAGGGCATCATGTCCTTTTGCGTCGACCGGCACGGCCTGTGGACCTTCGAGTCGCGGTTCCGGGAAGCACCCATCAAGTCCGTTCCCGTGCGCACCGAGCCGTACTGCCGGGGCCGGATAAGGCTGGCCGTCAGCCGGCTGCTTGATCGTCCAGGGCCGGTTGACGTTCGGGCTACTCGCATGGAACCGGGCAAGGTTAGGATCCAACTCCTGGGGCTCGACGGCAAACCGGTCCGGGGCGCTGTCTTCAATGACAGCGGGATCCGTAACTCGCCGGCCTACGCAGCCTCTACCGACGAAAATGGAGCCGTCACGTTCCCCAACATGGCGACCATGAGCTACAGGCTCTACGCGGCACCGGCCGATCCGGTCACGCCTGTCATCATAATGAAGACGACGCTGAAGGACGCGGTTCTCAGGCGGCAAATCATGTTTCCTTCTGTCGAAGCAAGGACAGAGGCCAACAAGACTGTCAAGATCATCATGCGCCTCCAGAAGGCCGGCTTCGTGCGCGGGAAGCTCAAGCTCAAGACGCCGATCGACCTCAGCAAGTACAGCGTCCAGCACTCGGCGCACCGCGGCGGCTTCATGGTCCCCACGCACGTGGACCTCGACCGCAAGACGGGCGAGTTCCTGTGCGGCCCGGTAGTCCCGGGGAAGCTTACTCTCTGGCTCTGGTACCACCCCGGCGGAAACCGCCACAACGTGTGCGTGGCCACCCGAAAGATTGACGTGAAGCCCGGCGCAGTGGAGCGGGTCGAGCTTGCGCCTCTGCCGAAGAAGCAGCACAAGCCGGTGGGACTTATGGTCAACTGGAGCCCCGTGCGCGGGAAGGTACTGATGGCCGACGGCAAGACTCCTGCCTATGGGGCCAGGGTCCAGAAGTTCGTGCCGGGAACGGACAGCCCGGTGTCCGGGGCGGTCACTGGCGCGGACGGGACCTTCCTGACAACGGGGCTGTCGATATGGTCTTCCGCGCGAGGCAGGATAACGGGGCCCAAACTGACCGTACCGGTCGTAGTCGCGTGGCTCCCCGGCCGCTGCGGCCCGACGGTGCTGCCAACAGAGCCACGGCAGAAAGGGCTCGTGAAGATCGTCCTGCCGCCACCAGTTGGCGTTACCGGCAAGGTTACTGTGGGCGGTAAGTCCGCGGCTGGCCTCAAGGCGACCATTCGAGTAGTGGCGGTTGATGACTCAAAGAAGGCGCTGCCGTGGGTCTATGCGATCAAGGCCACGCCCGACGCCGACGGGCAGTTCCGACTGGACGGCTTGGTGCCCGGCAAGTACCGGGTCCAGGCCTCCTTGGACAACATCTGGGTGTCCAAGACCATCGTCCTGAATGTCACCAAGGCCGGAGCTAAGGGCATCGAGCTGGACATTCTCGCCCTCGGTGAACCGATAGAGGTGAAGGTCCTGGGCGAAGACGGCAAGCCGCTCCCCAACGAAGAGGTGAAGCCCGTCCTCCCCAGCGGCCCGCTGACGGATATCATTCATCATGGGAATCTGACCTCCGACGCGGAGGGAAAGGTACGATTGGAGGGGTTGCCTGCCGGCAAGCACTTGCTGAAGATCGTGCGCACCGGAAGAACTCAGGAAATCACTATCCCAGCATTGAGGTAACGCCATAGCTCGCGGCATTCCCGAAAATGCGAGGATTTGTTTGGTAGGTTATCTTATATCGCATGAGTAAAGCCGGCCGACGACGCGCATTGGTATACGGTCTTCAGCTAGGCATGACCGCCCCCGCCCCTTCCCCAGCTAGCGAATCGCCACAGGGCGGGCCCCCGAGAAGCCTTCCTTTCGGGGTTCCCGTTTGGCGCGTTCACTTCGGACCCCCCTGTTTGTCATTTCCAGGAAATTTTATTTTCTTATCCGCCTGGTCTTTCAACGTTTAAGAAAATAATTTTTCCGGTTTGTGGAAAAAATCCCCTATATAGTGGAGGGGTACTGTGTTTTTTGGGCCGGATTTGTCCGGTCAACCTATGGAAGGAGGACAACCCATGAGCACCAAGAAAACGCCACTGTCGGAACAGGAAATGGAGATGTTGGAAGATGCGGCGATGTTGCGGGCCGAGGGCAAGA
The DNA here is from genome assembly GCA_964581145.1 of uncultured Planctomycetia bacterium. GTDB lineage: Bacteria > Planctomycetota > SZUA-567 > JAKLDR01 > JAKLDR01 > CAZONU01. Next base: position 7,978 of record CAZONU010000132.1, read on the forward strand.
CCTGGGCGCAGCTGGCAACCCAACTCAACACCGACGGAGAACGCCTGCGCAAGCTGGTGCGCCGAAGCGGACGGGTCTACTGGTCGCTCCTCGAGGAGGCCCAGTTCAGGGCGTCGATGGAGGCCGCCGCCAAGGCGCGGGCGACGTTGACCAAGCTCTTGAACAGTAAAGACGAGCGCGTGGCCCTGCGCGCCGCCCAGACGCTCATGGCCGACGACCGCGGCCGCAAGAAGAACGCGGTTCTGGCCGAGAAAAACGAGATCTTCGCGGGCAAGCAGCACAAGTCCCGGCACCGCGCCGCGGCCTTCGCCCAGCTCGACGAGGCCGCCCGCACCCTGGCCGCCTGCCGCCGAGCAGAAGACCGCCCCCGCCTGGGCTTCGACCGCGACGAAATGGAACCCTCCCCCTGGCAGGAGGCGTATGGCGGCAACGGGGACGGGGATGGAGAGGAGGAGCCGCGCGAATAACTTTTTTTCAGGGCTCACAAGTCACTGGCGTTCAATGACTCAGATACGTTCAAGATCGGGGAGAGAGATTGGAATCCACAGATTACACCGATTACACAGATGGGTCAGGACAGGAATCTGCGGCATCTGCGAAATCTGTGGATTGGCTCACGTAAACTTTTTTTCAGAGCTCGCAAGCCACTGAACGGGAGTGACTCAGGTGTGTTCAAGCCGGCTCCGCGGGGACATGAACCAAGGCCGCCCAGCGGCCGACTTCGTGTCCCCGGAACGGGAGCCGGCCGGCTCACGGGTCAGGAGCTTGGAGAGCTGGAACTGAAAACTGGCAGCCGGCAACCGGCAACCAGATGGGCCGGGGTATTGACCTCGCTCCCCTGGCCGGGGTATAATATAAGGTGCAGACGAAAGGGGTGTGTCTCCGTGAAGAGCAAGCTGCCGCTGCTGGCCGCGCTGCTGCTGGCCCTGCCCGCCGCCGCCCTGGGGGGCGAGCCCCCCAAGCCCAAGGAGGGCGAGAAGCCCAAGGCTGAGCCCAAGCTGCGCGGCACCGGAGGGCACGCCGAGCTCGCGGTGAGCCCCAAGGCCGCCCGGGCCATCGGCCGGGCGCTCGACTACATGGCCCGGCAGCAGCAGAAGGACGGGGGCTTCTCGGCCAACGGCGGCCAGCACCGCGCGGCCATGACCGGCCTGGCCGGGCTGGCCTTCCTGTCCGCCGGCCACGTGCCCGCGCGCGGCAAGCACGCCAAGGTCGTCGAGAAGGCCGCGCGCTTCCTGCTTAAACTCCAAGACAGGGAGGGCTGCTACGCCTCGGCCGGCGGGCGGAGCATGCACGGCCACGGCTACGCCCTGCACTTCATGGCCGAGGTCTACGGCATGACCGCCGACCCGGGCCTGGCCCGCAAGCTGCGCAAGAGCGTCCAGAAGGGCGTGCGCCTCACCGCCCGGAGCCAGAGCACCACCGGCGGCTGGTACTACCAGCCGATCTCCAACGCCTCCCACGAGGGCTCCATCACCGTGACCCAGGTGCAGGCCATCTGGGCGGCGCGCCAGGCGGGCATCAACGTGCCCCAGAAGACCATCGACAAGGGCATCGCCTACATGAAAAAGAGCCAGTGCGCCGACGGGGGCATCGCCTACTCCATGGGCGGGCGGAGCAGCCGCCCGGCGCTGAGCGCCGCGGGGGTGATGGTCTTCTGCGGTCTGGGCCGGCGCGAGAGCCGCGAGGCCACCAAGGCCATCGCCTACATGCGCCGCATGCTCAAGGGCGGGGGCAAAGGGCGCAACTACTTCCCGCACTACACCGACCTCTACCTGGGCCAGGCCCTCTACCAGGCCGGCGACCCGGACTGGTCCAAGCACTACCCCAAGTTCCGCGACTCGATCATCAAGGCCCAGTCCACCGACGGCAGCATCACCCGGGGACGCTCCAGCTACGGGGGGGTCTACAGCACGGCCTGCGAGGTGCTGGTGCTGGCCATTCCCTACCAGTACCTGCCCACCTTCCAGCGTTAGCAGTCCGTTGAAAAATGGAGCCGTCGTGATTGGAGACAGAATGGTTCAGATTCGAGGAGGGGTTCCGAAGTCGATGCCCGAGCATCGTCTTCGGGTTCCCGACGAAGAAGATGGGCCGTTATGGCCCAACCCCGTGGGCGGCAGGCGGTCCCGTCGCGCTGCTTCGTTCTCGGGATTCGCACGATGCCAGAGGCATCGCGCTCACCCTCGGGCCCCGCAGCGCTCGGGAGCGCCCGCCGTCACGACGCCCCATTTTTCAACGGCCTGCTAGAGAAGGAGCCCGTCATGGCCAAGTACCTGGTGCACTCCCCGGCCCTGGCCAGCCGGCGGATCGGCGAGGAGGAGGTCATCGTCTCGCCGCGGGCCGGCAAGGTCTGGTCGCTGAACCCGGCCGGCGCGCTGGCCTGGGAGCTGGCCGACGGCTCCCGGGAGCTGGAGGAAATCGCCGCGGTGCTGGCCCGCCCGCGGGGGCTCCCCGCCCCCGCCGCCGCCGGGGAGCTGGAGCGCTTCGCCGAGCAGCTGGTGGCGCTGGGCCTGGCGGAGTGGCGCGAGGCCCCCGGCGCCGAGAGCAAGCGCTCGCGCCGCGCCGCGCAGAGCCCGCCCGGGGAGCTCGCCGCGGCGCCGGAGCTGGTCCACGAGGAGCAGCTCCAGGTGGTGACCGCGGCCTGCGACAGCAATCACAGCGGCCAGGGGGCCGCCTGCATGCTCTTCGGCTCCTGCGGCAGCGGCTTCAGCTGATCCCGGAGAATTCCCCACAAAACGTCCGGGGGCGCCGCCAGCGGCGCCCCCGGTCTTTTGCGCGTGCTTACTTGAGGATTCCGGCCAGCTCGCGCCTGTAGCGTTCGGCGTTCCTGACCCCCCCGCCGGTGATGCCTTTCTTGGCGAGCTCTTTGGCGATGTGCTGGGCGCGGGTGGAGCCGTCCTTGTAGACCGAGAACTTCTCCTTCCAGGCGCTCTTCTTGCCCTCGACGGGCAGCCGTTCGATGAGCCGGCCCAGGCCCGCCGGGTCGTAGCCGGCGCGCGCGGCCCACTCGGCGCCCAGCCGGTCGGCCTCGGCCTCGACCTTCCTGCCGTGGTTGTTGTTGACGATCCCGTCGATGCCCGCGTCGACGATGCTCTTGAATCCGGGGTAGTGCCTGGCGATCTCGCTGCGGTCCGCCAGGTTCTTGGCGGTCTCCTCCAGGAAGCAGCTCCTGCGGCGCTTCTTGCGGAGCATGGCCAGGGTGTGCTTGCGGCCCACGTGGACCAGCTCGTGGCCCAGGACCCCGGCCAGCTCGCTCTCGTCCCGGCAGGTCTTGAGCAGCCCGGTGGTCACGAACATGTAGCCGCCGGGACAGGCGTAGGCGTTGGGGACCTCGCTCCTGAGGATCAGCAGCCGGGGCAGGACGTCGGGGCGCTCGCCGTAGGAGGAGACCGTGCTGGCCACCATGTTGACGTACTCGGTGGCGCGGGGGTCCTCGGCGATCTCGTAGCTGGCCGCCAGCCGGGCCGCGACGGTGCCGCCGATCTCCAGCTCCTCCTTCCAGGTGAAGGGCTTGCCGGCCCGCGCGTACCTGAAGCCGGACTTGAGGCCCTGGCCGATCTGCTCGGCGGTGCAGCCGGCGACGAGGATCGCGGCGCCCAGCGCGGTGACGAGAAGTGAGCGCCTCATTCCCCGCCCTCCTCGGCGGCGAAGTCGCCGACCTTGCCCTCGCGCTGGAACTTCTCCAGCTTCTCGAGGTCCAGCTTCATCTTGTCCATGCGCCCCTCGACCACCGCGCGGCCCTTCTCGAGGTTGTTCAACTTGGTGTACTCCTTGCCCAGCGGGCCCAGGGCGCGGGTGCCGGCGGTGAAGGTGGGGTCCTTGCTGCTCCCCATCCACTTCCATCCGGCGCCCTGCTTCTTGACGTCCCGGGGCCGCCTGGTGGCCAGGTCGCGGCTGCGGACGTAGCCGGTCTTCTCGCCGCTCCGGACCCTGTCCCACTTCTTGCCCTTCTGGAGGCGCTCGAGCTTGTCGCGGTGATAGAGCCGCTTGACCAGCTTGCCCTTGTAGACGTCGGGCTTGTCGACCATGCGGGTGTTCCGGACCCTGACGTAGGCGGTCTCGGCCAGCGCGCCCGCCGCGGC
>CAZONU010000133.1:0-11999 GCA_964581145.1 uncultured Planctomycetia bacterium
GGTGACCGCCGGCGGCGAGGAGTACCCCGAGGAGGTCCCCGCGCGCCTGGCCGGGTTCGCCGAGACGCTGAGCGTGCCCGGCTACGAGACCGCGCTTGAGCTGGGCGTGCCCCGCGCGGCCAACGTGGTGCTGCTGGGGGCCATGAGCGCGCGGGTGCCGGGCTTCGACGTGAAAGAGTGGAAGGCGGCGGTCAGCGCCCAGGTGCTCGCCAAGTACTTAGACGCGAACCTCCAGGCCTTCGAGAAGGGCCGCGAGCTGGCCGGCCCGGGGGCCGCCTGACCCGTGCGCAAGGCGCTCTTCGTCGTCAACCCCATCTCCGGCCGCGGGAAGCACGGCCTGGTCCGCGCGCGCTGCGTCGAGGCCCTCAACGCCGGGAACCTGGAAGTCGAGGTCCTGGAAACGGGCGGCCCCGGCGAGGCCGCGCGAGTGGTCGGCGAATACGGGGGCGCGGACTTCGACATGCTCCTGGCCGGCGGCGGCGACGGGACGGTGCGCGAGGTCGCCGAGGTCGCCGCGCGGCTGGAGATCCCGCTGGGCATTATTCCCCTGGGCACCTCGAACTCCGTGGCCCGGGAGCTGGGGCTGCCGCTCGACCCCGTGGCCGCCTCCCGCCTGGCGGCGGCCGGCCGCGCGCGCACCATGGACATGGCCGAGGCCGGTGGCGCGCGGTTTCTTCTCTGCCTGAGTGTTGGCTTCGACGCCGAGGTGGTCCGGCGCGTGCACCGCGAGCGCCGCCACGGCATCAGCAAGCTCTCCTACGTGCCGGCGACGCTGGGGGCGCTTTGCCGCTACGGCTTCCCGGGCATCGAGGTGATCGTGGACGGCGTGCCCGCGCCGGAGGGCGCCTTCATGGTGGTGGTCGCCAACGGCCGGACCTACGCGGGCTACTTCCAGGTGGCCCGCGACGCGGCCGTCGACGACGGGCTGCTCGACGTGGTGCTGCTCTACGGGGGCAGGTGGACGCTGACGCGCCAGGCGGTCAGGGCCCTGCTCAAGATGCCGCTGCTGGCCCGCCGCGACCGGCACTCGGGCTCCGGCGCGGTGCTGATGCGCGGCAGGGAGGTCTTCATCCCCGGCCCGCCCAGCGCGCCGGTGGCGCTCGACGGGGACGTGGCCGGCGCGCTGCCCCAGGCGATAAAGGTCCTCCCCGGGGCGTTACAGGTGATCGCGCCGGAGCAGGGAGACGCGGACTCAGGCGCCAGCCTTGCCGTGTAACTTCCGCCAGATCCTCCGGCCGGCCGCGCAGGCCGCTTTCAAGAAGGCCTCCGGCCCGCCGAAGCGGGAGTGTTCGGTGGTGGCCTCCACCAGCACCGGCGCGCGGTAGCCCGCGCGGCCCAGCGCGGCGGCGAGCGCGTCCCAGTCGATAAAGCCCTCGCCGGGGACCAGGTGGTCCACGTGCGGGCCCGACCTGTCGGAAAGGTGCACCGCGTTGACCCGGCCCTTAAGGCGTTTCAAGAGATGAAAGGGCCGCGGCCCGCCGATCTGCTCGTGGGCCGGGTCGTAGCACAGGCCCAGCGCGGGGTCGTCGAAGGCCTCCACCGCGCGGACGGCCAGCTCGGTGGCCGGGCCCGGCGCGGCGTTCTCCAGCGCGAAAGAGACGCCCAGGTCCGCGGCCACGTTGACCAGCGTGGCGCAGGTATCTAACAGGTCTTCGAGGTGCCCGGGGAGCTCGCGCTCGGGCAGGTCAAAGGGCCCGGCGCCGAGCACCACCGCGCGGGCGCCGAGGACCACGGCTGACTCCGCGCTGTTCCGCGCGCTGCGGAAGCTGTTGGACGCGTCCAGGCTCTTCCCGTGAACCGTGTCCACCGCCAGGCCGCTGGCCTCGACCAGCTGTCGCAGGCGCTCCATGCCCCCGTTGGATGTGACGGGTTTGAAGTGCTCGGCGCGCGCGCCCAGCGAGACGTGCGTGAAGCCCGCCCGGCGGATCAGCGGGAGCTGCTCCTCAAGCGGAATCTCGTAGCAGAAAGACGTGGCGATGGAAACCTGCGGCGCTGTGCTCATGACGCTCTCCTTCGCTCAGCCATCCAGCCGCTTCTCCAGCGTGTACATGGTCCAGAAGAAATCGCGCTCGGCGCGGGCGTAGCCCAGGGCCTCGAAGGCCGCCTCCTGGTCTTCAGGTGGACAAAATCCCGCCCAGCGCAGGCCCAGCGTCGAGACGGCCAGTTCGAAGGCCGCCGCCAGCGGCCCGGGCCCGCCGCCGAAGGCGTGGAAGAAGCGGGCCTCGCCGAAGTCGCCGTAGAACTCGGAGACCCTGCCGATGACGACGCCCAGGAGTTCGCCGTCCCGCTCGACGCGGAGGGCCAGGCCGCGGTCCTTTCTGTAATTACCGAGAAAGGCGTCCAGGAACCTGCCGCGGAGCTCGTCATCCTCAAAACGGCCGAGCACCTCCGCGGCGCTCTCGAAGTCCAGCGGCCGGACGGCGACGCCTTTCTCTCCTTTGACCGCCCGGCGGATGATCTCCTTGATGACCTTGAGGTGGACCTTGGTGATCTCGAAACCGTACTTCTCGTAAAACCTGCCGGCGAAGGGCGTGCCCACGCTGAGCAGGGGAAAACCCGCCTCCCGCGCGCGGGCCTCCAACGTGTCAAGCAGGCGGCCGCCGATTCCCTTGCCCTGGACGCCGGGGTCGGTGGCGATCAGCCGAATCGCGACGCGCCCCTTCTCGGTGCTGGGCTCGGTGAGCAGGAAGCCGGCCAGGCGGCCCCCCCCGAACGCGCCCCACTGCCACCCGGGGTGCTCGCGGAGATACCGGGTGGCGCTCAGGCCCATCTCCGGGAAGCGGGCGTGCTCCAGGAAGGCCTGGCCGGCGATGCGCACCAGGGGCAGGACGTCCTCCAGGGAAAGTCCTCGAATGCTGATGGCCTCGTCGCTCACGGTGTCTTCTCCTTTTCCCTGATCTTCTTCAGCGCTTGTGCCGCGCGTTGGCGGACCAGCGGGTCGTAGTCATCGTGGAGGGATTCCAGCACGCGCCAACCGGGTTCTCCGCAGCTCTCCAACACGGACACACCTGCCCATCTGTAGTCAGACTCGATATCATCAACACCTGGCCGCAACAAACCGGCAGCCCAGATATACAAGCCAATTGACCTTGCAGAATCTTCTGCTCCGCCCAGGCGTCTTATTATCTCCGAGTCGCCGTAGTTGACAGGTGAACCGTCCGGTATTCGAGTGACGATGCCGCTGCCGATCAGTACTTCACGGGCCCTGAGCACCGGCACCACCACCAGCCAGCAGAGGAGCCCGAGAGTGAGCAGCAGCGCCAGGGCAATGCCCCAGTAGACGTACAGGCGCCTGGAGCGCTTGGCGGGTCCTGGGGAAGGGGCGGGAGCGGTCATCTGAGCTTCCCTGTTCTCGCACGCCTCAGTATCTGAGCACCAGTATGCTACATTTCCTGCAGCGGTCGGCGGGGAGGTTATAGGCACCCGCCTTGGTAACGCACTTCTTGCTCTTCTTGAACCACGAGACTATCAGGGAGCCCTTCCAGAAGGTCCAGACAGGCGTCGGACTCCAGGACAAACCACCTCCGGAAGCCAGATAGCCCTTCTGGAGCTTTGCGCCACAATCCGGGCACGCACCTGTGGCCCGCGAAGCATCGCGGTCGTCACTCTTCATCTCCGCCCCTTTGTGCTCAGTCATGTTCTGCGCCCTCTATCTCTGATGGTGAGTCCGGCTCACGCTCACTTCTCCTCCCGCCCTCTGATCTTCTTCAAAGCCTCGGCGGCGGCCTGGCGGATCTCTGGGTTCCTATCCTTGAGGGCCGTGACAAGCGGTTTCATGGCCGTAGGGCCGCAGCGCTTCCCCAACACGCGAACTGCGACGGACCGAACCCCGGGCTCCTTGTCCTTCAGTGCGACTACGAGCTGATCGTAGACGCGGCCACCCCTCCAGGGGAACCTCACTAGCGCTTCGGTAGCGGCCGCGCCGACATCCCCGGAATCATCCTGCGCCGCCTCCAGCAGGGGCCGGACGGTCTCGATGTCGCCGATCCTTCCAAGCGCCCAGGCCGCGTCCGCTCGCGGGGCATCCTTGTTCTTGAGGAGCCCGATGAGTTCCGGAACGGCTACTGACCCGCACTCGCTCAGCATCCTAATAGCAGCAAGATCATCCCGCGGCGGCGCGAGCCACCCCGGCAGGCGGAGGTAAGAGCCCAGCCTCCGAGAAGCTGCTTCTGGCCCACCCAAGCGCTCGAGCTCGCGCAGGTACAACTTCCTGGACCAAGGGCAGCTCGCTGGTGAATAAAGGCCGGCGCAGCGTCTCACTGCCGCCCGCACCTGCCACACCGGCACCACCACCAGCCAGCACACAAGACCCACTGTGACCAAGAGCGTGAGGGAGATCGCCCAGTAGACGTAGAGCCTCCGACTGCGCTTCGTTTCCACAGCAGGCTGGCCCTGTGAAGACGGCGCCTGTGGGGAAGCTGGGGAAGCCGCCTTCGCTTCAGGCGAGCTATGGCGGGCCAAGGGGCCGGGGGCGGTCATCTCGCCTCGCTCGCAGATTCTGCCTTCATCGCGCGCGCCTCCTCAGGGGCCCGCGACCTCCAGCGACTTGAGGAACTCCACCGCGGCGCGCATGTCCGCCTCGCGGTCGTCACCGCCTTCGCGCTCGATCGTGTAGTAACCGTCATAGCCGACCTTGCCCAGCGCGGCCGCGTAGCGCGGGAAGTCGACGTGGCCCCGCCCCAGGGGCACTTCGCCCCCGCCGCGCAGGCCGTCCTTGGCGTGGGTGTGGACTATCCAGGCAGCCAAGTCCTCGACCGCCCGGAGGTGGTCGAAGCCGTGCATGACCAGGTTGGCCGGGTCGAAGTTGACCTTGACCGCTCCGGTCTGGAGCTCCCCGAGCAGGTCGCGCAGGACCGCGCCGGACTCCGGACCGGTCTCGGTGGCCAGGACCACGCCGCGCCCCTCGGCGTAGCGGCCGACCTCCTCCAGCGCCGAGAGCATTGTCGAGCGGACCGGGTCGCCCCCTTCGGCGGGGACGGTGCCGATGTGCGTGGTGACCACGCGCACGCCCAGGTCGGCGGCCAGGTCGACGTTGGCCTTGACCTTGGGGACCAGCTCGCGGTTCCCCTCGGCGTCGCCGAAGCCCTTGCCGTAGTCCGCGCAGGTGGCGCTGATCTCCAGACCGCAGGACTCGACGAAGCGGAGCAGCTCGCGCCTGCCCTCCGCCGAGAGACTCTCCGGCGCGAACTCGCCGGCGGTGGTGCGGATCTGCACGCCGCGCGCGCCGACCTCCGCGGTCTTCTCGATGCCCCGGCGCGGGGGCAGTCCAAAGCCGGTGGCGAAAACGCCTATCTTCAGATTGGGCACGATGGGTCTCCTCTCTCTCCCTGCCCCCCCATACCTCATCAGCCTCCTGTGCATATTCTACCCCGCGCCGGCGCCCGCGGCAACGGGCAAGGCTTACCTCGGTTGGCGGTAGCCGGTGGTCGGTGGTCGGTAGTCAGTAACCTCTGACCCACAGCCGGGTTGCTTGGCGGATGCTGTAAGCACCTGGGACTCAACGGCTTGCGTTTCGCGTTTGCGCGCATCCCCCTGGATGGCAGTAGTTTATGTATATTTAGCCTGACGCCGCTATTATTTTCTCGATTATCATCTTGACATTCCCCGCAGTCGGTGATATATTATATATAAGAAGGCATTGCAAGGCGCGATTATGGACGAAGAACCGTGTGAGAAAAGACCCTTGAACCGCCAAGACGCCAAGAACACAGAGAGGAGCTATTGACCTTGATCGCGGAAAGTGACCTGTCTCACCGCAGAGCGCGCCAGGCCCGCAGAGAAGAGGTATGATCAGCCCGCGGCCATGCACTCCAAGCTCTTTTCTCACACGGAGCCACGGAGTCACGAAGAAGCGAACCGGAACAAGTCCCTTTGCGGCTTGGTGTCTTTGTGTGAGAAAGGTGCACAGGAAAGAGATATGACCAGCCCGCGGACATCCACATCCGATCTATCGGGAGACGCTCCCCGCGAGGGAGCCAGGAGCAGTTCTCCGCGCCTCTCTGCGGCCTCTGCGGTGAAACTGCCCTTCGGGCGCGACCTGCTCATCGACGCCGCGCGCCAGCGCGCCCGGGGCATCTCCTGGGAGATTATCGCGGAAAAGACGTCCCACTCCGCCGGCGAGCTCTGCCGCTTCGCGGTCAGGCACCCCGAGGCCTGGCGGCCGCTCTACGTCCGCGCGGAGAAGCTGCGTTTAGAGGAAGCCGAGGGCCGGACCCTCGCGCACCTCACGGCGCTGCTCAAGGGAAAAGACGAGCAGGCTGCCGAGAGCGCCGCAAGAGAGTTACTCGTGCATCGCAGGCATGTGGAACGCAGGAGGAGCCGTCGCCTCCCGGAGCGGGGCCTTGTGCCCCCGACGGGAGGCGAGTTGCTTGACGAAACCACGCCGGGAGGGCGGAACCTCACGATTTGCCAGGGAGGGCAAAAGACATCGTTCAGTGGGGACGCGCAGAACTGTGAACGCTGGTTCGCGGAAGAACCGCCGCGGGAGCTGGAGATTGCCCTGCTGGCCGCGGCGCGCGGGGTGGCTCTCGGCGAAGCGCCCGCCTCCATCGCCCAGGAGACGGGTCGCGCCGCCGAGGAAATAGCCCGCTGGGCTTTCGTCTACGCGAAAACCTGGGACCGGGCATGGCGCCCCGCGCGGCTGGAGGCCGCGGAGTTCGGCGCCGCGCTGGCCATTAACAGGCTGCTGGACTTCGCCGCCGGCCCGGACGCGGCGCTCGCCGCCCGCGCGGGCAGGACGCTCTTGATACACCGCCGGCACATGCACTGGGCTAATCAACCACCAAGACACCAAGATTTACCCGCCGTGGCGGGCACGAAGAACCTTGAGGATTTGAACGCGGCGGAGACCGCTCGCGAAGCCTGCGCGCCTTCCCGCGACCCGAGTTCCAACTTGGTGCCTTTGTGCCTTGGTGGTGAGAAAAAAGGCCCGCCCTGGCGTCTTGGCGGTGAAAGAGGTTGGAGAAGCCGCGACGGGCCCTAGAGGGCCGGCAGGCGCTGGCGGAAGAAGTCCGCGCGCATCACGTCGCGCTCCTGGGGTGAAAGCTCCCGGCCCACCCGGGTCTGCAGGTGCGCCGGCTGGCTGAAGATGAACAGCTCGTTGACCGTCTCGGCGTCGGTCTTGGCGAGCATGCCGGTGTTGACGCCCAGGCGCAGCGCGGACAGCAGGGCCATGGCCTCCTCGCTGGAAAGTATCCGGGCGTGCTTGAGCATCCCGTAGGCCCGCCAGACCCGGTCCTCGATGCGCCCGCGGTCGCGGCTCATCAGCGTCTTGCGCGCGTTGCGCTCGTACTTGAGCACCTCGGGGACCACCGCGGCGAGGTCGCGGACGATGGCCTCCTCGGATTTCCCCAGCGAGGACTGGTTGGAGATCTGGTAGAAGTCCCCGGAGGCCTCGGTGCCCTCGCCGTAGAGGCCGCGGACGTTCAGGCCGATCTTGGCCATGGCCTGGAAGCACTTGGTGATGTGCCGGGTCAAGACCAGCGCGGGCAGGTGCAGCATCACCGAGGCGCGCAGCCCGGTGCCCACGTTGGTCGGGCAGCTGGTCAGGTAGCCCAGCTGGGGGCTGAAGGCGTACTCCAGCTGCTTCTCGAGGAGGTCGTCGACGTTGGTGGCGATGCGCCAGGTCGCCTCCGGCTGGAAGCCGGATTTCAGGATCTGCAGGCGGAGGTGGTCCTCCTCCAGGACCATCACCGAGAGGATCTCCTGGTCGCCGACCGCCACCGCGCGGCCGGGCTCGCCGTCCTCGTGCTCGCGGCTGATCAGGTGGCGCTCGACCAGGAAGCGGCGCTCCAGGGGGGTGCGCTCCTCGAGCAGGATGTAGCCGTCGGGCTCGACCAGGCCGGCGGCCAGGACCTTCTCGCGGAGGTGCGCGGCGCACTCGAGGCGCTCGGCCTCGCCCAGCCGCGCGGGGAAGTTGTAGCGCTCGAGGTTGCGGGCCAGGCGCACCCGGCTGGAGATGACCACGTCGGAGTCCGGCCCGCTGCCCTTGAGCCACTCGCCGAGGCGGTCAGACAGCTTCTTGAGCTGCATCGCTCTCCTCCGGCGCGGCGGGCCCGCGGCTCTCCTCCAGCTCGCGGATGCGGTCGCGGATGCTGGCGGCCTCCTCGTACTCCTCGCGCTCCACGGCGCGCTTCAGCTCGGCCTGCAGCTGGCGCAGGGACTTCTCGCGGGCCACCTCGCGGTCGGTGCGCGCGGGCATCTTGCCGACGTGCTGGGTGGCGTCGTGGATCTTCTCGATGAGCGGCATGATCCGCCCGCGGAAGGCCGCGTAGTCGTCGGCGCAGCCGAAGCGGCCCCCGCTCTGGAACTCGCCCAGGGTCATCCCGCAGGAGGGGCAGGTGATGTCCGGCAGGTCGTCCTTGGTCTTGGCCTTGCCCCCGGAGGCCAGCCCGGAAAGGAAGTCGGCGATGGACATCTGCGTCTTGACCACGCCCTGCTTCTCGGCGCAGCTCTCGCAGAGGTGCACCTCCTTCTTCTGGTTCTGGACGATCTCGGTGAGGTGGATGGTGGCCTGCCGCTTCTTGCACATCTGGCAGAGCATCGCTACTCCTCCCGGCCCAGCCGGCCCTCGCGCTCGGCGGTGATGTACTCCATGCAGTACTCGTCCCGGCCCAGGAGCGCGCCCGTGGCAAACAGCGCCGCGGCGACGCCGGCCTCGGTGGGGTCGAGGATGGCCCCGTCCTGCCCGGCGGCCATCAGCAGGGCCAGGAAGGTGCTGTTGAGTATCCTGCGCCGGGGCAGCCCGAAGGAGACGTTGCTCATCCCGCACATGAAGTGGGCCTCCGGGAACCTCTCCCTGATGCGCCGCACCGCCTCCAGGCAGTGGGCCGCCTGGGTCTGGTCGGTGGAGATCGGGCGGACCAGGACGTCGAAGAAGACGTCCTCGGCGGGCACCCCCGCGGCGGAGAGCTCCGCGCCGAGCTTCTCGGCCACCGCCACCCGCCCGCCGGCGTCCTCGGGGATGCCGGAGTCGTCCATGGTCAGCGCCACCACCTTAGTGTTGTACTTCTTCACCAGCGGCAGTATTCCCTCCATCCGGGCCTTCTCGGCGGTGATGGAGTTGATCATCGGCCGGCCGTGCCTGTTAACCGGCAGCGCCGCCTCCAGGGCCGCGGGGTTGGCGCTGTCCACGCACAGGGGCGCCTCCACCGCGCCGGACACCACCTCGGCGAGCCAGACCAGGTCCTCGACCTCCTTGGCCACGGAGGTTCCCGCGTTGATGTCGATGTACGACGCGCCGCAGGCGACCTGCTTCCTGGCTTCTCTGACGATCCTGTCGGCGTCGCGCTTCTCGATGGCCCGGGCGATGCGCTTGCGGCTGGCGTTGATGCGTTCCCCGACGATGATCATGGGCTATCCCTTCTTCTCCCACTTCAAGAGGTAGGTGACCATGGCCAGGGTGGTGTTGCCGGCGACGATCTCCCCGCGGATGCGGTTCTCCTTCTCCAGGCAGTCGGCGGCGTGGTTGGCCATCTCCACCGCCCGGGTCCGGGGCAGGACCATGACCCCGTCGCCGTCGCCGACGATCCAGTCGCCGGGCGAGACCTCCTGCCCGCCGGCGGTGACGGTGACGCCGGTCTCGCCGAAGCCCTTGGGCTCGCCGGCGTTGGACCGTACCAGCCTCGTGAAGACCGGCAGGCCCAGCTTGCGTATCTCCGGGGTGTCCCTGACCGCGCCGTCGACCACCACGCCGGCGAGCTTGCGCTGGAGCGCGCTGTGAGTGGCCAGCTCGCCCCAGAGCGCGGGCCCGGCACCGCCGGCGTCGATGACCAGCACGTCGCCCTCTTTCGCCAGATCGATGGCTTCCACCGGCTTGGCCCAGTCGCCCGGCGCGCTGCGCACCGTGAAGGCCGGGCCGACGCACTTCATCTCGGGGGCCAGCGCGCGGATGCCCGCGAGACACGGCTTGCGGTGGGCGCCGTCGGAGATGTTCGGCGTGGACACTTTGTGGAGCACCTCGCGGATGTTCTCGAGGCCCGCGCGCTTGTAGTGCAGGCTCTGGACCGCCTGGCCGGTCTCCATGGCCTTCTTGATGTCCCCGGCCGCGGCGGCCGCGTCGGGGCTCTTGGTCAGCGCGCCGCCGACCACGATCACGTCGGCGCCGGCCTTGACCGCCTCGGCGGCGGTCTCGGAGTTGATGCCCCCGGCGACGCTGACCCGTATAGAGACCGCCTCGCGCACCGCGCGGAGCATCTCGAAAGGGTCGGCGCCGCGCATCTGCTCGTCGATGCCCAGGTGCACGGCCACCGCGCCGGCGCCCAGTTCCTCGGCGCGCCTGGCCGCGGCGGCGGGGTCGCCCGCCCCGATGAGGTCGACCTCCACCTCGATGCCGTAGTTCCTGCCGGCGGCGGCGCACTCGGCAATGGTCGCGTCGCCCGCCGCGCTCAGCACGCTGGCGCTGGTGGCCCCGGCCTTGGCGGCCATCTCCATCTCCCCGCGGCCGGCGTCCATGGTCTTGAGGTCGGCGGCGATGTGCCGGTCGGGAAACTCCTCGCGCAGGGCGCGGATGACGGCGACGCCCTCGCTCTTGATCAGCGGGGTGCCGGCCTCCAGCCAGTCGGCGCCGCCGGCGACGGCCTCGCGGGCGCACTTCATCGCCCGGCCGGCGTCCACGAAGTCCAGGGCCACCTGCAGCACCGCCAAGACTCAGCCCTCCTCGCTGTAGGTCACCGAGCGGCCCGGCGACTCCCAGACGGTGACGTTTGCGATGCGCGCGCCGGCGGGCAGCTCCCGCGCGGCCAGCCGCGCGAAGACGAACCTGGCCAGGTTCTCGGTGGTGGGGTTCATCTTCCCCTCGCCGAACTCGGGCACGTCTTTGTTGAGGTACTTGTGGTCGAGCGCCCCGAGCACCTCGCCGAGCGCAGCCTGGAGGTCGCGGAAGTCGACGGCCAGGCCGTCGGCGCCCAGCTCGGCGACGCGCGCGGCGGCGCGCACCCGGTAGTTGTGCCCGTGGAGGCGCTCGCAGTCGCCGTCGTAGCCGCGCAGGTTGTGGGCGGCGCTGAAGCGCCCCTCGACAGTGACCTCGTACACTCGGGAAACCTCCCCCGGGGCCGTTCTTCAGTGCATGGTAGAAAGCCGGGCGGAGGCTGTCAAGCGCGCCAGCGCGCGGCTCCGCCGCGCGGGATGGTCGAGGGCCCATGGTCAGCGGCTGATGAAGGAAATCCGTTCATGGGCCGTCAGCCATCAGCCATGCTGAAGGCATCACTGGCTTCCGGCCAGGGAGGCCTTCAGCGCCTCGATGTGCTCCGGGGTGGTGCCGCAGCAGCCGCCGACGATGCGCGCGCCGGCCTCGACCAGCTGGCCCGCGCGGGCGGCCATCTGCCCGGGCGTCTCCCGGAAGACGGTCCGGCCCTTGACGAGCTCGGGGAGCCCCGCGTTGGGCTTGGCCCAGAGGGGCAGGCTGCTGGCGCCCTTCATGAGCCGGACGATTTCTATCACGTTGTCGATGCCCGCGCCGCAGTTGGCGCCGACCGCGTCGGCGCCGGCGGCGGTCAGTTCCTCCGCGGCCCGCTCGGGCGTGACCCCCATGATGGTCGCGTAGCCGGCGGCGCCCTTTTCGAAGGTCATGCAGGCGACGACGGGCAGCGCGGCGTTGTCCCTGGCGGCCTTCAGCGCGGCCTTGGCCTCGCCCAAGTCGATCATTGTTTCTATCACGAAGCCATCCGCGCCGCCGGCGGCCAGGGCGGCGACCTGCTCGGCGAAGAACGCGATGACCTGGTCCTCGCTCAGGGTCCCCAGCGGCTGGATGAACTCCCCCGTGGGGCCTATAGACGCGAAGACCAGGGCCTTCCCGCCCGCGGCCTCCCTGGAGAGTTCCGCGCCGCGGCGGTTGACCTCGGCGAGCCTGTCGGCCAGGCCGGCCTTCCCGAGCTTGGGCCGCGAGCCGCCGAACGTGTTGGTCAGGACGATGTCCGAGCCGGCCGCGACGTAGGCGGCGGTCACGGCCCGGACCTCGTCGGGCCTTTCGAGGTTCCAGCTTTCCGGCGCGGTGCCGGCGG